>NZ_CP019937.1:1097500-1397500 GCF_002117445.1 Ketogulonicigenium robustum
GAAGCGCATAGAAATCATAGACGGACTGCGGGGTTGGCTACTGATCAGCATGGTGCTGAGCCATCTCGTGTTCCCGCAGGGCTTTTGGCTTCTCAGCCTGCACTTCCGCTCGGTCATGTTTACCGAGAGCGCCCAAGCATTTGTTTTTGTGTCAGGGCTGGTCTTCGGACTGGTCGGCCAACGTCGTCTGTCGCAGCGCGGATACCCCTTCCTGCAAGGCATGGCCAAGCAACGCATTTGGCAGCTCTGGCGGTATTGTCTAGGCCTGCTTGCCGTCATCTTCCTGATGCGTCTGGCGCTGCCCGATGGGGGCGACATCTTCAAGAATTGGACCGGAACCGCCGAGCCGTGGGACCCGTGGCGTACTATCGCATTGCTGGGGTTGGTCTATCAGCCGACCTTTGCCGACATTCTTCCGATGTATATTTTGTTTATCGCAGCCTCGGTTCCCGCGTTGCGTTTGGTTGATCAGGGCCGCTGGAAAACCGTGATGGCTGCCTCGGCGCTGCTGTGGCTGTCGGTTCAGCTGAAGGTCTGGGTATATCCCGAGGTCGCGCTAGACTGGATCTTTGGCGCCTCGGACGGGCAGGGCCTGCGGATGGCATTTCACCCATTTGGCTGGCAACTGCTGTTCATGGGCGGGCTGGTCATCGGCGCACAGCTCAGCCGCGGGGCCTTGAACGTCGCCGCCATTCCGCCGCAACGCGCGGCTTTCTGGGCCGCGATCGCAACCGGCGTTCTGCTGCTGATGCTGCCGCTGCGTGTGCTGTCCGCAAACGTCCCCATGCCCGAGGCCTTCTATCACGTCTTCCGCGTGATCGAGAATCGCCGCGCGCTGGGGCCGCTGTTCGTGATTAGCTTCGCCGCCGTCGGCTACCTTGTGGCATGGCTGCTGGTCTATGGGCGCTATAGCCGCTTGCCGGTGGTCGGCCACGTTGGGCGCGGTCTGGCGCAGATGATGCAATGGCGCCCCGCCGTAATGATGGGGCAGCACTCGCTTCAAACCTACGTCTGGCACGTGCCGCTGGTGTATCTGGCGTTCTACTTCTCGCAACAGCTGGGGCCGCTGGGGCAGGTTGGCATGACTGTCACGGCTGTGGTCGTCTACGCCCTGCTGCCGCTGCCCGCGCTGTGGCGCAGCCACCAATTGGCACCAAACAGCCAAAAGAAATCTGCCTAGTAGCGAATCTTAAATCTAGGCTGTAGGCTGCTGCTATTCTTTCCCTTTTTCGGAGAAAAAACATGAAAAACCTCATCATCCTCGTCGCTCTGGCCGGTCTCGCCGCTTGCTCGACTATCGAGGGCGCTGGACGTGACCTGCAAAGCGCCGGCCAATCCGTCAGCCAAGAGGCGCGCCGCGCGCAAGCGGCCAACTAATCTTCGAAAAGCGCCCCGCGCAGTCCGTTGCGCGGGGCTGTTTGCGTTAGAACGTCGGCGGGGTGCACGCGCTGACAACCTCGCAAACGACGCTGCCTGCATTGCGAAACCTGTGCGGTAGCGTGCTGTCGAACGCATAAGCGTCGCCAGCGCCCAAAACCTTTTTGCGGCCATCGACGGTGACTTCCAATCGCCCGCTCAGCACCAAGCCGACTTCCTCGCCCGCATGGGTCAGGGGCACACGGCCGGTGTCGGCGCCGGGCTGGTAGACCTCTTTCAACATCTGCAGCGCGCGCCCCGCGCCGCCGTGGCCGACCTGCCGGAACGATATTTTCCCCTTTCCGATCTCGCGCAGCTCCTCGGCGGCAAAGAACACCTGCCGCTGGGCGTCGGGGTCGTAGGCAAAGAATTCGGCCAAGCCAATCGGCAGCCCGTCCAAGATTCGCTTCAGCGACCCGACCGAGGGGTTCGCGCGGCCCGATTCAATCAGCGATATCGTCGAATTGGGCACGCCCACGCGTTGCGCCAAAACGCGCTGCGACATCCCCCGCGCCACGCGCAGCGCGCGCAGTTTGCCGCCAATATCCAGCTGGTCCATGACCGCCCCCGCTGCCCGTTGTTGATGTTGTGCAGTATATGCAAACATTTTGCGGCACACATCCATAAATCAATACCTTACGCCCACCATAAAAAGGCTTGTGCAAAACCAGATGACGTGGCGAGATAAACCATCCCCACACCCCAGAGGTTCCGATGGACGGCAACAACGACATTTCCCACGTGGTCAAGGCTGACAAGGCCCATGTCTGGCACCACCTGACGCAGCACAAACCCTACGAGGTCAGCGACCCCCGCGTGATTGTCGAGGGGCAGGGTATCCACGTGTGGGACCAGCACGGCAAGCGCTTCCTTGATGCCGTCTCGGGCGCCGTCTGGACGGTGAACGTGGGCTACGGCCGCGCCGAAATCGGTGACGCAATCCGCGATGCCGTCATCAAGATGAACTACTTTGCTGGCTCGGCTGGTACGATCCCCGGCGCGCTGTTCGCCGAGCGTCTGATCGAAAAGATGCCCGGCATGAGCCGCGTCTACTATTGCAACTCGGGGTCCGAGGCGAACGAGAAAGCCTTCAAGCTGGTGCGCCAGATCGCGCACAAGAAATACGGCGGCAAGAAAACCAAGATCCTGTATCGTGATCGCGACTACCACGGCGGCACGCTGGCGACCATGTCGGCGGGCGGGCAAGACCAGCGCAATATGCAATACGGGCCGATGGCGCCCGATTTCATCCGCGTCCCGCACTGCCTGGAATACCGCGCCCAGTGGGATCTAACTGGTGCAGCCTATGGCAAGCGCGCGGCCGAGGCGATCGAGGAAGTCATTCTGCGCGAAGGCCCTGAAACTGTTGGCGCGTTGTGTCTGGAACCTGTCACCGCTGGCGGCGGCGTCATCACCCCGCCCGAGGGGTATTGGGAGGCCGTGCAGGCGATTTGCAAGAAATACGACATTCTGCTGCACATCGACGAAGTCGTCTGCGGCATTGGTCGCACCGGCACATGGTTCGGCTACCAGCACTACGGCATCAAGCCCGACTTCGTGACCATGGCCAAGGGCGTCGCATCGGGCTACGCCGCGATTGCTTGCTGCGTGACGACCGAAGAAATCTTCGAGATGTTCAAGGACGACCCGTCCGACATCCTGAACCACTTCCGCGATATTTCCACCTTCGGCGGCTGCACCGCTGGCCCCGCCGCCGCGCTGGTCAACATGGACATCATTGAACGCGAAGGCTTGCTGCAAAACACCGTTGACCGCGGCCACCAGATGATAGCGAACCTCACCGCGCTGATGGCCAAGCACTATGTCATCGGCGACGTGCGCGGCAAGGGCCTGTTCTGCGGCGCGGAACTGGTCAGCGACCGCACCAGCAAAACCCCCGTCTCCGAAAAAGACATCGGCGCTGTCGTCGCCGAATGCAGCAAAGAGGGTGTGATCATAGGCGCATCGAACCGCTCGATCCCGGGGTTCAACAACACCCTGTGCTTCGCGCCCGCGCTGATCGCCACCCCCGAGAATATCGACGAGATTACTAACGCCGTCGACATCGCCTTGGGCCGCGTTTTCGGCTGATACTGGGGGGCGGCCTAAACGGGCCGCCTTTCACCCATGGTGGCGCCGCAGGAAGCTTTCTATAAATTCCAGTAGCCGCCGCGCCGCCATGCTTTGGTGGCGCGAAACCGAATGGCTCAACTCCAGCAACGTCTCGATCCGGTCTTTCTGAATGAACGGGCGGGCGACCAGATAGCCTGCATCCAATTCACGCTGCACCGCCATTTCGGGCAAGATCAGCACCGCAACCCCGCGCATCGCCAGTTCTTTCTGCAACTCCAGCGATGATGTGGTGAAGCCCGCCTCGCTGGCGTCAAACCCGTGGGCGCGCAAGCGGGCGTCAAACGCGCGGCGCACGCCATAGCTGCGGTCGGGCAGGGCCAGCCGGTGGCGCACCAGATCATCGACCGTAATCGTCTTTTGCGCGGCAAGCGGGTGGTCGGCTGCCATGATCGGCTCGTGCCGGACGGGGATTTTGAACCGGTTGACGATGCGCGTGTCGACCGGCGCAAACATCGTCACCGCCATATCGGTCAGCCCGCCCGCTACCGCATCCAGCGCCCCCTGCGCGGAGGAGACAGACACTTCGATACTGATGCGCGGGTGTTTGTGCGAAAAATCATACAGCACTGGCGCAAGGATGGAACTGATCGCCGCCCCGTTCACATGGATCGACACATGCCCGCGCCGCAGCCCCTTCAGGTCATCCATCCGCTGCTGCATGGCCCGCAATTCGCGGGCAATCTCGCGCGATCCGGCCACCAAAACTTCGCCTGCAGCGGTCAGCCGCACACCGCGCGGCGTGCGATCCAACAGCGTTGCGCCAAACTCATGCTCGATCTTGTCAATTTGCCGCACCACGGCGGTGGGGGACATGCCCATAACCTCGGCCGTCTGCCGGATCGAGCCAGAACGGGCCAATTCGTTGAAAAGTTCAATCGCGTCGATGTCCAAAACCAGCCCCTGCTGCAGGCAGCACTTCAGTGCTACGTTTTTCGGTGCACAGTAGACACATTTTTTCAGATTTCAAATCACTCGCACATGCGGTCTAGTGGTGGCATCGTATGGCACGAACTGCCAACAGGGTCGTAATATAAAAACAAAGGAAAGATAATGACGCCGCACCTGCGCCATCTTGCCAAAGCCGTCTCGCTTGCTGCTTTGTGCGCCGCTGTCCCGTTCGCCGCCATGGCCGCGGGCGAGGTTACCTTCATCCAACCCGTTGAACCCACCGGCCTGGACCCGAGCGAGGATTCCCCCGTCGCCGCAGGTCAGGTCACGTGGCAAAACGTGTTCGAGGGGCTGGTCACCATCGACCGTAACGCCGAAATCCAGCCCCAACTGGCCGAAAGCTGGGATATTTCGGACGACGGCCTGACCTACACCTTCCATCTGCGCCCGAACGTGACCTACCACAATGGTGCCGCATTTGATGCCAATGTCGCCAAATTCAGCCTCGACAAACTGATCGGGCCGGATTCAACTAACGGGCAGAAGGCCCTTTATGCCGCGATTGCAAGCGTCGAAGTCGCCGACGACATGACGCTGGTCGTAACCCTGTCGCAGCCGAATTCGGACCTGCTCTACTGGATGGGTTTCCCCGCCGCCGTCATGGTCGAGCCGACCTCGGCCGCCACCAACGCCACCGCTCCCGTCGGCACAGGCCCGTTCAAGGTTGACGAATGGCGCAAGGGCGACCGCGTCATCATGTCGGCCTATGACGGCTATTGGGGCGGCCGCCCCGAGCTGGATACTGTCACTGCGCGTTTCATCGCCGACCCACAGGCACAGGTCGCCGCGCTGAAATCGGGGCAGGCGCAAGTGATCGCCGAACTCGGCGCGCCCGAGCTGTTTGAACAGTTCACATCCGACGCAAAATTCACCGCCCATGCCGGCGCGGGCGAGATGGAAGTCGTCGCGGGCATGAACAACACCCGCCCGCCGTTTGACGACCCCCGCGTGCGCCAAGCGCTGATGATGTCGATTGAACGCAGTGCGCTGGTCGATGTGGTGACCTCGGGCTACGGCACGCCGATCGGCTCGCACTTCTCGCCCGCCAGCCCGTTTTACGAAGACCTGACTGGCACCTACAGCTACGACCCCGAAGCGGCCAAAGCGCTGCTGGCCGACGCAGGCTATGCCGACGGGTTTACCTTCACGTTCTCGGTGCCGAACCGAACTTACGCGCAACGCTCGGCCGAGATCATGCAGGCGTTCTTCCAACAAATCGGCGTGACGGCAAACATCGAAATTACCGATTTCCCCGCCGCTTGGGTCACGCAGGTGATGACAGGCCGCGATTACGACATGACCATCATCGGCCATGCCGAGCCGCTGGACATCAACATCTACGCGCGCCACCCGTACTACTTCAATTACGAAAACCCCGATTTCGACGCGACCATCGCTGCCATTGCCGCTGCGACCACACCCGAGGCCCGCGCCGAAGGATATAAGACCGCGCAAGAAATCATTGCCACCGACGTGCCTGCGCTGTTCCTCTACTCCAACCCCAAACTGGGCGTTTGGGATGCGGGCCTGCAAGGCGTGTGGGAAAACGGCCCCGTGCCGTCGAACGACATGACCGACGTTCGCTGGGCGAACTGACCACCCATTCGGGGCAGGCCGCGCGCTTGCCCCGCACTTCACCGCACGTCGGGGCGCTGCCCCGCTTGGCATGACTGAAAGTTACCACGCTATGCCACGTCTTCTTCGAATCCTGAAACAGGCGGCCGGACTGGCCCTTGTCTTGGGGATCTCGTCCTTCGTCATCTTTGCTCTGATCGAAGCCGCCCCCGGCGACGCCGCCACGATCATGCTGGGCACAAACGCCGCGCCCGATACGCTGGCCGCCTTGCGCGCCGAACTCGGCCTCGACCGGTCGTTTCTTGTCCGCTACGTCGAATGGCTGCTGGGGCTGCTGCGCGGCGATTTGGGCATGTCCTACATCTATAAGACCCCCGTGGCCGACCTGATTGGCGAACGGCTGATGGTCACGCTGCCGCTTGCGGTGTTGGCGACCGCGCTGTCGCTGGCCATCGCGCTGCCGCTGGGTGTTTGGGCGGCAAACCGCCCCAGCGGGCCTGTCGATACGGTGGCCTCGCTATTCTCGCAGGTGGGTATCGCGGTGCCGAACTTCTGGATCGGCCTGCTCCTCATCCTCGGGGTTGCCCTCGGCCTAGGGCTGTTTTCGACCGGCGGCTTTCCGGGCTGGTCGGCGGGCATCGGCCCCGCGTTCAGCGCGCTGATCCTGCCTGCGGTGGCGCTAGCCATCCCGCAATCCGCCGTACTGACCCGCGTGACCCGCGCCTCGGTGATCGAGGTGATCAACGAAGATTTCGTCCGCACCGCCCGCGCCAAGGGCCTCAGCCGCACGCGGGCGCTGTGGCGCCACGCGGTGCCAAACGCCATGCTGCCGGTGGTGACGATGCTGGGGCTGCAAATCCCGTTCCTGATTTCGGGCGCGGTGCTGGTTGAAAACGTCTTCACGCTGCCGGGTCTTGGCACCTTGGCCTACCAATCCCTGTCGCAACGCGACCTGATCGTGGTGCAGAACGTCATCTTGCTGTTCGCCCTGATCGTTCTGGTCGCAAACGCAGTCGTCGACGCGCTTTACGCGGTGATCGATCCCCGCCTGAAGGGCCGGACATGAAGAAGCTACCTCTTTCGCTTTATATCGGCGGTGCCATCACCGCCGTGCTGGTGGGCGCCGCAATCGTCAGCCAGTTCTGGACACCTGCCGACCCCACTGCCATGAATATCGCCCAGCGTATGAAAGGGCCGGGCGTGGCGGGCCTGCTGGGCACCGACCAGATCGGCCGCGACGTTCTGTCGATCATCATGGCCGGCGCTTGGACATCGCTAGGCATCGCCTTTACCGCCACGGTGCTGGGCAGTGCGGTCGGCACGCTTATCGGCATCACTGCCGCTGCTTTGGGGGGCGCGTTCGACCGCGCCGTGATGGCCGTAAACGGCGTACTATTTGCCTTTCCGCCCATCCTGTCCGCCATTTTGCTGGGCGCGCTGCTGGGCGGCGGGCCAACGACGGCCATTATCGCCATCGGCCTGTTTATGGTGCCGGTCTTCGCCCGCATCACACGGGGCGCTGCGCTACAAATCTGGTCGCGCGACTTCGTGCAAGCGGCGCGGATGGCCGGCAAAGGCCCCGCGCTGATCACGCTGCAGCATATCGTGCCGAACATCTCGGCGCAGATCATCGTTCAGCTTGCCATCCAAACCGGCCTTGGCATCCTGTCGGAAGCCGGCCTCAGCTTTCTGGGCATGAGCGTCGCGCCCCCCACACCCAGCTGGGGACGTATGCTGATGGAATCGCAAACGTATATCTCGTCCGCGCCGCATCTGGTGCTAGCCCCAGGGCTGGCTATTGCCATCGCCGTGCTGGGCCTGAATCTGCTGGGCGACGGCCTGCGCGACCTGATTGACCCGCGAAAGGGGCAAGCATCATGATGCTCTCGGTTCAAGACCTGCGCGTGTCCTTCGCGCGCGCCCACGGCCCCGCAGTCGAGGTTGTCCACGGCATCAGCTTCGATCTGGAAAAAGGCGAAACGCTAGGGATCGTCGGCGAAAGCGGCTCGGGCAAATCGGTGCTGTCGCTGGCCACCATGGGGCTGCTGCCACGCACGGCCAAAGTCTCGGGCAAGATTTTGCTGGACGGCCAAGACATCCTGCCGCTGCCCGAGCGTGACATGTGCGCGCTGCGCGGGCGCAAAATCGGCATGATTTTTCAAGAGCCGATGACAGCCCTAAACCCCGCCATGCGCGTGGGCGCGCAAATCGCCGAAGGGCTGATCCTGAACAAAGGCCTGTCCAAATCCGCCGCGCGGGCCGAGTCCCTGCGCCTGCTGGAAATGGTGAAAATCCCCCGCGCGCCCGAACGTATCGACAGCTTTCCGCATGAAATGTCGGGCGGGCAGCGTCAGCGCGTCGGCATCGCCATCGCCTTGGCCTTGCAGCCCGAACTGCTGATTGCGGATGAACCCACCACTGCGCTGGATGTGACAGTTCAGGCTGAAATCCTTGATATTCTGGATGATTTGGTGACCGATCTTGGCATTTCCCTCATCCTCATCTCGCACGACTTGGGCGTGATCGGCCGCATCGCCGACCGCACGCTGGTCATGTATCGTGGCGATCCGGTCGAGCAGGGCGAGACCGAGCAGATCCTGCGCCGCCCGACCCAAGACTACACGCGCAAGCTGATTTCCGCGATGCCGCGCCGTGTCCGCAACTCGCTGGGGGTGCAACATGCCTGAGATCCTCTCTATCCAAAACCTGTCGCGCCATTTCGTGCTGGGTCAATCCACAGTCAAGGCGGTGGACAACGTGTCGCTCTCGCTCGACAGCGGGCGCATATTGGGGGTGGTCGGCGAAAGCGGCTCGGGCAAATCGACGCTGGCGAAAATCGTCATGGCGCTGGATCGGCCGACATCGGGCCGCATCTCCGTCGCGGGGCAGAGCCTGTTCGACCTGTCGCCCGCTGCCTTGCGCGCGGCGCGACGCAACTTCCAGATGGTTTTCCAGGACCCTTATAGCTCGCTCGACCCGCGCCATGATGTGGGCAAAATCATCGCCGAGCCGCTGCATTTGGACCCCAAAGCCCCCAAAGGGGCCGAGCGGCGCGAGATGGTCGCCCAACTGCTGGAAGATGTCGGCCTGTCTGGCAAAGACATGACGCGGTTTCCGCATGAATTCTCGGGTGGTCAGCGCCAGCGCATCGCCATCGCGCGCGCGCTGATCACCAAACCCCGCCTGCTGGTCGCGGACGAGGCGACATCCGCCCTCGATCTGACGGTGCAAAAGCAGATCTTGGACCTGATCCTGAAGCTGCGTGACGAACACGGCATCGGCGTCATGTTCATCACCCACAACATCGGCGTCGTCGACGAAATCTGCGACGAAGTCGCCGTCATGCAGCACGGCAGGCTGGTCGAAACCGGCCCCGCACGCGCCGTGCTGGATCACCCGGTCGAAGCCTACACCCAGCGCCTGCTTGCTGCCGAGCCGACGCTGGAAGTTATTGGTCGAAAATCACGCCGCGTGGCGTAAAGGTCTTTTGGAACAATAGTATGAACGATATTCTTGATAAAACCGCCCGCGAGACTGTTGCAGCTTTCGCGGCCAAACAGCTGTCGCCCGTCGAGTACATGCAGGCCCTGATCGCGCGGGTGGAGGCGAGCGAGCCGCAGGTCGGCGCGCTTTATGCCTTCCGCCCCGAACAGGCGCTGCAAGACGCCAAAGCCGCCGAAAGCCGCTATATGGCGGGTGCGCCGATGGGGCGGCTGGACGGGATGCCGGTTTCGGTCAAAGAACTGATCGCAACCAAGGGCGACCCCATCCCCCAAGGCACCGCCGCCGTCGATCTGGTGCCCGCGACCGCCGATGCGCCGACCGCCGCGCGCCTGCGCGAAGATGGCGCGATTATCTTCGCCAAAACCACATGCCCAGATTACGGGATGCTATCCTCGGGACTGTCGACCTTCCACCAGCTCAGCCGCAATCCGTGGAAGCTGAGCGAAAACCCCGGCGGCTCGTCCGCGGGGGCCGCATCGGCAGGCGCGGCTGGCTACGGGCCGCTGCATATCGGCACGGATATTGGCGGTTCGGTGCGCTTGCCCGCCGGCTGGACGGGGCTGTTCGGGTTCAAACCCTCGCTGGGGCGGATGCCGATCGACCCCTATTATACGGGGCGCTGCGCGGGGCCGATGACGCCCACCGTCGATGATGCGGCTTTCGTTATGCCCACCGTCACACGCCCCGATTGGCGCGACGCCACATCCTTGCCCTACGAGGCGCTGGACTGGGATGTGCCCGCCGCCAATGTGAAAGGGATGAAAATCGGCCTCATGCTGGACGCGGGCTGCGGCCTTGATGCCGACCCCGAGGTGAAAGCCGCCGTCCAGCGCGCGGCAGACACCTTCGCGGCGCAAGGCGCCGAAATCATCCCAGTCGCGCCCGTGCTGACACGCGAAATGCTCGATGGGCTGGACGTGGGCTGGCGTGCCCGTTTCTGGGGTATCATGCAGGGCCTCAGCCCCGAAAAGCGCGACAAGATTCTGCCCTATATTCTGGAATGGGCCAGCAGCGCTGTAAACTACTCGCCCATTGAGGTCGCGCGCGGGTTCGACCAGACTTTTGGCATGCGCCGCACCTGCGCCGCAGTGTTCCAACAGGTCGACGTGATCTTGTCGCCGGTCAACCCAAGCGTCAGCTACCCCGCCGATTGGGCCTCACCGACGAACGATCCGATGCGCCCGTTTGAACACATCGCCTTCACCATGCCGTGGAATATGGGCGAGCAACCTGCCGCGTCCATCAACTGCGGGTTCTCGGCGTCTGGCATGCCTATCGGGCTGCAAATCGTCGCGCCGCGCTTTGCCGATCTGACTGTGATCGCCGTCGCCAAGGCTTACGAGGACTGGCGCGGACCGATCAACAACTGGCCCCGTTATGACGCATGACATCCTGACCCGCGCTGCTGCCTTGGCAGATGAACTGACGCTGGATCAGCAAATCGACCTGATGACCGGCGCCGATTGGTGGAACCTCGTTTCCTTCCAGTCGCCGGCCATCGGTGCGCTGGGGGTGACCGATGGCCCCAGCGGGGCGCGCGGGGCAGGTGGGGTGATGGGCGGCACCAAAACGGCCGCGTTTCCGGTCGGCATCGCCATCGGTGCCAGCTGGTCGCCCGCGCTGGCTGAACGCCTCGGCGCCGCGCTGGCGGACGAGGCGCTGGACAAGGGCGCAGCCGTGCTGCTGGGCCCGACCATTAACCTGCATCGCGGCCCGCTGAACGGGCGAAACTTCGAATGCCTGTCCGAAGACCCGATCCTGACGGCGACGCTGGCAACTGGCATCGTCAAGGGGTTGCAGTCAAAAGGTGTCGGCGCGACCCTCAAGCATTTCATCGCGAACGAAAGTGAAATCCGCCGCACGACCAATTCATCCGACGTGGACGAGCGGACGCTGCGCGAGCTGTACATGATACCGTTTGAACGCGCCGTCAAAGATGCGGACGCTTGGGCGGTGATGTCGTCGTATAACCGGGTGAACGGCACCTATGTTGCCGACAGTCACTGGGCGCTGACGCAAGTTCTGCGCGAGGATTGGGGCTTCACCGGCACGACCATGTCCGACTGGTTCGGCCTGCGCAGCACCGCTGCTGGCGCCACATCCGGCCTTGATCTGGAAATGCCCGGCCCCACGCGCTGGCGTGGCGACAAGCTGCGCGCAGCCGTGGCCGAGGGCACAGTCGACCCCGCGCACATACGCGCCGCTGCCGAAAACATCCTGCGGCTGATCCTGCGCACAGGCGCCATCGACAACACCGCCGAGCGGGTCGAGCGCGCGCACGAGCGTCTCGAAACTCGCGCCCTGATCCGCGCCGCAGGCGCCGAATCTGCGGTTCTGCTGCAAAACAACGGCGCGTTGCCCTTGCCGGAAAACGTGAAAATCGCGCTGATCGGCCCCAACGCCAAGGTCGCCCGCGTCATGGGGGGCGGCTCGGCGCAGGTGAACGCGCATCGCCGCGTCTCGATTTGGGACGGGATGGCCGATGCGATCGGCGAAGACCAACTGACATTTGCCCAAGGCTGCTCCAACCACCGTTTCGAACCCGTTCTGAAGGGCGAATTCACCCGTACATGGTTCGATAGCGAAGACCTGTCCGGCAACCCTGTTTTCACGGATAGCGACGACAAAATCGCCTGTTTCCTGGAATACATGCCCGTCGGCATCGACAAGCTGCACCATTCCATCCGCATCAGCGGCACGTTCACGCCCGACGTGTCAGGCGATTACCGCTTCGGCATGCACTGCACAGGCCGTGGCCGCCTGCTGGTGAACGGCACCGTCGTCGCAGAAGCGTGGAACAGCTGGACGCGCGGCAGCACCCTGTTCGAGGAAGGCTGCGACCCCATCGTCGCCGCCTTGCCCCTAACCGCAGGCACGCCGGTCGAGGTGACATTCGAATTCGCCACCAAGCCCACGTTCGATTTGCATTTCCACGCCTATCATGTCGGCGTCGGCCCCGTGCTGGCCGAAGATGCCCTACGCGCGGCGGCCGATGTAGCCGCCAACGCCGATATCGCGATCCTCTGCCTTGGCCGATCCGAGGAATGGGATACCGAAGGATGGGACTTGCCCGATATGACCCTGCCGGGCGGACAAGATGCGCTGGTCGCGGCTGTAGCGGGCAGGGCAAAGAAAACCATCGTCGTGTTGCAAACCGGCGGGCCGGTCGAAATGCCGTGGCGCGATAGCGTCGATGCCATTGTGCAAGCGTGGTACCCGGGGCAAGAGGCGGGCTTTGCCATCACCGACGTGCTGACAGGCACTGCCTATCCATCCGGTCGCTTGCCGCAAAGCTTCCCCGTCACCTTGCGCGACACCCCCACCGCTGGCGCGAACGACCCCGCGATCTACCCCGGCGTCGATGGCCACGTCCGCTATGGCGAGGGGTTGCTGATCGGCTATCGCTATCACGAAGCCCACGCGCTTGCGCCCGCATTCCCGTTCGGCTTTGGCCTTGGCTACACCCAGTTCCGCATCGGAACGCCGCTGCATGACATCTGCCCAGATGGCACGGGGACGGTGCAAGTACAGGTAGAAAATACCGGCGCGCGGGCAGGGGCCGAGGTTGTCCAGCTGTATATCGCGCCGCTTGATGCGCCTGTGTCGCGCCCGCCATCGGAACTGAAGGGCTTTGCCAAGCTGCATCTGGCCGCAGGGGCGGTGGAGGCCGCTAAAATCGCCCTCACACCGCGCGATTTCGCCTATTTCGACACCGACCGCCAGCTCTGGCACGTCGCCGCTGGCGATTACGAGGTTCGCATCGGCACATCCGCCGCCGACATCCTGCATCGCTTCACCGTAACGCTTGACGCGCAGGATATTACCCTGCGCGCCTAGAATATTGCCTTGTCGCGCTGGACGATGGTCGACAGAAAATTGGCCACCAGCGCGACACGGCGCAAGTTGCGCAGATCCTCGTGCACGACGGTCCAATAGCTGCGCGTTACGATGTGTTCGGGCAAAACCGCCACCAAACCGGCATCATCGCGCGCCATAAAGCGGTGCAGAACGCCGATGCCAGCGCCCGCGCGCACCGCCTCGGTCTGGCCCATCGCGGATGAAATGGCCAAAGTCGTCCGCCAGTTTTTCAAGAACGCCGCCGTATAATCCAGCGAGCTGGTGTAGATCAGATCATCCACATAGCCCACCAGCGGGTGCGCCAGCAGGTCGTCCGGCGTTGCGGGCAGGCCGTGGCGCGCCACATAGCTGCGCGCGGCATAGAGGCCCAGCCGATAATCCGTCAGTTTGCGCGCGATCAGGCGGCCCTCGCGCGGACGCTCTAGCGTGACGGCGATGTCCGCCTCGCGCCGCGACAGTGAAAAGGCGCGAGGAACGGGCACCAGCTCGATCCGCAAGCCGGGGTGCTGGGCCAGCAAGTCGCCCAAGCGCGGTGCCAGATAGGCAACACCAAACCCGTCGGGCGCGCCAACGCGTACCGTCCCCTCGACATCGCCGCCGACAGCGGCTGTCGCCGCCAAAGTCGCGCTTTCCATCGCCTCGGCGTGGCGCAAAAACGCCTCACCCTCGGCTGTTAGCGCGCTGCCGTTCGTGCGGCGCTGAAACAGCGTATTGCCAAGCGCCCGTTCCAACGCCCCCAAACGGCGCGCGACTGTGGCATGGTTCAGCCCCAGCGCCTTGGCCGCGCCCAGCATCTGGCCATGCCGCGCCACGGCCAGAAATATCCGCGCATCATCCCAGTTCATTATGTCTATTTTTGCACAACAGCATGCCTACATTATAGCATTGCTGTGCGCGTTTCATAGCGCAATACTGCTAGAAACAAGGAGGATCCCATGCGCACCATCGGGCATTTTATCGACGGCGTCGAAACCACGGGCGATAGCACCGTTTTTCAAGACGTTTTCAACCCCGCAACCGGCGAAGTGCAGGCCCGCGTCGCGCTGGCCACGCCCGCCGATCTGGCCGCTGCCGTCGCATCGGCTGCCGCCGCACAGCCCAAATGGGCCGCGACCAACCCGCAGCGCCGCGCCCGCGTATTCTTCCGCTATGTCGCACTGATCAACCAGCACATGGACGAACTGGCCGAGCTGTTGTCGCTGGAACACGGCAAAACGGTTGAGGATTCCAAAGGCGACATCCAGCGCGGGCTGGAAGTGGCCGAATTTGTCGCGGGCGCGCCTCATCTCCTCAAGGGCGAATTCACCGATGGCGCGGGCCCAGGGATTGACATGTATTCCATGCGCCAACCTGTCGGCATCGGGGCAGGGATCACGCCCTTCAATTTCCCCGCGATGATCCCACTGTGGATGCTATCGCCCGCAATCGCCGCGGGCAACGCCTTCATCCTGAAACCGTCCGAGCGTGACCCGTCGGTTCCCGTCCGTCTGGCCGAACTTGCGATCGAAGCTGGCCTGCCCAAAGGCATCCTCAACGTCATCCAAGGCGGGAAAGAGGTTGTCGACGGTATTCTGGACAACCCGCAGATCGGCGCGGTCAGCTTCGTCGGCTCGACCCCTATTGCCCGCTACGTCTATGGTCGCGCCGCGGCCGAGGGCAAGCGCGTGCAAGCCTTTGGCGGCGCCAAAAACCACATGGTCATCCTGCCCGACGCCGATATGGACAAAGCCGCCGATGCGCTGATGGGCGCTGGCTTCGGCTCGGCGGGCGAGCGGTGCATGGCCGTTTCGGTCGCCGTTCCCGTGGGCGAGGGGACAGCCGACCGCATTGTCGCCGCGCTGAAGCCGCGTATCGATAAACTGAAGGTCGGCCCCGCTACCGATGCTGCCTCCGAAATGGGGCCGGTTATCACCAAGGCCAGCCAAGACAAGATCAAGGATTTAATCACCAGCGGCGTCGATCAGGGCGCAGAATTGGTCGTCGATGGGCGCGATTTCAGCCTGCAAGGCTATGAAAACGGCTATTTCGTCGGCCCGACGCTGTTCGATCGCGTCACCCCCGCGATGGACATTTATAAAGAGGAAATCTTCGGCCCCGTCCTCAGCGTCGTGCGCGCCACGACCTATGACGACGCGCTGCAACTGGTGATCGACAATCCCTACGGCAACGGCACCGCGATCTTCACCCGTGACGGCGATGCCGCGCGTGATTTCGCCGCGCGTGTAAACGTTGGCATGGTCGGTGTGAACGTGCCGGTGCCCGTGCCGCTGGCCTATCACAGCTTTGGCGGCTGGAAGGCCAGCGCCTTTGGCGACCTAAACCAACACGGCACCGACGCGATCAAGTTCTGGACACGCACCAAGACTGTGACGGCCCGCTGGCCCAGCGGCATCAAAGACGGTGCCGAGTTCCAGATGCCGACGATGAAATAATAAAAGGCGGGGATAATCCCCGCCTTTTCATTTTATTGCAGCGCGTAGTTTTTGTATCGCATCAAATGATGTGCCGCGCCGCGCAGGGCTGTCAAAACCCAGATCCAGCACCTTGCCCGTCGGCGCGGGCAAGGCTTGCCCGCCCGAGGCATGCACTTCTGTGAACCCCAGCGCCAGTAGCGCGCCGACATTATCCGCCGTCACACCACTGCCCGGCATGATCGAGATCCGCCCCCTTGCTGCGGCCTGTATCGCCGCCAGCGCACCCAGCCCTGCCGCTGCGCTGCGCGTGCCGCCCGAGGTTAGAATCCGTTCAAACCCCAGCGCCACAGCGACATCGATTGCTTCGTCAAAGTCCGGCACCAAATCAAAAGCGCGGTGCAGCGTCAGCCCCATGCCCGCAGCGCGGGCGACCAAACGCGCCAAAACAGCGCGATCCAAACGCCCGTCAGGCAGGCTTGCGCCCAACACAACACCGGCCAAGCCAGCGTCACGGGCCGCATCGATGTCAGCCTCCATCACTGCCACGTCCTGCGCGTCGAAGACAAAATCACCCGCACGCGGACGGATCATCGCGTAAGTCGGGCAGGTCAGCTGCGCGGCCGCATGCATCAGCCCCGCCGTGGGCGTCAAGCCACCCACCGACAGCGCGGCGCACAGCTCGATCCGGTCGGCACCGGCAGCGGCAGCAACAGCAAGCCCCGCGGGGTCATCGACACATATTTCCAGCAGCGCCATGATGTCAGCCCGTCACGGCCAAATGCTGCACCGCTAGCACCGATACCCCAATCAGCCCCGCGTCGCTGCGGTGCTGCGCTTGCACCACAACTGGCGCGGCAAAGCGGTTCAGCGTGCCCTGCCGCACGACGTCGTCCAGTGCGGCCAGCAGCGTGGGGCGGTTGGCCAGCCCGCCGCCTACCGGCACGATCGATGCACCCAGCGCGTTCATCACGAACGCCAGCGGCCCGCCTAGCACCTGCGCCCAAACACCGACGGTGCGCGCGGCATCGGCATCACCCGCCTCCCATGCGTCGAGAATTTCAAAGCTAGTCAGTGCCTTGCCATGATAATGTTGATGTAATCTCTCAATACCGCGCGCGCTGCCGATGGGGTCGAGGCAACCATGCAACCCGCAACCGCAGTCAAATTGCGGCACAGCCGTGTCAACGCCGTCGACCTTGACGACCTGCGGAAGGATCGGCCCATGGCCCCATTCGCCTGCGATACCGTGCAGGCCTTGCAGTAGCTTGCCATCAATCACCAAGCCGCCGCCAACGCCGGTGCCCAAAATCGCCCCGAAGACAACCTTGTGGCCACGGCCAGCGCCAACGACGGCCTCGGCCAGTGCGAAACTATCGGCGTCATTGGCAATCAAAACAGGGCGTTGCAGCGCGGCTGATAGCTCGCCCGGCACATCATGACCCGCAAAACAGGGGATGTTCGCCGCGGCAATCTGCCCGCTGGCGGCATCATAAAGACCGGCCACCGAAATCGCCAACGGCAAGCCCGCTGCACCGCCTGCGGTCAACTGCGCCAGTGCTGCGACGAAATCGTCCCACACCGCCACAGGCGTTGGCACCTGCGCGTCAACGGCCACATCGCCCGCGGCAAAAATGCGCCCGAATTTGATAAAACTGCCACCGATATCGGCGCACCACGCGATAGGCGGGCGATCTTGTATGTCTGCGGTCATCTTGTCGTCCAAAGGGTTCATTGCGCTGCGCTACACCCCCGCATACGGCAGCGCCCGCTACCGGTGCAAGTGTCCGGTGGGTAGGGCGGTGGTATACTTGACCTGATCCAGCGCAAAACTTGACCGGATATTGGCAACCCCGGGGATCAAGGTAAAGCACTCGAGCATAAGTTCTTGATAGCGTATCAAATTTTCAACAACGACGCGCAGCATGAAATCTGCCTCGCCGGTCATTAAATAGCACTCCATCACCTCGGGGCGGCGGGCGATCGCGTCGGTAAAGACTTTAAGCGAGTCTTTATCTTGCTGCTTCAGCGTGACGTGCACGAAAACGTTGACGGCCAGCCCCAACGCCAAGGGATCCACCAGCGTCACGGCCTTGCGGATCACGCCACGCTCGCGCATGTCGGCCACGCGCCGCCAGCAGGGCGATGCGGAAAGGCCGACCTTCTCGGCCAGTTCGGCATTGCTCAGCTCGGAATTGTTCTGCAGGAGATCCAGTATCCGCAGACTGCCTTCGTCCAGAATACTGCGAGGGTCGGGCATAGTTAACCTCATAATTATCCATCTTGGGCACAATATACCTAAATCAATCGAAACATCGACAGTATTAGACCGCCTTTTTCCCCTGCGCCGCGCAATGATGCGCGAAAGAGAAGGCGAGACGATGAGCGACGCACAAAACATCCCCTTTACCCCCGCAAAACTGGCCGTACCCCGCGGCCTGCACACCGCGTTTTGGCTGGGACTGATGGTAGTGCTGTGGGGCCTCAGCTGGCCCGCAACCCAGATTGCACTGCACAGCGTGCCGCCACTGTGGCTGGCGGCCATTCGCTTTGGCAGTGCGGCGCTGTGCCTGTTCGGTTTCGTCGCGGTGCGGGGCGGGCTGCGATTCCCGCCGCGACAGGATTGGCCCATCGTCATCAGCATCGGCCTGCTGCAAATGACGGCTTTCACCGGCATGGGCATGATCGCCATGACAACAACCGAGACGAGCCACTCGGTCTTGCTGGCCTATACCACCCCGCTTTGGGCCGTGTTGATGGGCTGGCTGATGTATAAACAGGCCCCCACACGCGCGCAGTTTACCGCGCTGGCCGTCGGGTTGGCGGGCGTGCTCGTCATCATTTCCCCGTTCGAGATGGACTGGCGCGCCCCCGGCGTGCTGCGCGGGGCGCTGTTGCTGATTGGCGGGGCGATTTCGTGGTCGGTCGTCATCCTGCACGTCCGCCGCCACCGGTGGCAGGCGACACCCCTGCAACTGGCACCGTGGCAAATGACGCTGGCGACGATCCCACTGGCGACACTGGCTTTTGTGACGGAAGGCGCGCCGACATCAATCGCCATAACGCCGCAATTGCTGCAACTGCTGCTGTTTATCGGCCCCGTGGCGACGTCGGCCTGCTTTGTCATCTCGTCCGAATATGGCCGCCGCATCACGCCTTTCGCGATGGCGAACGTGACGCTAGGCGTGCCGATGATCGGCATTACAGCCTCGGTTCTGCTGCTCGGCAACCACCTGTCGCCGCTGTTCCTGCTGGGCTTGGCGCTGGTGATCGCGGGCATGGCGCTGTCGGCACGCGCCGCGCGCAAGGGGCGCTAACGGGCGACAATCATAGGCGTTCCACTCAGTCGAAGACCATACAGCCGATACCGAAAACCTGACACACCACATCCTCGGTGACCACTTGTTGGGGGGTGCAGGTTGTGATGATCGCGCCATCTTTCATTGCGATAATGTGGTCGCTATAGCGGCAGCTTGAATGATGTCGTGCAAAACGGCGACCAAGGTGCGCCCCTCGTGGCGGTTCAGGCGACAGCTCGATCTGGTGGGCGATGTCCAGAAATGTCGTCGGCTCGTCCAGCAGCAGCAGGGGCGTTTCTTGCGCCAAGGTCATCGCAATCCAGACGCGCTGCCGCTGTCCACCTGACAAGTGGCAGATCTCGCGCCCAGCCAGATCGCTGATGCCGGTCGCTTCCATCGCGCGGGTGCAGGCAGAATCGACAGCGGGCGACAAGGTCGCACACCGTCATCCCTTCAGGGGCGGTGGCGATTTGCGGCAGCAGGCCCAGCCGTTTCGCGACCTCTTTTTCCGGGTGCGTGTGAATCGCCTTGCCATCCAGATAGACCGCGTCACTTTTGGGCGGGCTCAGGCGCGCGAGCGAGCGTAGAAGCGTCGATTTCCCACACGCATTTGGCCCGATGATCACCGTAAATGCACCATCGGGAATATTGACATCCAAGCCGGACGACACCGTATTGCGGTAATACCCCTTCGTCAGGTTGCGGGCGTATAGCCGCATTTCGGGGGGTTTCATCGCCATCAGACCGTCGCCTCAGTTCCCGCGCCACGCACGCGCCAGAATAAACAAAAGACAAGCGCCGCCCCATTGCCCCTGTGATCAACCCCACAGGAATTTGAAACGGCGCCAGCAGCCGCTGCGCGACAAAATCGGCGGCCAGCAGTAACGCGGCCCCAATCGCTACGGTGCAACCCAGACGGAGCGGTGCAACCCAGATTGATACCCGCCGATCTCGCCAACCTTTGCGCCAACAGGGGGGCGGCCAAGGCGATGGAGTCAATCGGCCCGCCCGCAGAAATCGCCGCCGCCGCCAGGCAGATCGACACGCCGATCAACTGCAACGCCGCCCGCTGCGGGTTCAGCCCCAAACTGGCCGCGCTAACGCGCCCCAGTTCCAACAACTTCAACTTCGGCGCCCACAGCAGTGCCAGCGAGGCGCAAACTGCAAACCACCCGACCATTGGCAAAACTTGCGGCCAACTGACACCATTAAGGCTTCCATGCAGCCAAATCCGCGCGGCTTGGGCATCCTCCAGCGGGGCGCAGCTGATCAGATAAGCGTTGAAGCACCAGTGCCGCCCATACATCTGCCAACGCAATCGGGCGCGCGCCAACCGCAATGCTTAGCAACACCAACCAGACCAGCGCGACGCTCATGACCTCCAGCCCGATCATACGCCACAACGTGCGGGGCGGGCTGGCATTGAAGGCGATGCTGACATAGGATGTCGGGCCATTTGTTGACAAAGTTAGTATAGCTTGCTGGCCGATGTCTAGACCGGTGCTGAAATGTTCTCGATGCGTCAATCATGTCAGCTGAGGGGGGCAGGCTTCGTGATCAGCTCGTATGGCGGAATCGCAGAAGATGAGGATTTCCGCGCAAGCGTTTACAAAACAACAAGATTTGTCAGACCAAAAATCCAATGGCATTTATGTGGCCAACCAATGGTTGCCAAAATGGGCAAAGCCTACATTTCAAGTAAACGGCGCTGCAGGGGCACCAACAATATGCTCCTGTATCGGAACCATCAATAACGCATAATCAATATTATGTAATATATAAGAAAAAAGCCGCATGCAAACACATGCGGCTTTCCATTATGGCCAGATTAGCCTTGCAGGGTCTTGGCGACTTCTGCAGCGAAATCTTCTTCGACTTTCTCGATGCCTTCGCCAACGGCTACGCGAGCGTAACCGGTGATCTCGACGCCAGCGTCTTTGGCAGCTTGCTCAACAGTCAGGTCGGGGTTGATGACGAAAGCTTGGCCCAGCAGCGTGTTTTCTGCCAGGAACTTCTTCATGCGGCCCGGGATGATGTTGTTGTGGATGACTTGCTCGGGCTTGGGCTTGTCGGACGAGGAATTCTCTTCCAAAGCCTTTGCGGTTTGCACAGCCAGCTCGCGCTCGACCAGAACCGGATCAAGGGTGGCTTCCGACAGCGACAGCGGCGCGGTTGCAGCGATGTGCATTGCGAACTGCTTGCCGATTTCTTGTGCCTTGTCCTCGGGACCATTCAGCGCGACCAGCACGCCAATGCGGCCCAGGCCTTCGCCAGCGGCGTTGTGGACGTACGACACGATGGTCGAACCTTCCAGAACGTGCATGCGGCGCAGGTTCAGGTTTTCGCCGATACGGGCGATTGCGTCGGTCAGGGCTTCCTCAACGGTCTGGCCGTTCAGGTCAGCAGCCTTGACAACTTCAATGGTGTCGCCGGTTTCCAGCGCGATCTTGGTGATCTCGCGGGCCAGATTTTGGAAATCAACGTTCTTGCCGACGAAGTCGGTTTCCGAGTTGATCTCGACTGCAACGCCGCGGCCGCCCGAAACGGCAACGCCAACCAGACCTTCGGCCGCAACGCGGTCAGCCTTCTTGGCAGCCTTCGCAAGGCCCTTGGTGCGCAGCCAGTCGATAGCAGCTTCCATGTTGCCTTCGGTTTCGACAAGCGCCTTTTTGGCGTCCATCATGCCTGCGCCGGACAGTTCGCGCAGTTCTTTAACCATAGCAGCGGTGATCGACATGGTCATCTCCATCAAAGGGGTGTGTGGTGTTCGGGCAGGTTAGCACCCCTGCCCGACAGTTTCACGAAAGCCTTAAGCTTCTTCTGCAGCGGCAGCGGCAGCGGCTTCTTCAGCCAAAGCAGCTTCGGCCAGCTCTTCCATCGCGCCCAGGTCAACACCTGCAGCACCCAGTTGAGCGTCCATGCCGTCCAGAGCCGCACGGGCAACCAGATCGGTGTAAAGTGCAATCGCGCGGGCCGCGTCGTCGTTACCCGGGATCACATAATCGACGCCTTCGGGCGAGCAGTTGGTGTCGACAACGGCGACAACCGGAATGCCCAGCTTGTTGGCTTCTTTGATGGCCAGCGATTCTTTGTTCACGTCGATGATGAACAGCAGATCGGGAACGCCGCCCATTTCGCGGATACCACCCAGCGAGGCTTGCAGTTTAGCCTGCTCGCGCTCCAGACCCAGACGCTCTTTCTTGGTCAGGCCTTCGAAGCCACGATCCGAGTATTCGTCGATCTGCTTCAGGGCTTGGATGCGCTGGCTGATGGTCTGCCAGTTGGTCAGCGTGCCGCCCAACCAACGGTGGTTGATGTAGTATTGTGCCGACTTTTCAGCAGCATCGGCGATAGCCGATTGAGCCTGACGCTTGGTGCCGACGAACAGAACGCGGCCGCCACGTGCAACGGTGTCGCGCACGACTTGCAGGGCTTTGTCCAGCATCGGAACGGTCTGGGTCAGGTCCAGAATGTGGATCCCGTTGCGCGAACCATAGATGTATTCGCCCATGCGCGGGTTCCAGCGCGAGGTTTGGTGACCAAAGTGAACGCCTGCTTCCAGCAGCTGGCGAATGGTGAACTCGGGAAGAGCCATGTTCTTTCCTTTCCGGTTTATGGCCTTGGCGAAGGGTTCAGGGTCGCCCCCAACCGGTGGACCTTGCAGGATTTCTCCCCGCATAGACCCGCCTTCGCCTGTGAAGTGCCGCCCCTTTAGTCCATCGCCATCACGATGTCCATAGCCCCACTTGCGGTTTCATCACAGGCACGGCATCAGATAGCCATGGAAAAGACAGCAGACATCCTTTGCATCGGCGCCGTGCTTTGGGACATCATCGGGCGCAGCGCAAGTCACATGCGTCTGGGTGCGGATGTGCCCGGACGGATCACACGCCTGCCGGGCGGCGTGGCGATGAATATCGCTATGACACTGGCTCGTTTCGGCCTTAATCCGGCGGTGCTATGCGCCACCGGCCGCGACCCCGAAGGCGACAGCCTGTTGGCCGAGGCTGCGGCCTTTGGCATTATCACCCGCTATGCCTACCGGTCCGACGACCTGCCAACCGACCGCTACATGGCGATCGAGGGCGCGAATGGCCTGATCGCCGCCGTGGCCGATGCCCACTCGCTGGAGGCCGCCGGGGCCAAGATCCTGCGCCCGCTAGAAGATGGCCGTCTGGGCCGCGATACCGCGCCGTGGACGGGCCCCGTCGCCCTTGACGGGAACCTGACAGTCGACCTGCTGCACACCATCGCCCATTCGCCCCTGTTCAGGAACGCGGACCTTCGCGTCGCCCCCGCCAGCCCGGGCAAAGCTGAACGCTTGCTGGCGCTGATCGGCCACCCTCGCGTCACCCTCTATGTCAACCTTGAAGAGGCCGGGCTTTTGTGCCAATGCGAGTTCTCCGACAGTAGCTCGGCCGCTTTGGGGCTGATGCAACGCGGCGTTAGGCATGTTCTGGTGACAGACGGCGGGCGTGCAGCGGCGGACGGGTTTGACGGTGATGTTATCACCCATTGCCCGCCTTCGGTGCTAGTTACGCGCGTGACTGGTGCAGGTGATACATTCATGGCGGCGCATATCGTGTCCGAACGCGCCGGAATGGACAGGGCCAGCGCCCTTGCCCGTGCTTCGAAAGCCGCCGCTACATACGTTTCGGGAGATACACCCCTATGACGACACTTCCCATGGTTTTCGCCCCCGAGGTTGAAGCCGCCCGCGCCGCAGGCAAGCCCATCGTCGCGCTGGAATCCACCATCATCACCCACGGCATGCCGTTTCCGCAGAACGTGGAAACCGCCCGCCTGGTCGAGGCCGAGGTGCGCAGCCAAGGCGCAACCCCCGCAACCATCGCCATCTTGGGCGGCACGCTGCATATTGGCCTAACCGATGCCGAGCTGGACCAACTGGGCCAGATGAAAGACGTGATGAAGGTCAGCCGCGCCGACATGCCCGTCTGCATCGCCCAAGGGCGTAACGGTGCCACCACCGTCGCCGCCACGATGATCGCCGCGCATCTGGCCGGTATCAAAGTCTTCGCCACCGGCGGCGTCGGCGGCGTGCACCGCGGGGCCGAAACCAGCTTCGACATCTCGGCCGACCTGCCCGAGCTGGGCCAAACGCCCGTCACCGTCGTCTGCGCTGGCGCCAAGGCGATCCTCGATCTGCCCAAGACCTTCGAATATCTGGAAACCTTGGGTGTGCCGGTCATCGCTTACGGCCAAGACAACCTGCCCGCCTTCTGGTCGCGCGACAGCGGCATCAAAGCCCCCCTGCGCATGGATGACCCCGCCGACATCGCCAAAGCTGCCGCCATGCGCGCCGCCATGGGCCTGCCGGGCGGCCAGCTGATCGCCAACCCGATCCCGCTTGACGCCGAAATCACCGCCGACATCCTTGCCCCCCACATCGCCGCCGCATTGGCCGAGGTGGACAGCGGCAATGTCGCGGCCAAAGCCGTCACGCCCTTCCTTCTGCAGCGTTTGTTCGAACTGACAGACGGTGCATCGCTGACGGCAAACATCGCTTTGGTGCTGAATAACGCCCGCTTGGCTGCCCGAATCGCAGCCGCAATGGCCTGATAACAGCTTGATTCTAGGGCGGGTCGGCCAAGTCCGACTCGCCCGAATCCGGCCGAAAAAGTTCGGGAAAATACCCGCAAACCTCAACGAATTAAAGAAAAAAACGCCGGCACAAGGCCGGCGCTAAGTCTTTGAGGCAGGTTTCATACAGGCAAGAAACCTATCGAGCAGTGACTTATCTTTAATCGCTTTCCGCATACGATTCCAGCTAAAAGTTTGAAATGCCTCACCTCAGCGGCTAATCTGGCGAAAACAACCGGGGCCCAGCAGATGAGAATCCTTCGATATAGTTTTGCAGGGGCCCTTTTCGCCCTTGCCAGCAGCCCAAGCGCGCTTTTGGCCGAGCCGTCCTATGGCTTGGCCATGTATGGCGAACCCGCCCTGCCCGCCGACTTCGACCACCTGCCCTATGCCAACCCCGACGCCCCCACCGGCGGCCGCGTCGTCACAGCCGAGGTCGGGGCCTTCGACAGCCTGAACCCCTATGTCCTCAAAGGCAGCGTGCCGTGGCAACTGTCCTACCTCACCGGCGAAAGCCTGATGGGCCGCTCGCTTGATGAACCCTTCACCCTTTACGGGCTGCTGGCCGAAAGCGTCGAAACCGCGCCCGACCGCTCTTGGGTCGAATTCACGCTGAACCCCGCCGCGCGCTTTTCCGACGGCAGCCCCGTCACGGTTGAAGATGTGATCTGGTCGTTCGAAACCCTCGGCACTGAAGGCCACCCGCGCTATTCCACCTTCTGGTCGAAAGTGGCCGAAATTGCGCCCGTGGGCGAACGCGGCGTCCGCATCACCTTCAACACCATCGACCGCGAACTGCCCCTGCTGGCCGCGCTGCGCCCTATTCTGAAGAAATCGCAGTGGGACGGCCTTGATTTTGCCAATAACGACGGCATCACCGTGGTGCCCGTCACATCCGGCCCCTACGTCGTCGACCGCTTTGAGACCGGCCGCTACGTCTCGCTGCGCCGCAACCCCGATTATTGGGGCGCCGACATTCCCTTCCGGCGCGGCACCATGAACCTTGACGAAGTCCGCTTCGACTTCTTCGGCAACGAAACCGCCGCGTTCGAGGCCTTCAAGATCGGCCAAGTCAACTTCACCCGCGAAACCAACGTGCTGCGCTGGCAAACCCAATATGACTTCCCCCGCACCCGCTCGGGCGAGGTAGTGCTGGCCGAACTTGCCCACCAGCGCCCCACCGGCATGACCGGCCTTGTGATGAACAGCCGCCTGCCGCAATTCGCCGACTGGCGCGTGCGCGAGGCGCTGATCCAAGCCTTCAACTTCGAATTCATCAACGAAACGGTCAACGGCCAGCCCCAGCCGCGCATCGAAAGCTACTTCGGCAACTCGCCCCTCGGCATGACGCCGGGCACGGCAACCGGCCGCGTCGCCGAAATGCTCGCCCCCTTTGCCGACACCCTCATCCCCGGCACGCTCGAAGGGTATACCTTCCCTGTCTCGGACGGCTCGGAACGCAACCGCGCCGGTATCACCCGCGCGCTTGATATGTTTGCGCAGGCGGGTTGGAACGTCGGCAGCGACGGCGTCATGCGCAACGCCGATGGCACTGCGTTCACCTTCGACATCGTCGTCGAAACCAGCGCGGGCGAGGTAAAATCGATCATCGACATCTACACCCAAGCCCTCTCGCGCCTCGGCATCACCGCAAATGTCATCAGCGTCGATCCCGCCCAATACCGCGAGCGGACCGATAAATACGACTTCGGCATGACCTACTTCCGCCGCGGCCTCACGCTTAGCCCCGGCAACGAACAATACCTTTATTGGGGTTCGGAAGGCGCCGATACCATCGGCGGGCGCAACATGATGGGCGTCAAATCCCCCGCGATCGACGCCATGATCAACCAACTGCTGACCGCCGACAGCAACGATGACTTCATCGCCGCCGCCCAATCGCTCGACCGACTGCTGACGGCGGGGCGCTACGTCATCCCGCTTTATCAATGGAACGTCTCGCGCATCGCTTACGACGCCACGCTGCACTATCCCGAACACCACCCCATATTTGGCGACTGGCCCGGCTGGATGCCCGAAGTCTGGTGGTCCGCGGCCCCCTAAAACCGCAACGTTCAAGGAAATGTGAACTTGCATTGATACCGTCAGGGGACTACCAAGACCGGCACCCCTGACGGAACTTCCCTATGATAAAGCTCGATATCCTCGGCGACCCGACCGATTCATGGTCTATGATCGCTCTTGTGGCGCTGCAGGCCGCCTTGGCCGAAGCTGACGAAAACCCCTTTGTCATCGAATGGCACCCGCTGCGGCGTTTTGCCCAGCTCGACCCCGCAGGGGCCCCGCGCCACACCATCCTCGAACCCGCTCTCGGCGGGCGCGAGGGGCTGGCCAAACACGACGCCGAAATCACCGCCGCTGCCACCGCACTGGGGCGCGAGGTGAACCTGCACAAGGTCACCCACCTGCCGAACCCCATGAACGCGCTGCGCCTGATCCACTGGGCCGGCCTCGAGGGGCACCAGATCGACGCGGTCGAGGCCCTGCAAACCGCCTACTTCCGCGACGGTGCCGATATCGGCGACACCGATGTCCTCGTGCAGATCGCCACAACCCTCGGCATGGATGGCCTCGCGATCCGCCGCCTGCTGGCCGGCCCCGCCGATGCAGCCGATCTGCGCGCCCGCGAGGCTCATTCGCGTAAAATGGGTGTCAAAGCCGTCCCAACCTTCATCGTCGACCAGCACCACGTTCTCGCCGGCGCCCAAACACCTGCCCTCTGGCTCTCAGTCATCAAGGAACTTACGGACAGCGACCACCCTCCGGCAAACGCTGTGCTGCATTAAACACATGGAACACCGAACCCCCACAAATCCACTATCAATGGTCGAATTCGTCGCTTTGATGGCCCTACTGACAGCCGTCGTCGCCTTCTCGATGGATTCGATGCTACCGCAGATCTCGCAAATCGGCCTCGAACTCAGCCCCGAACGGCCGAACCTCAGCCTGCTGGTCATCACCACCTTTACGCTCGGCCTCGGTTGCGGGACGCTGTTCGTCGGCGTGCTGGCCGACAGGTTCGGCCGCAAAGCGGTCATCCTTAGCGGCCTTGCCATCTATGCCATCGGGGCGGTGATCTCGTGGTCGTCGCAGTCCATCGTGCCCATGCTGATCGGCCGGTTCATCGCAGGCATGGGCGGCGCGGCCCCGCGCATCGTCACTATCGCCATGATCCGCGACATCTACTCGGGCCGCGAAATGGCCCGCATCATGTCGTTCGTGATGACGGTCTTCAGCCTCGTGCCCGCACTCGCGCCCTCTATCGGCGCGCTGCTGGCCCATGCCGATGGCTGGCGCACGGTGTTCCTATCTTTCGTCCTTTTCGCACTGATCGCGGGCGTCTGGGTCAGCCTGCGCCAACCCGAAACCCTGCCGCTCCCCGAACGCCGCCCCATCAAAGGCACCGTCATCTGGGCCGGCGTGAAAGAGGTCTTCGCCCACCCTATCGTGCGCCTGTCGCTGATCATCCAAGCGCTGTTCTTCGGCACGATGTTCACGCTGCTCTCCACGGCCGAGCCGCTTTACCATCGGGTCTACGGCGTCACCAACGCCTTCCCGCTGTGGTTTGGCCTCAGCGCCGTCATTGCAATGGGCTTCAGTCTGCTGAACGCACGCATCGTCATGCGGTTTGCCGTGCGCAATATCATCATGACAACGCTGTCGGTGCAGGTCGCCATCTCGCTGCTCTATCTGCTGATCCGCACGCTGCACTTGCCGCAAGAAGTCGAATTCGTTTTCTTCTTCATCTGGACAGCCTCGATCTTCGCCCAAGGCGCGCTGACGATGGGCAACCTCAACACCGTCGCCATGATGCCGATGGGCCATATCGCCGGCCTTGCCGCATCGGTCTTGGCCGCGGCAGGCACCATCGGCGGCACGCTGATCGCAACCGCAATCGGCCAAACGATCACCGACAGGCCCGAACCGGTGGCCATCGCGGTGGTGGTTATCGCCAGTCTCTCGCTCTTCCTCGCGCGCGGGCTTCCGAACAAAGTGCTATAAGAAAAGGGGCCGCAAGGCCCCTTTTTTCAACGCCCCTCGCGGGTTTTATAAAAGCGCGCTTTCTGAACCTCGGTCCATTTCAGCGCCAAACTCATCCCGAAATCGTCGCGTGTCTCGGACTGCACAACCCCTTCGGCATAAAGCCAAGCGCGCATCCGGCCCGCATCATGGGGCAGGCGCAAAACCTCCTCCAGATAGGGCGGCGCCAGCATCGCCTCTATGTCGGCCAGCAAGGTATCAGCGCCCTCGCCCGTCAGGGCCGACACCACCACGCGCTGATCTTGCCGGGCCGCTTGCGCCTGCCATGCCGCGCGAGCGTCCTCGTCCAGCAGGTCGATCTTGTTCAGCACTTCGATCATCTTCGCATCCTCGGGGACGCCGATGGCCTGCAAAATCGTCATCACATCCTGCGCCTGCTGCGCCGTCTGCGGGTGGCTAATGTCGCGCACATGCAGCACCAAATCGGCGTCCAGCACCTCCTCCAGCGTTGCGCGGAAGGCGGCAACCAACTGCGTCGGCAAATCCGAAATGAATCCCACCGTGTCCGACAGGATCACTTCCTGCCCGCTTGGCAAGGCCAACCGGCGCATGGTCGGGTCAAGCGTCGCAAACAGCTGATCCTTGGCCAACACCTCGGCCCCAGTCAAGCGGTTGAACAGACTAGACTTTCCGGCGTTGGTATAGCCGACCAGCGCCACAATCGGGTAAGGCACCTTGGCCCGCGCCGCGCGGTGCAAGGCGCGGGTCTTCTGCACTTTCTCCAACTGGCGCGCCAAGCGCAGCAACTGCTCGTCAATGGCGCGGCGGTCAGACTCGCGCTGCGTCTCGCCGGGCCCACCGACAAAACCAAAGCCACCGCGCTGCCGCTCCAAGTGGGTCCAGGCGCGCACCAGCCGCGTGCGCTGATAGGCCAGCGCGGCCATCTCGACTTGCAAAACCCCTTCCCGCGTCCGCGCCCGATCCGAGAAAATCTCCAAAATCAGGCTCATCCGGTCGAGGATCTTCACCCCCCATTCGCGTTCCAGATTGCGCTGCTGCACGGGGGTCACGGCGCCATCAATCAGCACCAACTGCACGTCATGCGCCTGAAAACGCTCTTTCAGCTCCGCAACCTTGCCGCTGCCAAACAGCATTCCGGCATGCATCTTGGGCAGGCGCACAATTTCGGCGCCCAGAACATCAAGCCCCGGCAGCGCAGCTGCCAGGGCTTTTGCCTCATTCAAAGCGGGCTCGGCCTCGCGACGGTCAAAATCGGATTTCACATCCGGATGAATGATCCACGCGGGCGTATCGAGTTGCTGGTGGTTCAGCAAAATTTATTCTTCACCTTCATACAGGGAAACGGGCTGCGCCGGCATGATGGTCGAAATCGCACTCTTGTAAACCAACTGCGACTGGCCATCGCGGCGCAACAGCACGCAAAAGCTATCAAACCAGGTGATGACACCCTGCAGCTTCACGCCATTTACCAGAAAAATCGTTACAGGAACTTTAACCTTGCGGACGTGGTTCAAAAACGCATCCTGCAGGTTCTGCTTGTCGGAAGCCATGGTTTTTCCTTTGTTATTGCGGCTGTTTACAACCGGTTTGTTCTTAGTTTCAACGATGCAACATCATGCGTCAAGCAGTCAACGCAGCATGAAAATCGGGGCAGGCAAAAGCCTGCCCCGAATGTCTTGCATCAATGGGCGACGCCGCTGATGCCCTCGCCGCCGACGCGCGATTGCGCGGCAGCCAGCGCGGCAGCTTCTTCGGCCTCTTCGTCCCACTCAATCGGCTCGGGTTGGCGCACCAGCACCCGTGCCAACACTTCCGAAACGTGGCTGACGGGAACGATCTCCATCCCCTGCTTTACATTGTCGGGGATGTCGGCCAAGTCCTTCTCGTTCTCGACGGGAATGAACACGGTCTTGATCCCAGCGCGCAAAGCCGCCAGCAACTTCTCTTTCAGGCCCCCGATCGGCAGCGCATTCCCACGCAGGGACACTTCCCCCGTCATGGCAATATCGCGGCGCACCGGAATACCCGTCATCACCGACACCATCGACGTGACCATCGCCAGACCAGCCGAGGGGCCGTCTTTCGGGGTCGCGCCATCAGGCACGTGGACGTGGATATCGACCTTGTCGAACCGCGTAGGCTTCACCCCCAACTGCGGCGCGATCGAGCGGACATAGCTGGCCGCAGTCTCGATCGACTCCTTCATCACGTCACCCAACTTACCGGTGACTTTCATCCGCCCCTTACCGGGCAGACGCAGCGCTTCGATCTGCAGAATATCGCCGCCAACCGATGTCCAGGCCAAGCCGGTGACAACACCCACCTGATCCTCTTTCTCGGCCAGCCCCCAACGGAACCGCTTCACGCCCAAGAAGTCACCAATGTTTTCCGCCGTAACTTCAATAGTTTCGGCTTCTTTCTTGATAATCTTCGTGACCGCTTTGCGGGCGACCTTGGCGATCTCACGCTCAAGGTTCCGCACACCAGCCTCGCGGGTATAGCTGCGGATGATCTCTTGCAGCGCACCGTCGGTGATGGTCAGCTCGTTGGGCTTCAGACCGTTATTCTTCAGTTGCTTGTCCACCAGATACTGGCGGGCAATCTCGCGCTTTTCGTCCTCGGTGTAGCCGGACAGCGAAATGATCTCCATCCGGTCCAGCAACGGGCCAGGCATGTTGTAGCTGTTGGCCGTGGTGATGAACATCACGTTCGACAGATCGTATTCGACCTCCAGATAGTGGTCGACGAACGTGTTGTTTTGCTCGGGGTCCAATACCTCCAGCAGGGCCGATGCGGGGTCGCCACGATAATCCTGCCCCATCTTGTCGATTTCATCGAGCAAGATCAGCGGGTTCGTCGTCTTGGCCTTCTTCAGCGCCTGAATGATCTTGCCGGGCATCGAACCGATATAGGTCCGACGGTGACCGCGGATCTCGCTTTCGTCGTGCACACCGCCAAGGCTGATGCGGATGAATTCACGCCCCGTCGCCTTCGCGATCGACTTACCCAGCGATGTCTTACCCACACCGGGCGGGCCAACCAACGTCAGGATCGGGCCTTTCATCTTGTCGCTACGACTTTGAACCGCCAAGAATTCGACGATGCGCTCCTTGACCTTTTCCAGACCATAGTGGTCCGCGTCCAAAATGGCCTCGGCCTTAGGCAGGTCTTTCTTGACGCGCGACTTCACGCCCCACGGAACGCCCAGCAACCAATCCAGATAGTTGCGCACAACCGTTGCCTCGGCCGACATCGGCGACATCGACTTCAGCTTCTTCAGCTCGGCTTCGGCCTTTTCGCGGGCCTCTTTCGACAGCTTGGTGTTGGCGATCTTTTCTTCCAGCTCGCCCAGCTCGTTGCTGCCATCCTCGCCTTCGCCCAGCTCCTTCTGAATGGCCTTCATTTGCTCATTCAGATAGTATTCGCGCTGGGTACGCTCCATCTGCGACTTCACGCGCGACTTGATTTTCTTCTCGACCTGCAGAACCGACATTTCGCCGTCCATCAGGCCGTAAACCTTCTCAAGCCGCTCGGATACGGTCAGCGTCTCCAGCAACTCTTGCTTTTGGGCAACATCAATCCCCAAGTGGCCGGCAACCAAGTCGGCAAGACGCGCCGGTTCCTTGGCCTCGGTGACAGCACCGATGGCTTCTTCGGGAATATTCTTCTTCACCTTGGCATAACGCTCGAAATCTTCTGCGACCGAGCGGATCAGTGCAGTGACGACATCGGAATCGCCCATGTCTTCGTCCAGCGGCTCGGCATGAGCCTCAAAGAAACGGTCGTTTTCGACAAAGTCCGTGATGCGCACACGCGTCTTGCCCTCGACCAACACCTTCACGGTGCCGTCGGGCAGCTTCAGCAGTTGCAGCACGCTGGCCAACACGCCGGTGCGATAGATTCCGTCAACGCCGGGGTCATCCACGCCTGCGTCCTTTTGGCTGGACAGCAGGATCTGGCGATCCTCGGACATGACCTCCTCCAGCGCCCGCACCGACTTCTCGCGCCCCACAAACAGCGGCACGATCATATGCGGGAACACCACGATGTCGCGCAGCGGCAGCACCGGGTAGGAAGGGCTGAAGTGATCGTTCATCTGAATTCCTTTCCTAGGCAGGATGGACAAGGCCCCGAATGCGGCAGCCCTAGCGCCATCCCCTCTTTAACCAACCAGATTTGGTGGCGGTCTGCCACCATTTCAAGGTAGCTCTCGCTCACCTTGAACAAGCCCAGTCGGTTCTGCAAGTGTTCTGTTGTTGTTATCGCGCAGCCGATCAAATCGGATCGATATCGCCCTGCGCGCGCTTAGCGTGGAAATCCGCCTCGAACGCCGCAAAGCGTCCTTCGGCAATCGCCGCCCGCATCCCTGCCATCAATTCCTGATAATAATGCAGGTTGTGCCACGTCAGCAGCATCCCCGATATCATCTCTTGCGCGCGGAAGACGTGGTGCAAATAAGCACGACTATACTTACTGCAAGCCGGACAGCTGCAGTTTTCATCCAGCGGGCGCGGATCGTCGGCATGGCGGGCATTCTTGATATTCACCTGCCCGCGATGGGTCCACGCTTGCCCCGTACGGCCCGAACGGCTGGGCAGCACGCAATCCATCATATCGACCCCGCGCTTGACGGCGCCCACAATATCATCAGGCTTGCCCACACCCATCAAATAGCGCGGCTTATCGGTCGGCAGCATGTCGGGCGCGTAATCCAGCACGCCGAACATGGCCTCTTGCCCCTCGCCCACGGCCAGACCGCCAATGGCGTAACCATCAAATTCAATTGCCCGCAGCGCCTCGGCGGACTCGCCACGCAATGCTTCGGTCACGCCACCCTGTTGAATGCCGAACAGCGCATGGCCCGGCCGGTCGCCAAACGCATCGCGCGACCTCTGCGCCCACCGCATCGACATCCTCATGGATTGCGCCACCGTGTCTTCGGTCGCGGGCAGCGCGGGGCATTCGTCAAATGCCATCACAATATCCGACCCCAGCAGCTTCTGGATCTCCATGCTCCGCTCTGGGCTGACGAAATGGCGCGAGCCATCAACATGGCTCGAAAACGTCACGCCTTCCTCGGTCAGCTTGCGCAGCGACGACAGCGACATAACCTGAAACCCGCCCGAATCCGTCAAAATCGGCTTTTCCCAGTTCATAAACCGGTGCAACCCGCCCAAACGGTCGATCCGCTCGGCGGTCGGGCGCAGCATCAGGTGATAGGTGTTGCCCAGCAAAATATCCGCACCCGTCGCCGCGACCGATTCAGGCATCATCGCCTTGACCGTCGCCGCCGTGCCAACAGGCATGAAGGCGGGCGTGCGAATATCCCCCCGCGGCGTGCTGATCACACCCGTTCGTGCCTTGCCATCCGTGGCATTCAGGGTGAAACTGATACCGCTCGCCATCTGTCATCCTCGCTATTCGAGGGGGGCTTTTAGACCGCAAGTCTGCCAAACGCCAGCCCAGCAAAGCGCCCGAATGTGATGGCCGCCGCCTTTACCTTTCGGCCCCCGCTTCCTATATCTGCCCCAACACCGTTACGAGGGTTCCCATGTCCGACATCGACCAACTCGAGGAAGGCGCACCGCTGATCGCCCCTTCGAACACCGACCACCCGCTGTATGACGCTATTGTCGAGGCGTGCCGGACGGTCTACGATCCCGAAATCCCCGTGAACATCTACGATCTGGGATTGGTCTATTCCATCGCCATCAACGACGAATCCGAAGTCGCCATCAGCATGACGCTGACGGCCCCCGGCTGTCCCGTCGCGGGCGAAATGCCCGGTTGGGTCGCCAGCGCGGTCGAGCCGCTGCCCGGCGTCAAACAAGTCGATGTCAACATCGTCTGGGAACCGCAATGGGGCATGTCCATGATGTCCGACGAAGCCCGCCTCGAGCTGGGCTTTATGTAAGGATCACACCATGTTCGCAATTCCGGGCAAGCAAGCCGTCACCCTGACCCCCGCCGCCGCCACGCGCATCCGCACGCTGATGGATCAGGCAGGCCACAAGGGGCTGCGGCTGGGCATTAAAAAGGGCGGCTGCGCAGGCATGGAATACACCATGGAATACGCAGCCGACGTAAACCCCCTCGACGAGGTGGTCGAACAAGAAGGTGCGCGGGTGATGATCGCCCCCATGGCGCAAATGTTCCTGTTCGGCACCCAGATCGATTACGAGGAAACTTTGCTACACACCGGCTTCAAATTCAACAACCCCAATGTTGTCGAAGCCTGCGGCTGCGGCGAGTCGATCAAATTCGGCTGAGCTTTTTAGCTGATTGCGTTTTACTTCCAACCTGTTAGGGCTATCAGCCTTTCGCGCATCCCCCACGCCTGCTAGATGAAACCGATAGCGTTTTCAGGGGGGGTGCGGATGCGTCGCAAAGTAGCAGCGGGTAACTGGAAGATGTTCGGCATCAAGGCCGACCTGACCGAAATTACGGCCATCGCCGCCGCAGCCGACCCCGCGGTCGACACCCTCATCTGCCCCCCAGCAACACTGATCACCGCCGCAGTTCCCGCTGCCAAGGGCACCGTGCTGATCGGCGGGCAAGACTGCCACCACCTGCCTCAAGGCGCCTTTACCGGCGAGACTTCGGCCGCCATGCTGGTGGATGCAGGGGCAACCCATGTGATCGTCGGCCATTCCGAACGCCGCCGCGACCACCTTGAAAGCAACGAAATGGTTCGCGCCAAGGCCGAAGCCGCGATCGAGGCCGGCCTGATCGCCCTGATCTGCGTCGGCGAAAGCCTGGAGCAGCGCGAGGCCGGCACAACGCTTGTCGCCATCGCAACCGAACTCGACGGCTCACTGCCCAATACCAGCACCGCCGCCAACACCATCATCGCCTATGAACCCATCTGGGCGGTCGGCACCGGCCACATCCCGACGCCCGACCAGATCGCCGAGGTCCACGGCCGCATCCGCGCCATCCTGCGCCAGCGCCTTGGGGACGAGGCCGACGGCATCCGCATCCTCTACGGCGGCTCGGTCAAAGCCTCGAACGCGGCCGAGATTTTCGCCGCTCCCGACGTTGACGGGGCCTTGGTCGGCGGCGCCAGCCTGAAGGCCAGCGACTTCGCCCCCATCATCGCTGCACTGGCCGCCAGCGCCTGATCACAGGCTTGAAAACCAGACAGAAGCCTGCGACACCCAGTCTATCATGACTGAACAAACCATCCTGCGTCGCTCGATCATCGCCACATTCATCATCGCTGCCTACGGCGTGACACTGGGGCTGTGGTCGGGCTCGGCCGCCGTGATCTTCGACAGCGCCTATTCGCTGGTCGATGCGTCGATGACGGTGCTCTCTCTGACCGTTGCCTCGCTCATCCTACGCTCGGCCGCGCCTGACGGGCTGTCGAACCGCCTGCGCAGTCGCTTCAGCATGGGGTTCTGGCACCTCGAACCGCTGGTGCTGGCACTCAACGGCATGATGCTGATCCTCATCTCGGCCTACGGGCTGATGAATGCGATCATCAGCATCGGCCACGGCGGGCGTCAGCCCGATTTCGGCATAGGCCTGATCTATGCCGCCACCTCGCTATTCGTCTATTTCGGAATGATGGCATGGGAAATCGGCCATAACCGGCGCATCAAATCCGAATTCATCGCCCTCGACATCCGCAGCTGGATGATGGGCGGTTCGATCACGGCGGCGCTGCTTGCGTCCTTCGTCATCGCCCTCGCGCTGGAAGGCACCCGTTACGCGTGGATGGTGCCTTACGTCGACCCCGCGATCCTCACCGTGATCTCGCTCGCGCTGCTGCCGCTGCCCATCCCCATCGTGCGGCAGGCCTTCGCCGAAATCTTCCTGATGACCCCGATGGAACTGAAGGCCGAGGTCGACGCCGTCGCCGCCCGCGCGGTGGCACAGCACGGCTTCGCCGATTACCGCGCCTACGTCGCCAAAACCGGCCGCGGCCTGCAGATCGAGCTTTACTTCATCGTCGCCCCCGAAACCCCCGACCGCAGCCTGCGCGCGTGGGACGACCTGCGCACCACCATCGCCGCCGAAATCGGCCACGACAGCCCCGACCGCTGGCTGACAATCGTCTTCACCGCCGACCCGAACTGGGCCGAATAGCAACCGCCAAGGACGCCATGGACCGCATATCGCAATCGCCCACCGACCCCGCTTTCGTCGCAAACCCCTATGCCTTCTACGACAAGGCCCGCGCCGCCGGCGATATGTTCTACTGGACCGATTACGACCTGCCCTGTGCCGTCACCCACCGTGCCGTCAGCGCATTGCTGCGCGACCGGCGCCTCGGGCGCGAGGCACCACCCGAATGCGCGCCGACCTACCCCGACTTCACGCGGGATTTCTACGCCCTCGAAGCCCATTCCATGCTCGAGGTCGAGCCCCCGCGCCACACCCGCCTGCGCGGCCTCGTACTGCGCGCGTTCACCTCGCGCCGCATCGCCGCCATGGCGCCCGAGATCGAGACCCTTTGCCACAGCCTGATCGACGCCTTCCCCCCTGGGCCGTTCGACCTGCTGACACATTACGCCCAACACGTCCCCGTCACGGTGATCGCGCGCCTGCTGGGCGTGCCCGACAGCACCGCCCCGCGCCTGCTGGATTGGTCGAACCGCATGGTCGGCATGTATCAGGCCCGCGCGACCGAGGCTGTCCAGCGCGACGCCAACGCCGCCGCCGCCGAATTCCGTGCCTTCATGGTCGACTACATCGCGCAGCGCCGCGTCACCCCCGGCAACGACCTGCTCACCGAACTGATCGCCGCCGAGGAAGACGGCGAAAAACTGACGACGGACGAACTGATCACAACCTGCATCCTTCTGCTGAACGCTGGGCACGAGGCGACCGTTCATACCATCGGCAACGGCATCAAAACCCTGATCGAGCAGGGAAAACCCGCAATTGATGAGACTTCGGTCGAGGAAATCATCCGCTTCGACCCGCCCCTGCATATGTTCCTGCGCTGGGTCTACGAAGATGTCGACCTTTTCGGCCACACATTCCGGCGCGGCGACCGCATCGCCTGCCTGCTGGCCGCTGCCAACCACGACCCCGCCGCCTATGACGCACCCGCCACCTTCAACCCCGCGCGCAAGGGGCCGCAAAACACATCGTTCGGCGCCGGCATCCACTTCTGCGTCGGCGCGCCCTTGGCCCGGCTGGAGCTGGTCATCGCGCTGCGCACGCTGATGGCTCGCCTGCCCGCGCTGTCGCTGGCCGAGGCGCCCCGGTATTCCAACGTCTACCACTTCCACGGCCTGCAGCGGCTGATGGTCACCGCGCGCTAGCGGCCCCTTTCCCTTCGCCCCCACGCGGCCTATAACCCAACCAAATCAGTTTGGATAAGGACGCAGCCCATGGCAGAAGGCAGCAAGATCATCTCGCCCGATGTGCAGAAGGTCACAAAGGTCACGCATTACTCGGACGGGCTGTTCGCCTTCCGCGTCACGCGGCCGCAATCGCTGCGCTTCCGCTCGGGCGAATTCGTGATGATCGGGCTACCGGGCGACAACGGCAAGCCGATCCTGCGCGCCTATTCCATCGCATCCCCCGCTTGGGACGAGGAGCTGGAGTTCTATTCCATCATCGTCCCCGACGGCCCCCTGACATCGCGCCTGCAACACATCAAAGAAGGCGACGAAATCATCCTGCGCCCCAAACCGGTCGGCACCCTGGTGCTGGATGCGCTGACAGGCGGCAAGCGGGTGTATTTCTTTGCGACCGGCACCGGCTTTGCGCCCTTCGCCTCGTTGCTGCGCGACCCCGAAACCTACGAGCGTTTCGAGGAAGTCATCATCACCCACACCTGCCGCGAGGTGGCCGAGCTTACCTATGGCCGCGAACTGGTCGAAAGCCTCGCTGACGATCCGCTCATCGGGGAATTCGCGGGCCAAGTGAAGTACTATCCCACCACCACCCGCGAAGACAGCGCCAAGATGGGCCGCATCACGACCCTGATCGAGTCGGGCGAGATGTTTGCCGACCTCGGCCTGCCCCCGATGGATCCGGCGACCGATCGCGCCATGGTTTGCGGCAACCTTGCCTTCAACCTCGACATAAAAGCACTGCTGGAAAAAGCCGGTCTGCGCGAGGGGGCGAATTCCGATCCCGCCGAATTCGTCATCGAAAAGGCGTTTGTCGACTGATTACGCCGCTTTCCGGCCCGATTTCGGTTGAAAGCCGCGGGCCGGACTACTATTTTGCCCGCCAAAGCTTAACGTCAAAAGGATCAAAGCCATAGGACGCAGACCGCATAACGCGCCCCCAACGCGCGAAACCGGCCCCCGGATCAACGAACGCATTCGTGGGAGCGACATCCGCCTGATCGGCGCGAATGGAGAAAACATCGGCGTCGTATCACCTGAACGCGCGCTGGTACTTGCAGAAGACGCCGGCCTCGATCTGGTCGAGATCTCGCCGAACGCCGTGCCCCCGGTCTGCAAGATCATGGACTATGGCAAGTACAAGTACGAGACCCAGAAGAAAGAGGCTGAAGCACGCCGCAATCAGAAGGTCATCGAGATCAAGGAAGTCAAATTCCGCCCGAACACCGACACGAATGACTACGAAGTCAAAATGCGTGCCGTGCTGAAGTTCCTGGGCGAAGGCGACAAGGTCAAAGTCACGCTGCGCTTCCGCGGCCGTGAAATGGCCCACCAAGACCTCGGGCGCAAACTGCTCGACCGCGTGGCCGAAGATGTGAAGCTGCACGGCAAAGTCGAAAGCATGCCGAAGCTGGAAGGCCGCCAGATGGTCATGATGATCGGGCCGGCGCCCGCCAAATAAGGCAGGCATCTCATGTAAAAAGGGCCGCGTCTTCGGACGCGGCCCTTTTCATTAGTAAGGCAACTCGGTGATGATCAGTTGACCTTCGGGGTAGCTATCGGGTGCAATGGTGCCAACCCAGATGTCGTAAAGGCCAGGACCGGCGTTGGGGATAACGATCGCGGGGTTAACCCCTTTATAATCGTCGTTATAATACCATTCATAATCAGGGCCGTTGACGATTAGGACAGTGTCCTCGCTTGCCTCGAAAGCGATGGTCAGCTGACCGTTGCCTTCCCAATACAGGTCATAATCGGGCGCTTCACTGATGAAACCGGCACCAGGCTCGTTCCGGCAATCAACCAGACTGACAGGGCCGCCCGCAGCCATCTGGATTGCGTGCGGATCGGGCGTAAAGCCGGCCGACAACGTGGCTTCGCCGTAGGTCGGCGGCAGTTCCCAGTCGGTGCAGGCCATGGCCGACGTCGCGCTCAACATAGCTGCGGCAAAGAAACCGGTAACGATAGCTTTCAAGTTTATTCTCCAATGCGGAATGTAGCGTCTCCAAAAACCCTTTTACAATCAAACGGTCAAGTATGCATTATAGCGATAGACCTTCCCCGCGGGGATAACGCGCGTTGCAGGCACGATCTGTTTATCGCTCCTCTGATTGCGGTGCATTGACGCAATCAAAGCGTGGAAACCAAAAACCGCCTGCGCTATACCTTTGGAACCCTTGCCCTTGGGCGCGAAAACCCGCATGGGCTTCCCGTATTCACCCGATTTTCCAAAAGCGATGGCTATGACACAGACGATCACCCTGCGCCGCCCAGATGACTTCCACCTGCACCTGCGCGACGGGGCGATGCTGCAAGCCGTACTGCCAGAAACCACGCGCGACTTCGACCGTGCGCTGATCATGCCCAATCTGGTGCCGCCGGTTGTCACCGCCGCGCAAGCCGCCGCCTACCACGCACGCATCATCAGCGCCCTGCCCGCCGGTTCGACCTTCAAACCCTTGATGACACTGTATCTGACCGAAGATACCGACCCCGCCGATCTGGCCCGCGCCCACGCCGAGGGCATCGCCATTGCCGTCAAGCTCTACCCCGCTGGGGCCACGACGAATTCGCATTCGGGCGTCCACAACTTTGACAAAGTGCGCGGCGCGCTGGAAAAGATGGCCGAAATCGGCATGCCCCTGTGCACCCACGGCGAGGTGACCGACAGCGATATCGACATTTTTGACCGCGAGGCCGTCTTTATCGACCGCGTTCTGGAGCCGATCCGCCGCGCCACCCCGGGCCTGCGCGTGGTGATGGAACACGTGACGACGCGCAATGCCGTCAGCTATGTGCGCAGCGCCGACGCCGATCTGGCCGCGACCATCACGACGCACCACCTGATCATCAACCGCAACCACATTCTGGCCGGCGGGATCAAGCCGCACTACTATTGCCTGCCCGTCGCCAAGCGCGAAACCCACCGCCTTGCGCTGGTCGAGGCGGCGACATCGGGCGATGCACGGTTCTTTCTCGGCACCGACTCGGCGCCGCATACCGATGAAAACAAGCTGCTGCCCTGCGGCTGTGCGGGTTGCTTCACCGCGACCAACACCATGTCGTGCTTGGCCGAAGTGTTCGAACGCGAAGGCGCGCTGGACAAGCTGGAAGGCTTCGTCGCGCTGCACGGCGCAGCCCATTACGGCCTGCCGACCAATTCGGGCACGCTGACGCTGGTGAAATCGGACACGCCGGTCACCTTCCCCGACCATATCGAAACCGGCGTTGGCCCCGTGACGGTCTTCAACCCCGGCTTCCCGCTGCACTGGCGCGTTCAGGACTAAAGAAAGGCAAGAAAAGATGATCCCTACCTCGTTCCCGCCCAAGGAAGAAATCGCCCGCCTGTCGGCCCGCATGCTGCTGGAAATCGGCGCCGTGCACTTCAACGCGCGCGAGCCCTTCATCCACGCCAGCGGCAAAAAGGCCCCGACCTATATCGACTGCCGCAAGCTGATTTCCTACCCGCGCATCCGCTCGACCCTGATGGACTTTCTGACCATCACCGTCATGCGCGACGCAGGGTTCGAGGCGTTCGACAACATCGCGGGCGGCGAAACTGCAGGCATCCCGTTTGCGGCTTTTGTCGCCGAACGCATGGCCCTGCCGATGACCTATGTGCGCAAAAAGCCCAAAGGCTACGGCCGCAACGCCCGTATTGAAGGCGCGATGACCGAAGGCCAGCGCGTGCTGCTGGTCGAGGATCTGACCACCGACGGTGGCTCGAAGCTGTCGTTCGTCGATGCCATCCGCGAGACCGGCGCGACCTGTGGCCATACGGCGGTAATCTTCTATTATGACATCTACAAAGGCGTGCACGAAACGCTGGGCGATGCGGGCATCAAGCTGCATTATCTGTGCACATGGTGGGACGTTCTGGCCGAGGCCCGCGCGCAAAACCTGTTCGACACCGAGACCTTGGCCGGCGTCGAAAGCTTCCTGAACGATCCTGCCGCTTGGCAGGCCGCACACGCATAAGGACCCACGGGCATGAACGACATCAGCGCCTTTTCCCCTGATGGCACACCACTGGCGCAAGCACCGGCCGAAGACCCCATGCCCCAAGCGATCGAGGCCGAGCAGCAACTGCTCGGCGCGATCCTGACGAATAACGAGGTTTATGACCGCGTGGCGATGATCATTCGCCCCGAGCATTTCTATGACCCCGTCCACGCCCGCATTTTCGAGGTCGCAGCCCAGCGGATCACCCGCAATGCGCTGGCATCGCCCGTGACTCTGAAGCCGTTTTTCGAGGATGACTCGGGCCTACGCGAGCTGGGCGGCACCGCTTATCTGGCCCGCCTTGCCGGCGCTGCGATTTCCGCCTTTGCCGCGCGCGATTATGCGCAGATGATTTACGATCTGGCCGTGCGGCGCGAGCTGATCCGGCTGGGGCAAGACATTTCGGCGCAAGCCAAGACGTTCGAGGCCGAGACCGACCCCAAAGAGCAGATCGTATCTGCCGAGCAGCGGCTGTATAAACTGGCCGAGCAAGGCAATGCCGAGTCCGGTTTTACCAGCTTCCTCAGCGCGTTGCGCGAGGCTGTTGAGACGGCGAATGCAGCCTACCAGCGCGATGGCGGCTTGGCGGGTTTGTCGACGGGCCTTGCAGATTTGGACAAAAAGCTGGGCGGCCTGCACAATTCCGACTTGCTGATTTTGGCGGGTCGACCGTCGATGGGTAAGACATCGCTGGCGACGAACATCGCGTTTAACGTGGCCAAGGCCTACCAGCGCGGCATTCGCCATGATGGCAGCGAAGGCGCGGTCAACGGCGGTGTCGTCGGCTTTTACAGCCTTGAAATGTCGGCCGAGCAGCTGGCCGCCCGTATCTTGTCCGAGGCCGCTGAGATCCCGTCCGAGCAGATCCGGCGCGGTGATATGACCGAGGCCGAGTTCCGCCGCTTTGTTGAGGCGGCAAAGGCGCTGGAATCCTGCCCGCTGTACATCGACGACACGCCTGCGCTGCCGATCAGCCAGTTGGCCGCCCGCGCCCGCCGCCTGAAGCGGACGCACGGGTTGGATGTGTTGTTCGTCGACTACCTTCAGTTGGTGCGCCCCGCCAGCGCGAAAGACAGCCGCGTGAACGAAGTGTCGGAAATCACGCAGGGCCTGAAGGCTATCGCGAAAGAATTGAACGTGCCGGTGATCGCACTGTCGCAGCTGTCGCGTCAGGTGGAATCGCGCGAGGATAAACGCCCGCAGCTATCCGACCTGCGCGAGTCAGGCTCGATCGAGCAGGACGCCGACGTGGTGATGTTCGTGTTCCGTGAGGAGTATTACAAAGAACGCGAAAAGCCCGGCGATCACGAGATGGACAAGATGGCCAAGTGGCAAGAGGATATGGACCGTCTGCACGGGCGCGCCGAGGTGATCATCGGCAAGCAGCGTCACGGGCCGATCGGGTCGGTTGACCTCAGCTTCGAAGGGCGTTTCACGCGCTTTGGAAATCTTATAAAACCGTGGCAGGAAGGCGCGTCGGGCGACTTCTAACCGACACGACCCAAAGAAGAAAAGCGGCAGGACATGACTACAGGAACTTTGACAATCGATCTGGATGCCATTGTTGCCAACTGGCGCGCGCTGGCGGCGATGACCCGTGCCGAGACCGCTGCGGTGATGAAGGCAGACGCCTATGGCACGGGCGTGCCCCGCGTAGCGGCGGCGCTGGCGGCGGCGGGGGCGCGCAAATTCTTTGTCGCTGTGGCCGAGGAAGGCGTTGCGCTGCGCGAGGCCGCAGGCCCTGGGGCCGAGATTTTCGTGCTGTCGGGCCATGGCGAGACGGACACAGCGCTAATCCGGCAGCTGAATTTGACGCCGGTGTTGAATTCGCCCGCACAGTTGCGCCGCCAGTTCGACACGCTGCCGGGGCGCCCGTTTGCCATTCAACTGGATACCGGCATGAACCGTCTGGGGTTCGAGTGGGATGATTGGGCCGCCGTCACGGACGAGGTTTTGGCCGCAGGCCCCCGCCTGATCATGAGCCATCTGGCCTGCGCCGACGAGGTTGACCACCCGATGAACGCCTATCAGTTGGACCTTTTCAACCAGATGACCGAGGGCATGCGCGTTGCACGTTCGCTGGCGGCGACGGGCGGTATTTTGTTGGGGCCGGCCTATCATTTCGATGTGGTGCGCCCGGGCATTGGCCTTTACGGCGCCGCGCCCTTTGGTGCAGGGAAAAACCCGCTGCGGCTGGACATTCCCGTGATCCAGACGCGCGCGCTGATCGAGGGCGAAGTTGTGGGTTATGGCAACACATGGCAAGCCAAGCGCCCAACCCGCGTGGCGACGCTGGCGGCAGGATATGCCGACGGCTTGCAGCGCGCGTTGGGGAACGGCGCGCAGTTTTGGCATGGCGAGCAGCCCTGCTCGCTGATCGGCCGAATCTCGATGGATCTGATCACGGTCGATATTACCGATCTGTCCGACGAGCCTGCATCGCTTTGCCTGATCGGGCCGCAGCAAGGTGTTGATGTCTTGGCAGAAACTGCCAAGACGATTGGGTACGAGATTATGACATCGATGGGCGCGCGCTATAACCGCCAATATATTGGCGGCTAAGGCCTAGCGGCGCGTCCAGCCATAAAGGGCGATCAGCTCCATCGCGACGTGGGCGCCGGCAACGGCGGTCACGCCCGATGGGTCGAAGGGGGGCGAGACCTCGACGACATCGCCGCCGACCAGATTGATACCCGCCAGATCACGCAAAATGGCGGCGGCCTGCCAGCTGGCAAGGCCGCCCCAGACGGGCGTGCCCGTTCCCGGTGCAAAGGCGGGATCGAGGGCGTCGATATCGAATGTCAGGTAGACGGGATTGTTGCCGACCTGCGCCTTGGCCTGCGCGACAACCCATGCGCTGCCCCGTTCGTGGACAGTGCGGGCGTCGATATACGGCATGCCGAGGTAATCCACGCATTCGGTGCGGATGCCGATCTGCAATGAGCGGGTGACGTCGACCAACCCCTCGCGCACGGCTTTGTACATGAAGGTGCCGTGGTCGATCCGGTCGGGGTCGTCGTCTTGCCAGAGGTCGGAATGCGCGTCGAAGTGCAGCACCGAGAGCGGGCCGAACTTTTCAGCATAAGCCCGCAGGATGGGCAGCGTGATGAAATGGTCGCCCCCCAGCGTGATCGTGCCGACGCCAGCGGCCAAAATGCCGCGAATATGCGCGGTAAGCGCCGCCGGAAAGGCGGCGGTTTTCGCGTAATCGAAGGCCAGATCACCGTAATCGACCACGGACAGCGCCGACAGTGGATCATACCCCCAGCCGTAAGGCGGGTCGTAGGGTTGCAACGCCGAGGCCTCGCGCAGGGCGCGGGGGCCAAAACGTGGGCCGGTGCGGTGCGTGACCGCCTGATCGAAGGGCACCCCCGTGATCGCCAGATCGACCCCGCTCAGGTCCTTGGTATAGCAGCGGCGCAGAAAAGAGACCGCACCACCGAAGGCATTTTCATGTGAGAGCCCACGCAAAGATTGGCGTGTAAACGCCTGATCAACTTGCGATTTGGCATCTTCGAGCGCCATGGATCAGCCCTTTAACGGCAAGGCGCGTTCTGCCATGCGGGCCAAGAACGATGCGCCGTAGGGCGCGGCCTCGTCGTTGAAATTATAGGCGGGGTTGTGAAGGCCCGCGCTGTCGCCATTACCGACGAACAGGTAGGCACCCGGGCGCTTTTCGAGGAAATACGAGAAATCCTCGGCCCCCATCCCGCGCGAGCCGTTCGGGTTGACCCCGAGGCCGACCTCGCCCGCGACTTCGGCAGCGATGGCGGCTTTGGCGGCGTCGTTAATGGTGGCGGGATAGTTGCGGTTGTAGGTCAGCGTCGCCTCGACCCCATAGGCTGCAGCTTGGCCCGCGACGATTTCTTCCATCCGCGTGATGACCATGGCCTGCACGTCTTTGTTGAAGGTGCGGACAGTGCCGTTGATATAGGCGGTTTCGGGGATGATATTATCGGCGCTGCCGGTGTGGATTTGCGTGACCGACACGACAAGGTCCTCGACCGGATTGTGATTCCGGCTGACTATCGTTTGAAACGCTTGGACAATTCCGACGGCTGCGACGATGGGGTCGCGGGTTTGGTGCGGTTTGGCACCGTGGCCGCCGCGTCCGGTAATGTTGATGTCGAACGTGTCGACAGCGGCCATGATCGGGCCGGCTGTCGTCATAAAATGGCCAAGCGGCAGGCCGGGCTGGTTGTGCAGGGCGTAGACTTCGGCGATGGCAAAGCGGTCGAGGACGCCTTCATCGACCATAACGCCCGCGCCGCCGCCGTTTTCTTCCGCAGGCTGGAAGATCAGCGCGACGGTACCTGCGAAATTGCGCGTCTCGGCCAGATATTTGGCGGCGCCCAGCAGCATGGTCGTGTGGCCGTCGTGGCCGCAGGCGTGCATTTTTCCGGGGGTGGTCGAGGCATAGTCGACGCCGGTAATCTCGGTCAGCGGCAGCGCGTCCATATCGGCGCGCAGGCCGACGACGGGGCCAGCCTCGCGCCCGTGAATCAGGGCGATGATACCGGTTTTCGCGATGCCGGTGTGAATTTCATCCACCCCGAAGCTGCGCAGCTGCTCGGCCACGAAGGCCGCAGTTTCCACACAATCAAAGCTGATTTCGGGGTTTTGATGCAGGTGACGCCGCCAGCGGGTCATCTCGTCGGAAAAACTGGCGATACTATTGATAACGGGCATGGGTTCACCTTCGATAAAGCACGGTCTATGCTGGACTATCGCCTTTTGACACGAGTATCGCAATGGTCCCGAACACAGTCCTTATCCATGACGAAACCGCCGATCTGGCGACGCAGATCCAGCGGCTGGAACATATCATGGCGTGCCTGCGCGATCCGGTCAGCGGATGCCCGTGGGATATTGAACAGACCTTTGCCAGCATCGCGCCCCACACGATTGAGGAAGGCTACGAGGTTGCCGACGCCATCGCGCAGGAAGACTGGCCCGAGCTACGCGGCGAGTTGGGCGATTTGCTGTTTCAGACCGTGTTTCACGCCCAAATGGCGCGCGAGGCAGGCCATTTCGCTTTGGTTGACGTGGTGAAGGCAATTTCGGACAAGATGGTTTTGCGCCATCCGCACGTGTTCGGCGCGCAGTCGAACGCGAAATCCGCCGACCAGCAGGTGGAAGATTGGGAAGTCATCAAGGCGGCCGAGCGCGCGGGCAAAGCGCAAAAGGGCGTTTTGGATGGCGTCGCGCTGGGGCTGCCTGCCCTGATGCGCGCGACGAAGCTGCAAAACCGCGCCGCGCGCGTTGGGTTTGATTGGCCCGACATTGGGCAGGTACTTGGAAAGCTGACCGAGGAAGCGGGCGAGTTGGCCGAGGCGCGCGACAGTTTGGGCCCCGACGATCTGGACGAGGAATATGGCGATATGCTGTTCGTCATGACCAATCTGGGCCGCCATCTCGGGCTGGACCCCGAGGCTGCGCTGCGGCGCGCCAATGATAAGTTTACCCGCCGCTTTGCATTTATCGAGGCTGAACTGGCCCGCGCGGGGAAAACGCCGCATGACGCGTCGCTGGAAGAAATGGACGCCCACTGGAACACGATCCGCCGCGCCGAGAAGGCTGCAAAAGGTTGACGTAACTACGCAATCACGGTTGAATGGCGCAGAATCCCAACCTCAAGGTACGCCATGAAACTGCCGCTTATTGCCCTGTGCGTCGCCAGCACGCTTCCCCTTGCCGCAGCCGCACAAAGCTATGGCGGGCCACGGATTGTGACGGGTAGTCCTGTTTTGGCATTTTCGGGCCTTTATGCCGGTGTTTTGCTGGAACGCGGCAATGGCGAAATGGATGCGACCGGCGATCTGGCAGATGCGTTCGAGCTGGCGCTGGGAACCAAGAAGTTTAGCTCGCCCGCCGGGATGGCGGTTGGTTTGCGCGCCGGTTTTGATATTCGCAGCGGCAACATGGTTTACGGTGCGCTGGTCGATGTAAAGCGCAGCTGGTTTGAGGACCGAACTGATCGCGTTATTGCCCAATCTGCATCTGTCGTTAGCTGGGAGACCAAGGTCGATAGCACCACCACCGCCGCCCTACGCGTTGGATATGACGTGGGCGGTGTGATGGTCTACGGCTTGGCTGGCTATAGCTGGATGGATGCCAGCTTGACGATGCCCGCCGGCACCTATGATGACACCGTGGGCGCACTGACCTACGGTGGCGGTTTTGAGACGCAGATCGGCTACAATCTGTCGGGCTATTTGGAACTGCGCAGCTTTAGCGGCAAGTTCGAGAACGATGTTGTGACCGCAGATCTCGATTTTTCTAATATTACCATAGGTGTTAACTACCGCTTTTAAAGCGGTAGATTAACCCGCCTTTTCTTCCAACTCTAGCCACTCGACCTCGGCGGCGTCGAGGGTTGCTTGGCGTTCGGCCAGCATTTCGGACGCTTTGCGGAACTTCACCGGCTCGCGGGTGAACAGATCGGCGTCCGAGAGTAGATCGTTGAGCTTGCCGATTTCGGCGTTCAGCTTGTCCATGACACCCGGCAGGGCTTCGAGGCGTTTCTTTTCGGTAAAGCTGAGACCGGTCTTCTTCGGTGCGTCGGGCGTTGCGGCGCGGGCGGCGGGTTTTGCCTTGGGCGCGTCGGCCATAGCGGTTGCTTCGTCGATGCCGCGCTGCGCGAGATAATCGCTCCAACCGCCGGCGAAGGCTACGGCTTGGCCGCCGCCTTCCATGGCAATGGTGGTGGTTGCGACGCGGTCGAGGAAGTCGCGGTCGTGGCTGACCAGCAGCACGGTGCCGTCATATCCGTCGAGGATTTCTTGAAGCAAATCAAGCGTTTCGATGTCGAGGTCGTTGGTCGGCTCGTCCATGACCAGCACGTTGCTTTCGCGGGCCATCAGGCGGGCCAGCAGCAGGCGCGCTTTTTCACCCCCCGAGAGCGAACGCACAGGCGCGCGGGCTTGCCCCTCGTCGAACAGGAATTCCTTGAGGTAGCCGACGACGTGCTTGGGTTGACCGCGCACCAGCACCTGATCGGCCTTGCCCGACACGCGCATTTCGGGGTCGCTTGTCAGGCTTTCCCACAAGGTCGCATCGGGGTCGAGCGCCGCGCGGGTTTGGTCGAACACGGCGATCTGCAGGTTGGTGCCGTGCTTGACCGTGCCGGAATCAGGTTCAACTTTACCGAGCAACATATTGATAAGTGTTGTTTTTCCGGTTCCATTCGGGCCAACGAAGGCCACGCGGTCGCCGCGCATCACCGTTAGGTCGAAATCCTTGACGATGATTTTTTCGCCGAAAATTTTGGTCAGGCCTTCGGCCTCAATCACCTTGCGGCCCGAGGTCGAGCCGCTTTCCAGCGCCATTGCGGCAGTGCCTTGGCGACGGATCTGGGCCGAGCGTTCGGCCCGCAGGTCTTGCAGGGCGCGCACGCGGCCCATGTTGCGTTTGCGGCGGGCTGAAATGCCCTCGACCGCCCATTTCGCCTCGGCCTTGATTTTGCGGTCCAGCTTGTGGCGGGCGGCGTCTTCGTCTTCCCAAACGGCATCGCGCCAGATTTCGAAATTTTCGAAGCCGCGATCTTGGCGGCGCACTTCGCCGCGATCCAGCCACAGCGTGGCGCGGGTCAGGTTACGCAGGAAGGCCCTGTCGTGACTGATGATGACATAGCCGGCCTTGGTGTCTTTCAACTGCTGCTCCAGCCAAGCGATGGCCGAAATGTCGAGGTGGTTGGTCGGCTCGTCCAGCAGCATCAATTCGGGCGCTTCAGCCAGAAGTTTGGCCAGCGAGGCACGGCGACGCTCGCCGCCTGATGCGGTGTCGGGGGCGCGGTCGGGGTCGAAGCCCAGACCTTCGGCAACCAGCGCAACGCGGTATTCCTCGCCCTCGGGCAGGCCGGATGCGGCGTAATCGCCCAGTGTGGCGAAGCCCTCGAACGAGGGGTCTTGCTCCATATATCCGACGCTGACGCCTGGGCCGCGCACGGCTTGGCCACGGTCAGGTTCGATCAGACCTGCCATCAGCTTCATCAAGGTGGATTTACCCGAGCCGTTGCGCCCGACCAGCGCGATACGATCGCCCGGCTGAACGTTGAGGCTGAGGTCATGAAAGACGGGATCGCCCCCGAAAGTCAGGGAGATGTCGCCAAGTTGGAGCAAAGGTGCACGTGCCATGCGCGGCTGCTAAAGCTTGCGCGGCGCTGTTTCAAGCCCCTTCAAGCGCGGCCGTGCCGATTGTGGTTCGCCCGCGTGCGATGATCTGGCGCAGACCTTGCAGCCGCACTGGCGGGACGCCGCGCCATTCGACGTTGGTGAAGACGTGGATCGTATCCAAATCGTTGTCGATCACCGCGTGGTCGCTGACCCATCCATTCATTTGAAGGTAGGATCGCAGCAGGGGCGGAAGTTGGCGGCGGGCCTTAAGCTCGTCCACGGGGGCGCCGCGCAGCGCATCGCCATAGGGGTAGATCTGCGGCGCGCGGCGGCCGGGGCGCTCGTGCGGTTGCCCTAGGTGGTGGGCGGCCAGAAAGGTCAGGCCCGCGACGTGCAGCTGCGGGTCGGCCCCCTTGAATGAGGAACAGCCGATCATGCGCCCCACCCCGTTTTCATCGGCAATCGACAGCAGCGACGCCCAGATCAGTTTGACGACGCGCGGGTCGTGGCAATCGGGGGCAAGGCAGAACCGCCCCAGTTCCAGCGCAGCGCCCTGCAGCGCCATCACCGGCAGCAGGTCGTAAAACTGGCCGGTATAGCTGTGCGACAGGCTGATCGCATCGTGCAGCACTATGATGCGCGTGTAGCCGACCAATTGCCCTGTCGTCATGTCGACGACCATCAGGTGTTTGCAATGCGCATCGACCGCGTCGCTGTCGCGCCCATCGCCGCCTTCGGCATGAAAGCTGGCCCAACGCAGCGCCTGCGCCGCGTCAACCAGCGCGGGATCTTCGGAAAAACCGGCCCAGTACTGTGCACTTGTGATAGGATTGAAAAGCACTTGCATACGGCTGCCTCCACAAGACTTGGCGGATTGCGCCGCCGCTTGGCATAAAACGTGCCGATACCTATATTCATGTTCAATATGACAGAAGGGGAAACGATATTGAACAAAATAGTAAAGACTGAAGCCGAATGGCGGGCCCAGCTGTCGGAACTTGCTTATGAAGTGACCCGCAACCACGCGACCGAGCGTCCCTTTACCCATGACGACTTTCCCGAAGTCGCGGGGACGTATTATTGCGTGTGCTGCGGTGCGCCGCTGTTCAAGGCTGATGACAAGTTCAACGCGGGTTGCGGCTGGCCGTCATTTACGCAGCCCAGCGAGGGGGCCGAGGTAGGCGAATCCGTCGACCGCAGCCACTTCATGGTGCGGACCGAGGTGCATTGCGACCAGTGCGGCGCGCATTTGGGGCATGTGTTCCCCGATGGACCGCTGCCAACGGGGTTGCGCTATTGCATCAACGGCGTCGCGCTGCGGTTCGAGGAAGAGAACGCGAAGGGCTAAGCCCCCCGCTTTCCCATCGTTCGGCGGGGATTATTCCTCGCCGAGCATGCTGGCGGCGTTGACGCGGCCGAAGTTGCCCAGCAGCTGGCGCACGAATGTGGCGTCATCGCCCAGATCGTCGGTGACACGGCGCGACAGGGTGACGACATTGCCGTCGGCCAAGCCGTAGCGGGTGATATTGCGCACAACGCCCGCGTTATCGAAGGTGACGGCCAAGACCTGACGGTCGATTTCGCGCGGGGCGAAGGCGCCGTAAGTTTCGAATCGGCTTTGTACATAGTAGAAGGCCGCCGCGTTTTGCACGCTTTGGGCCGCAGGCTCGCCAATCGCGGCGATTACACTGGCGCGCGTGTCGCGGCCCACCGTCAGCGCGCTGACCATTTCGTCGGTCGGCACATAGCCGTGGTTGCGATACATCGGCACGCAAGCCACCGTTGCCACCAGCGCACCGGCCGCCAGTGCGATACGCATGCTGCGCATCAGACCGGCCTTGACCTTGCGACGTTGCGAGATTTCAATTTCCATCGCGTCAAAGCCCCCTTGCCGCAAACATTCATGCCACATATCCCGCATGTTACAAAAGGCATTACATGACAGATGCAGGGTTTTTCAAGAAACTCTGTCACGCCTGACCCTGAAGGAGCGTTCCATGACCGACCAACCGGCAATCCCCCGCCACATCGTCCGCCTGCCCGAGGTCTCTGGTCGCAAGGCGCACCACTTTGACATCCAGCCCGATTACGCCGCCCGCACCGCGATTGCTGCGGCGCTGGATATCAACGCGATCAAAAAGCTGCGCTTTGAAGGCACGCTAACGCCCAAGGGCCGCCATGACTGGCATTTTGCGGGCCACTTGGGCGCGACCGTCGTGCAGGACTGCGTTGTGACCTTTGCCCCCGTGACCACGCGCATCGACCAAGAGGTCGAGCGGAACTATCTGGCCGATTACAGCGAAGCGGCCAGTGGCGAGGTCGAAATGCCCGAGGATGACACAATCGAACCCCTGCCCCAGAACCTTGACCTGGCGGAAGTCATGATCGAGGCCCTGTCGCTGGCCCTGCCTCTTTTCCCACGTGCGCCAGGGGTTGCCCCCCTGAACATCGATACCGACCCCGATTTCGATGAAAACGACGGCCAGACCCGCAAACCCTTTGCTGGATTGGCCGGATTGCGCGACAAATTGACAAAAAGTGACGGCGAATAACCCTATCTTGTGGTGGTGCGGCAAGATTTTCCTTGCCAAACACCGCGCGAAGGTTATGTAGCGGTCTTCATTCACGTCGCTTCTCGACACTGGGATTCAAACGCGTTAAAGACGCGCCAGATCGCGAAAGCGACCATTCGAAATCAGGGCCTTGTATGCGCCCATCTAACCGGGGTTTGTGACATGGCTGTCCCTCAGAATAAAATCTCCAAGTCGCGCCGCAACATGCGTCGTGCGCATGACTTTTTGGTCGCTGCTAACCCGAACGAGTGCAGCAACTGTGGCGAGCTGAAGCGCCCGCACCACGTTTGCCCGTCGTGCGGCCACTACGACTCGCGTGAAGTCGTTGCCGTTTCGGCCCAAGTCGATATCGACGAAGACGCGGCATAAGCAAACGCTTGACTGGCCGGCTATGACGATGGATCCCCAAAGTGGCGCTTCCGCGCAGGCCAGCCAGACCGCGGCACCCATGGGTGCTGGCGATGACGGTCGCGAGATTGTAATTTCTGTCGACGCCATGGGCGGCGACAAGGGGCCTGCGGCTGTTGTCGCGGGCCTCGGACTGTTTATGAAGGATCGTGCGGATGCGCGTATCCTGTTGCACGGTGACACTGCGACGCTGACCCCACTGGTCGCCGCGCTGCCCGTGAAAGACCGCATTACGATCATCCACGCCGATGATGTGGTGCAGATGACTGATAAACCCGCCCATATCGTGCGCACCGGCAAGGCTACATCCATGTGGTCGGCGTTGGACTCTGTGCGTGACGGGGCGGCTGCGGCGTGTATTTCCTGCGGCAATACGGGCGCGCTGATGGCGCTGTCGACGATGCGGCTGCGCCGCGCCGTTGGCGTCAAGCGCCCTGCCATTGCCTGCATGTGGCCGTCGCTGAACCCATCAGGCTTTAATATTCTGCTGGATGCGGGTGCCGACCTGAAGGCCGATGCGCCCGATTTGCTGAACTACGCCTTTATGGGCGCGTCTTATGCGCGCAACGGGCTGAATTTGGAAGGGCCGCGCGTTGGCCTGCTGAATGTCGGCACCGAAGAACACAAAGGCCGCGCCGAGTTGCGCGAGGCCCACGAGCTGTTGCTACAGGCGCAGGGCGCTGGCGGCTTCACCTATGTCGGGTTTGTCGAGGGCGGTGACATTCCGTCGGACAAGGTCGATGTGATTGTGACCGACGGCTTCACGGGCAATGTCGCGCTGAAGACCGGCGAAGGCACCGCCCGCTTGGTCGGCAAGATGCTGCGCGATATGTTCGGCACGAATATCCTGTCGAAACTGGCCGCGATTCTGGCCTATGGTGCGCTGAAGAAATTCCGCCACCAGATGGACCCTCGCCGTGTAAACGGGGGTGTATTTCTGGGCTTGAACGGGACGGTTGTGAAAAGCCACGGCTCCTCGGACGCTACCAGCTTTGCGGCAGCGATCTCGCAAGCCTATGATTTGGCCCGTATGGGCTTTACCGAACGGGTCGCAGCGCGGCTGGCCACCAGTGCCAGCTTTACGCAGGGACTTGAGCAGTCTGACGATTCGGCGGACCCCGCCGACGCATGACAATACGCCGCCGGACCGACCGGCGGCCACGACGCAATAACGGAGCCAAAGCAATGCCGCTACGCGCAGTAGTCAAGGGTGTGGGCCATTACCTGCCCGCTCGGGTCGTGCCGAACGCCGAATTTGAAGCGTCGCTGGATACCACCGATGAATGGATCCGCAGCCGATCGGGGATCGAGCGGCGCCACTTTGCCGCCGAGGGCGAAGGCACGGCGGACATGGGCGCAGCAGCCGCCCGCGCAGCGCTGGAAAACGCTGGTTTGGTTGCGGGCGATATCGACGCGATCATCGTGGCGACGGCGACCCCTGACCTAACGTTCCCCTCGACCGCGACCATGGTGCAGCAGCGTCTGGGTATGACCAGTGGATTCGCGTTTGACGTGCAAGCCGTTTGCGCGGGGTTCATTTATGCGCTGAGCAATGCCAATGCGTTGATCGTTTCGGGTCAGGCGCAGCGGGTGCTGGTGATCGGGGCCGAAACGTTTACGCGCCTGCTGGATTGGACCGACCGCGCGACTTGCGTGTTGTTCGGCGATGGCGCGGGTGCGCTCATCCTCGAGGCGCAGGAAGGCGACGGCACCAGTGCCGATCGCGGCATTCTGGCGACCGACCTGCATTCGGATGGCAGCTACCGCGACCTGCTGTATGTCGATGGCGGCACATCGACGGGCCTGACCGGGCATTTGAAGATGGAAGGCCGCGAGGTTTTCCGCCACGCTGTTGAAAAGCTGGCACAAACTGCGCAGACCGCTGTTGCGAAAGCGGGCCTTGCCGAGGAAGATATCACGTGGGTCGTCCCCCATCAGGCCAACATCCGCATTATTCAGGCGACCGCCAAGAAGCTGGATGTGCCGATGGAAAAAGTGATCGTGACGGTGCAAGATCACGGCAACACCTCTGCCGCGTCGATCCCGCTGGCGCTGTCGGTTGGCAGTGCCGAAGGCAAGCTGAAGGCCGGTGATGTCGTCGTGGTCGAGGCAATCGGTGGCGGGCTGGCGTGGGGCGCAGCCGCGATCCGCTGGTAACTGTCTAATTGTCTTAGTTGACTTGAAAAATACATCTGCCCTAGTCTTTGCCTGAAAGCAGGAGATGGCCATGTCTGAAAAAACACTGACGAGAATGGATCTTGCAGAAGCCGTCCACGCCCAAGTGGGCCTGTCGCGCAACGACAGCGCCAGTTTGGTCGAGTCGGTTCTACAGCATATTTCCGACGCACTGGTTGCCGGTGAGTCGGTCAAGATTTCGTCGTTCGGGACGTTCTCGGTCCGCGACAAGTCGGCGCGTGTGGGGCGCAACCCCAAGACGGGGATCGAAGTGCCGATCAACCCGCGCCGCGTTCTGACCTTCCGGTCGTCGCACCTGATGAAAGAGCGCGTCGCGCACGGCGATTCCTGAGGGTCGTCGTGGCGGCAAGTCGCGATAAGGCCGAAACGGCATTCCGCACCATCAGCGAAGTCGCCGAATGGTTGGATTTGCCGACGCATGTGCTGCGGTTTTGGGAAAGCAAGTTTTCCCAGATCCACCCCGTCAAAGGCGCGGGTGGGCGGCGGTACTATAGGCCCGACGACATGGCGCTTTTGTCGGGAATCAAGGTCTTGCTGCGCGATCAGGGTTTGACGATCAAGGGTGCGCAGAAGTTGATTCGCGAACAAGGCGCGAAATATGTGGCCTCGCTGGGCGAACAACCCAAGGGTCTGGCGTTTCGCCCCGTTCCGCAGCCGCGCAAGCAGACGCCTGTCGTTAAGGCTATCGTCTATCGCCCCATCCCCGAGGCGCGCCCTAGCCTGCTGTGGACGGCCAGCCATATCGCGCCTGATGTGCGCGATGGCGCAGCATTGTCCGAGGCGTTGTCGCGGCTGGAGGCTTTGCGCGCCAAGATGTTGAGTGCCGCGTAAGGCTATGAAAAAGCGCCGCAAGGTAAGGTGAAATTACCCTTGAACTTCGCGGCGAAACCACTGATAAGGCCCTTAGTCGGGCTATAGCGCAGCCTGGTAGCGCGTCCGTCTGGGGGGCGGAAGGTCGCAGGTTCAAGTCCTGCTAGCCCGACCATAAAAAAGCCCATCAAGGTTCTTGCCTTGATGGGCTTTTTCATATCCGCTTCATGTGATTTGCAAATGCGAGGCCCGATGACAGGCGTTCTGCCCAACCAACAGATTCAAGCCATGATCGCGGCAGGTGCCATTCAAACGGCCGCCCCGCTGGTGACGGGGCAGTTGCAGCCGGCCAGCCTGGACTTGCGCTTGGGCGCGGTGGCCTATCGGGTGCGCGCGTCGTTTTTGGCCGGTGATGGGCGCAGCATTGCGGCCCGCCTGCCCGCGTTTGAGATGCACCGGATGGATTTGACCGATGGAGCGGTGCTGGAAAAGGGCTGCGTTTATCTGGTGCCGCTGCAAGAATCGCTGGCCCTGCCCGACGATGTCTCGGCGGTGGCGAATGCGAAAAGCTCGACCGGGCGGCTGGATTTGCTGACGCGGACGATCACCGATGGCGGGACCGAGTTCGACCGTATTCCTGCAGGCTACCATGGCCCGCTTTATGCCGAGATTTGCCCGCGGTCGTTTTCGGTTCTGGTGCGCAGCGGCATGCGGCTGAACCAAATCCGGTTCCGGTCGGGCAGCGCGCGGTTGGATGACGGGGCGCTGCGGGCGCTGCACGCCCGCGTGCCGCTGGTGGATGGCGCGCCGGTAATTTCGGACGGGCTGGCCTTTTCGGTCGATCTGGCGCCGACGGACGGCGATTTGGTGGGCTATCGCGCCAAGCCGCATACGGGCGTCATCGACTTGGACCTTATCGGCCATTACGACCCCGCCGCCTTTTGGGAGGAGATCCGCACGCGCGACGGGCAGATCATTCTGGACCCCGGCGCGTTCTATATTCTGGTCAGCCGCGAGGCGGTTTGCATCCCGCCCGACTATGCCGCCGAGATGGCCCCTTATCTTGCGATGGTGGGCGAGTTTCGCGTGCATTACGCAGGCTTTTTCGATCCCGGTTTCGGCTATGCTGCAGCGGGCGGCGCAGGCTCGCGCGGGGTGTTGGAGGTGCGGTGCCATGAATCGCCCTTTGCGCTAGAGCATGGGCAGATTGTCGGGCGGCTGGTATACGAGCAGATGGCCGCGACGCCCCAGCAGCTATACGGACAGGGCATCGCTTCGAATTACCAAGGTCAGGGCCTGAAGTTGTCGAAGCACTTCCGCTAGGCGGATTACTTGACCTCGGCCGCCGCGATAATGCGACCGGGGCCGCTTTCTTGCAAAATCACCACTGCGGGGGCGTCGCCCTCGATCGGTTGGTCGATGTCAAGCGGGGCGGCACCTGTCCACGCCCCCAGCTGGTCGAGGTCGGTCACGATATTGACGTAGGTCAGGGTCTGGCCCGCGTTCTCGCCCCCTTCGATCTGGACGACCGCTTCGGGGATGTAGCGCACTAGCTGGACGATCAGGTCGGCCCCATCGCCCTGCCGAGTGGCCGCGATATGCAGGGTGTTTCCATCGCGCAGCGCCTGTAATTGCACGGGGCGCGGGGCCTCGCGCGCGGCGGAAATCGCGTTCATCACGGCCATTCCATCGCCGCCCAGAACAGCGCGCGCGCCGTCGACCACCATTTGCGGGGTGTAGATGTACCGCTCGCGCCGGATGTCGGCATAGGCGTTCTGGCGCTGGGTGAAGGCGGCCTGCCCGAAGGCATCGACCCAACCGATATAATCCCAATAATCAACGTGCATGGCCAACGGGATCACCCCCGGCATCTCACGCAGTTTGGAAAGCACCACATCTGCCGGGGGACAAGCCGCGCAGCCCTGCGCCGTGTAGAGTTCGACCACAACGGGCGAGACGTCTTCGGCGGCGGCAGCGCTTGCCGAAACGGCAATCGCAGCGACCAATCCCAGCATGTACTTCATCGGCGGCGACCCTCTTGTAACCTCTGGCGCAGTGCTAACCCATCGCATGCGGGTTTGCCAATCAAGCCCCCGCGACCGCGTTGACGCAACGGATCACCCTTTCGCGCGGTCGGGGTGATCGTTCCTTGCGCCGATTGCTGCGAAAGTTTTGATCGAAAGGCCTTTTCGGCGTTTGTATACCAGTGTATACCCTTGAATTGTCCAGTCATGGATGCCGCCGGTGTTGATAAGCCTGCGGCCATCGTGCAAACCGTTAGCAGCCCAGCCACAAAGCCAGAAGGGGATCCCTATGCCCATCACTGTTGGCCTCGATAACGCCAAAAGTCGGCGCAAGCTGACCGTCGGCGGTCAGAGCCTGTCGTATTATTCCATCGCCGCCGCGCAAGAGGCAGGCCTTGGGGATTTCTCGCGTTTGCCCGCATCGTTGAAGGTGGTGCTGGAAAACCTGCTGCGCTTTGAGGACAACGGGTTCTCGGTTGCGGTGGACGAGATCGCCGCCTTTGCGGAATGGGCCAAGAATGGCGGCCAGAACCCGCGCGAGATCAACTATCGCCCTGCCCGCGTGCTGATGCAGGATTTCACCGGCGTGCCCGCCGTGGTCGATCTGGCCGCGATGCGCGACGGTATTTTGGGCCTGGGCGGCGACGCACAAAAGATCAACCCGCTGAACCCGGTCGATCTGGTCATTGACCACTCGGTCATGATTGACGATTTCGGCAACCCGCGGGCGTTCCAGCGCAACGTCGATCTGGAATATGAACGGAATATGGAACGCTACCAGTTCCTGAAATGGGGCCAAAACGCCTTCCGCAACTTCCGCGTGGTGCCACCCGGGACTGGCATTTGCCACCAAGTGAACCTGGAATATCTGGCGCAGACCGTCTGGACCGATGTGGACCAGAATGGCGAGCTGGTCGCCTACCCCGACACGCTGGTTGGCACCGATTCGCACACGACCATGGTGAACGGTTTGGCCGTTCTGGGCTGGGGCGTCGGCGGGATCGAGGCCGAGGCCGCGATGCTGGGCCAGCCCGTGTCGATGCTGATTCCCGAGGTTGTGGGCTTCAAACTGACCGGCAAGATGGTTGAAGGCACCACCGCGACTGACCTGGTGCTGAAGGTTGTGCAGATGCTGCGCAAACACGGCGTGGTCGGCAAGTTCGTCGAGTTCTATGGCGAGGGGTTGGACCACCTGCCTTTGGCCGACCGCGCGACGATTGCCAACATGGCGCCCGAATACGGCGCGACCTGCGGCTTCTTCCCCATCGACGGCGAAACGCTGCGCTACCTGCGCAACACGGGCCGCGACGAAGATCGTATCGCCCTTGTCGAGGCTTATGCCAAGGCAAACGGCATGTGGCGCGATGAGGGCTACGACCCGATCTACACCTCGACCCTCAGCTTGGACATGGGCGAGATCGTTCCGGCGATTTCGGGCCCGAAGCGGCCGCAGGACTACTTGGCCCTGACCGACAGCGCCCGTGCGTTTTATAAGGTCGTGGCGGATTACCGCGGCATCGACGTGACCGATGACGCCAAGGATATGACATCCGAAGGCGGCGGCATTGTCGCGGCGCCGGTGGATGCGCGCAAGACCGTTGGGGTCGAGGGCAAGGATTTCACCATCCGCGACGGATCGGTTGTGATTGCCGCGATCACCAGCTGCACCAACACGTCGAACCCCTATGTGATGATCGGCGCGGGTCTGGTGGCGCGCAAGGCGCGCGCCTTGGGCCTGAACCGCAAGCCGTGGGTGAAGACATCGCTGGCACCCGGCAGCCAAGTCGTGGGTGAATACCTGCAAGCTGCTGGTCTGCAAGAAGATTTGGATGCTATAGGGTTTAACCTTGTGGGCTATGGCTGCACGACCTGCATCGGCAACACCGGCCCGCTCGGTGACCCGGCCATTTCCAAGGCGATCAACGAAAACGATCTGGTCGCAACCGCTGTGCTGTCGGGCAACCGCAACTTTGAGGGCCGCATCAGCCCCGATGTGCGGGCGAACTTCCTTGCCTCGCCGCCGCTGGTGGTGGCCTATGCCATTGCGGGCGACCTGAACATCGACCTGACGCAAGACCCCATCGGCCAAACGCCCGAGGGCAAGGACGTGTTCCTGAAAGACATCTGGCCGACGCAGCAAGAGATTGCCGAGCTGGTCGAAGCGACCGTCACGCGTCAAGCGTTCTTGACCAAATATGCCGATGTGTTCAAAGGCGACGAAAACTGGCAGAACGTCGAGACGACCGATACCGAGACCTATACGTGGCCGGCGACGTCGACCTATATCCAGAACCCGCCCTATTTCCGCGGGATGTCGCCCGAAAAAGGCACGATCCAGAATATTCGCGGCGCGCGTATTTTGGCGATCTTGGGCGACATGATCACCACCGACCACATTAGCCCCGCCGGTTCGTTCAAGGCGACGACACCTGCAGGCCAGTATCTGCTGGAGCGTCAGGTCGCGGTGAAGGACTTCAACTCGTACGGCTCGCGCCGTGGCAACCACGAGATCATGATGCGTGGCACCTTTGCCAATATCCGCATCAAGAACGAGATGCTGGACGGCGTTGAGGGCGGCTACACGCTGGGGCCTGATGGGCAGCAGACCAGCATCTACGATGCCTCGATGGCGTATCAGGCTGCCGGCGTTCCGCTGGTGATCTTTGGCGGCATCGAATATGGCGCGGGGTCCAGCCGTGACTGGGCGGCCAAGGGGACGAACCTGCTGGGCGTCAAAGCCGTCATCGCCGAAAGTTTTGAGCGGATCCACCGTTCAAACTTGATCGGGATGGGTGTGGTGCCGTTTGAATTCCTGCCGGGCGAGAATCGCAAGACCCTGAACCTGAAGGGTGACGAGGTTGTCGAGATCGAAGGGCTGGAAGGCAAGATCGAGCCGCGCTCGCTGGTGCCGTGCCACATCACCTATGCCGACGGCAGCGTGAAAACCATCCAGATCAAGAGCCGTATCGATACCGCGGTCGAGATTGAATATCTGGAAAATGGCGGTGTTCTGCACTACGTGCTACGGAACTTGGCCAAGCAGTAAAAATAAAAGCCCCGCAATAAGTTGCGGGGCTTTTTTAATGCGATGTATTCAGAATTAATTGGCGAGGGCTGCCGTCAGGGCGGGCATAAAGCGACGCTCGTACAGACCGCCGACCAGCGGGCCCGCGATACGCTGGATGATTTTGCCGTCGCCGCCGACAAGGAAAGTTTCGGGCACGCCGTAGACGCCCCATTCCAAACCAAGGCGGGCCTGCGGGTCGGTTCCGATCGCCGTGAACGGGTTGCCGAGTTCCTGCAAGAACGCTTGCGCGTCGTTCGGGTCATCCCGGTAGTTCACGCCGTAGACAGGCAAACCGCCTTCGGCCAGCGCCATCAGTTGCGGATGTTCCAGCCGGCAAGGTGCACACCAGCTGGCCCAGAAGTTCACCACTTTTACCTGCCCGTCACGCAGCGCCGCATCTGTCAGCGGGGGCAGATCACCCAGCGGCGCGATGTCTGTTGTCGGCACCGCCTGCCCGATCAGCGTCGACGGCAAGCCGTCATTCTCGCGCAGCATGCCGACGACGAAGAATCCGGCAATCGCCGCGAAGACCAGCGGCGGGATCAGGACAAGCGGGTTGATTTTCATTTGTGCAGGCTACCTTCGCCTTCAAGTTGTTTCAGCGCTTTGCGCGCCTTGCGGTCTTGCGTGATGCTAAGCCACACAAGGCCGATCAGCACGGCCAGCGCCACACCATAGGCCGAAAGGACGGCGACGGCGTATTTTCCAAGATCGGGAAACATGTCTTACACCCCTTCGCGCGTGGCGCGGTTCAGCAGCGCGCGGGCGCGCCGTTTACGGACTTCGGTTCCGGTGCGCATCAGCAGCAGCCCCAGAACCAACAGGAAGAACCCGGCAATCGCGATCAGCAACGGCTGATAAAAGACCGAGGAAACTTCGGTGTTCTTGTCGGTGGTGATGACTGATGCGCCTTGGTGCAGGCCCTGGTTCCAGAAGCTGGCAGCATAGCGCGACAGCACCGCAAAGACCGAACCGACGATGCACAAGATGGCGGTCAGGTCAGCAGCGGTATCGGGATCCTCGATCGCGGCCCAGAGGGCCATGTAGCCGAGGTAGAACAAGAACAGAATGAGGAATGATGTCAGACGCGGGTCCCACGCCCACCATGTACCCCACATCGGCTGGCCCCAGATGGCGCCCGTGGCCAGCGCGATCAGGGTCATGCTGACGCCGATCGGGGCCATGGCCTTTGCTGCCAGCGCGCTGACATGGTGGCGGCGGATCAGCCAGATCAGCGAGGCCACCAGCATCATCACCCACGCGTTGATCGCCATCATCGCGGCGGGCACGTGGATGTAGATGATTTTGACGGTTGAGCCCTGACGGAAGTCATCAGGCGTGAAGAAGAACCCCCACACCAGCGCGACTGTCACCGCCACAATGCCAGCCCCTGTGATCCACGGCATGACGGGCTGCGTGGTTTTCAGGAACTTGGTCGGATTTGCATATTCCCAGATCGACATGCCTTTTCATACCCCAAGGTTATGGGCGGCTCAATCGCGCCCGAGACGTGATCACCGCAGATTGACCCGTAGCACGGCCGCGGCGGCAAATGGCAGCAAAGCGACCGATCCGAGGCTGATCGCCCCCAGCAAAAGGATCGGTGTAAGCACGGTGAAACCTTCGGTGCCGCGACGGGCAACTTCGGCACCGTAAATAAGCGTCGGAACGTAAAGCGGCAGCACCAGCAGCGACATCAGCAGCCCGCCGCGGCGTACGCCGACAACCAGCGCCGCGCCAAAGGTGCCGATCATCGACAGCGCGGGCGTGCCCAGCAGCAGCGACAGCGACAGCCACCCGAAGCCCGCTGGCGGAAGGTTCATCAACACACCCAAAACCGGCGCGACCACCACCAGCGGCAGCCCCGTGGTGACCCAATGCGCGGCAGCTTTGGCCAGCGAGACCCCCTCGAGCGGGATGGGCGCGGTGGCGATCAGCGGTAGCGAGCCGTCTTCGTGGTCAAGCGCGAAGATGCGGTCGAGCGAGAGGAGCGCGGCCAACAGCGCGCCTACCCAAAGAATTCCCGGGGCGACGCGGGCGTGCAGTTCGACCTGCGGGCCGATGCCGAACGGCACCAGAATCACCACGATCAGGAAGAAAGCCAGAGCTAGGCCGAAGCCGCCGCCAGCGCGCACGGCAAGGCGCAGGTCACGGATGAAAAGGGCGATCACAGGAAAGCCTCGTCACTGCCGCGCAGCGCGGTGGTTTGCACGGGATCGGCGCGGAAGGTGGCGATGTCGATCTCGCGCGCCTCAAGGCCGAGGTCGATATGCGTCGCGATTACCGCGATGCCACCCCGTGCAAGGTGACGATCGCGCACCCAGTTGCCAAAGCGCTGCACAGATGCGCGATCAAGCGAAACGGTCGGCTCGTCCAGAAACAGAATTTTGCGGCCGATCACGCCAAGGCGCGCAAGGCCGAGGCGGCGCTTCTGCCCCGCCGAAAGGTTAGCGGCCAGACGGTCGTGCAACGCGGCAAGATCGAAGTCGTCGAACACGCCTTCGTCCAGCGGTGCGCCATAGAGGCTGGCCCAGAATTGAAGATTTTCGCGCACGCTGAGGGCGGACTTCACCCCGTCGGCGTGGCTAGCGTAGGCGCTATCGCCTTGCGGCATTTCGATGTCGCCCGCGTCGGCTGGCTGCAAACCGGCCAGAACCCGCAGCAGTGTTGTTTTGCCCGCGCCGTTCGGGCCGCGCAAAACAAGGGCCTCGCCCGCTGCCAATGTGAAATTGACGCCGGAGAGCACGGGAAGCCCCCCCCGGCTGCAAGCAAGGCCCGTGACCGTCAGCATGGCTTACTCGGTCGAGGTCGGGAATTGCGTCCCGCTGGGGCCGGTGGTCGGCTTTTTGTCCCAGTCGCGCTTGACGCCCAGCCACAGCACGCATTGCGCACAGATGAACACGGTCGAGTAAACGCCGACCAGCGCGCCGAACAGCATCGCGAAGGCAAAGCCGCGGATGACGTCGCCGCCCCAGATATAGAGGGCCAGCAGCGCCAGCATTGTCGTCAGCGTGGTCATGACCGTGCGGCTGAGGGTTTCATTCAGCGCGATGTTCAGGATTTCACGCAGCGAGGACTTTTGGTCGCGGCGCAGGATTTCACGCACGCGGTCGAACACCACCACCGTATCGTTGATCGAAAAACCGATGATCGTCAGCAGCGCGGCCACGATGGTCAGGTCAAACTTGACCTGCAGCACCGAGAACAGCCCGACGGTCAGCACCGCATCGTGGAACAGGCCCACCACAGCGGCTGCGCCGAACTGCCATTCGAACCGCAGCCAAACGTAGGCCATGATCCCGATCAGCGATGCTGCAACAGCCAGCAGCGCGGTTTGGATCAGCTCGCCCGAGACTTTAGGCCCTACGGTTTCGACGGCGGTGAAGACCACTTGCGGGTCAACGGTGCGCAGGGCGGCCTCTACCTCGGCGATCATCGCGTTCGAGGCATCGGTATCTTGGGCCGACTGGATCCGCACCTGTTTAACGAATTGATCTGCGCGGAAGCTAGGGTCGAAAACCTCCGTGATGGTCACGTCGCTCAGCTCCAGCGAATCGAGGGCCGAGCGGTATTCCGACATCTCGACGTTCTGGCTGGATTCCGTGCGGATGGTGGTTCCGCCCAGGAAGTCGATGCCGTAGTTCATGCCCATCGTCAGCACGGCGATGATCGAGGCCACCGCCAGCGCGAACGAGGCGTAGGTGGGCATGCCGCCCCACTTGAAAAAGTCGATCGAGGTCTTGGTGGGGACCAGTTTCAGACGGAACGCCATCTTACAACTCCAACTTCTTCGGTTTGCGCAGCTCGAACCAGTGCACCAGGATCAGGCGCGTCACAAATACGGCGGTGAACAGCGATGTCAGGATGCCGAGGCCCAGCGTGACGGCAAAGCCGCGCACGGCGCCGGTGCCGATGACATACAAGATAACGGCGATCATCAGCGATGTGATGTTCGAGTCGGTAATTGCCGACAGGGCTTTTTCGTACCCCAATTCAAATACACGGCGCGGGGCTTTGCCGCGGGCGATTTCCTCGCGCATCCGTTCGAAAATTAGCACGTTGGCGTCGACCGCCATGCCCATGGTCAGCACGATACCGGCGATACCCGGCAAGGTCAGCGTGGCGCCGATGACGGACAACAGGCCCAGCATCATGGTGACGTTCAGCACCAGCGCGACGTTTGCAACCATGCCGAAGAACAGTCCGTAGGATAGTACCATGTACCCCATCACCAGAATACCGGCGATGACGGCGGCGCGGACGCCCGCGTCGATACTGTCTTGGCCGAGTTCCGGCCCGATGGTGCGTTCTTCCAGGAAGGTCAGGTCGGCGGGCAGCGCCCCTGCCCGCAGCAGCACCGCCAGATTGGTCGTTTGTTCGACGTTGAACGTGCCCGAAATGCTACCTGAGCCGCCCGGAATGGGTTCGCGGATTTGCGGGGCCGAGATGACTTCGTGGTCGAGGACAATCGCAAAAAGCGAGCCGACGTGCTGCGCGGTATGTTCGCCAAAGGCGCGCGCGCCCGTGGGGTTGAACCGGAAGCTGACGACGGGGCGGCCGTTCTGGTCGAACGATGGTTGCGAATCAACCAGTTGCTCGCCCGAGACGATCTCTTGGCGGTCGAGGATGTAATAAAGGCCGGGTTGGTCGCGATCGGGCAGCACTTCCTGATCGGGGGTGACGACGGCATTGGGGTCGCCCGTGGTGCCGACAACGTTCTGGAAGGTTAGACGCGCGGTTGCGCCGATCAGATCCTTGACCTCTTGGGCCGAGCCGACGCCCGGCACCTGCACCAGAATACGGTCAGTGCCTTGGCGGATGATCGTCGGCTCGCGCGTGCCGACTTCGTCGACGCGGCGACGGATAATCTCCAGCGACTGGCGCATGGTGCGCTCGTCGGTGGCGGCGCGTTCGGCCTCGGACAGGCTGATGCTGACGACGCCATTATCGGCGCGCACATCCAGATCGCTGGCACCGATGCTGGTCAGGCTGCTGACCGGCTGGGCCAGCGTACGCACCAGTTCGACCGCGCGGGCGGCCTGATCGGCGTTTGAAATGCGCACGCGCAGCACCGAAGGATCGCCGCCTTCGACGCGCTGGACAAAGCCCAGACGGTCGCGTTCGCCCGCAAGCAGGTCGCGAACTTGCGGCCACATGGCGTCGACACGCTCGGCATAGACTTGCGAGAGCTGCACTTCGGCCAGCAAATGCGCGCCGCCGCGCAGGTCCAGCCCGAGGCTGACCAGCGCGCTTGGCATCCAAGATGGCCAAGCGGAAGCCGCTTTTTGCAATTCGTCATTGGAAACGCCGGATGAAATCTGACTCCGGGCGTCATTCGCCTGCTCGACACGGGTGTAGAACGCGTTTGGCACAGCGGCCATCACGCCCAAAATCACCACCAGCCATGTCAGGATGCGGCGCCAAAGGGGTATTTGCATTTGCGGGCCTCCGCCTGCCGTCAGTCTTGGTTAGTCGTTACTTACTTCGCAGCCGGTTCGGTCTTGTTCAGAACCTGCGAGATGGTCGAGCGCACGATGCGGACAGTCACGCCCTCGGCGATTTCTACGTCGACATCGGTCGCGTCGTCTTTGACCTTCACGATCTTACCGATCACGCCGCCTTGGGTCACAATCTGGTCGCCGCGACGCAGGGCCTTCAGCATTTCCTGATGCTGCTTCAGTTTCTTTTGCTGCGGACGGATCAGCAGAAGATACATGATCACGAAGATCAGGATCATCGGGATAAAGGCTTCTAAACCCTGCATGGCGGTCCTTTCCATTGGATGGGCGGCGAAATGCGACCCTTGAAATGTCGCGGCACCCTAATGCGGCCCGCGATGAATGGCAACCAAGCCGATTTGGCACGAAAGCCGCGATTTTCCAGTTCCCCCCGGACAAACCTTGCGGCATATGAATGCCATATCTTCGTGACCAAATTTGATAGGTGAGACATGCACGATATCCGCGCAATCCGCGAAAACCCTGCGGCTTTTGACGCTGCCCTTGGGCGCCGTGGGATCTCGCCTGTCTCGTCGCAGATCCTTGCCATCGACGAAGGGCGCCGCGCCCGCATTCTGGCCGCTGAAACAGCGCAGGCGGAACAAAACCGCGCGAGCAAGGACGTAGGCGCCGCCAAGGCTGCCGGAAACGACGCCGAATTCGAACGCCTGCGCGCGCTGGTCGCCGAGAAAAAGGCCGAGATCGCGCGCTTGACCGAAGAGGCCAAGGCCGAGGACGCCCGCCTGACCGAGTTGCTGGCGACGATCCCGAACCTGCCCTATGACGATGTGCCCGATGGCGCGGACGAAGATGACAATGTCGAGATCCGCCGCTGGGGCACCCCGCGCGTTTTCGATTTCACGCCGGTCGAGCATTACCAGATTCCGGCTGTCGCCGCATTGATGGATTTTGAAACCGCCGTGAAGCTGTCGGGTGCGCGGTTTGTCGTGCTGAAAGGGGCCGTTGCGCGCCTGCACCGCGCGCTAGCGCAGTTTATGATCGACACCCACGTCGATGAACACGACCTGACCGAGGTGCAGACCCCTGTGTTGGTACGGTCGGAAATGATGTACGGCACCGGTCAGCTGCCGAAATTCGGCGAGGACAGCTACGAGACCACCAACGGTTGGTGGCTGATCCCCACCGCCGAGGTGACGCTGACCAACACCGTGAACGACACATTGCTGGATGAAACCGCCCTGCCCATCCGCATGGCGGCCGACACGCAGTGCTTCCGGTCCGAAGCTGGCAGCGCTGGCCGTGATACATCGGGGATGCTGCGGCAGCACCAGTTCGAGAAGGTCGAAATGGTCTCGATTACGACGCCCGACCAATCCGAGGCGGAACATGCCCGCATGACGACCTGTGCCCAGAACATTCTGGAAAAACTGGGGCTGCCCTATCGCACGATGAAGTTGTGTGCGGGCGACATGGGCGCGGGCGCGCGGCGGACCCACGATCTGGAAGTGTGGTTGCCCGGCCAAGCGCGGTACCGCGAGATTTCGTCGGTCTCGACCTGCGGCGATTATCAGGCCCGCCGGATGAATGCGCGTTTCCGTCCCGCAGGCGGTGGCAAGCCCGAATTCTTGCATACGCTGAACGGGTCGGGCTTGGCAGTCGGGCGGACGTTGATTGCCGTGCTGGAAAACGGCCAGCACGCCGATGGGTCGGTCACCCTGCCCGCGGTTCTTGGCCATTATCTGGGCGGCAAGACTCACATCACGGCTGAAGGCAAGCTGGCATAAGCCAGCCGCATACGAAAGTAAAAGGCCCAGAGGAAACTCTGGGCCTTTTGTTTATTTTTCTTTCTTGTCCATGTGCTTGCGCAAGGCAGACGGCCCGGGTTTTTTCTTGTCTTTGTAGGGGTTCTTGTCCGACTGGTCGCGCAGAGTCAGGCGAATGGGCGCGCCGGGCAAATTGAATGCCTCACGCAAGCCGTTGACCAGATAGCGCTGATAGCTGTCGGGCACGTGCTCGGGATGGCTGGTCATCACGACAAAGGCCGGCGGGCGGGTCTTCACCTGCGTCGCATAGCGCATTTTGATGCGGCGGCCGCCGGGGGCCGGTGGCGGGTGCGCCTCGGTCATGCCCAGCAGCCAGCGGTTCAGCTGGCCCGTGGTCACGCGGCGGTTCCACACGTCATACGCCTTCATGATCGCTTCGTGCAGACGGTCGAGGCCGCGGCCCGTGCGGGCCGAGACGGTCACCAACGGCGCGCCGCGCAATTGCGGCAGCAGGCGCTCGAACGCCTCAAGCAAACCAGCAAGCTTGGCTTGTTTGTCTTCCTCGACGTCCCATTTGTTCACGGCGACGACGACAGCGCGGCCTTCACGTTCAGCCAAATCGGCGATGCGCAAGTCTTGCTGTTCGAACGGGATCGAGGCGTCAAGCAGCAGCACCACCACCTCGGCGAAGCGCACGGCGCGCAGCCCGTCCGAGACCGAAAGCTTTTCCAGTTTGTCCTGAATTTTCGCGCGCTTACGCATACCGGCGGTATCGAAAATCCGCATCGGGACGCCGTCCCATGTCACCGGCAACGAAATGGCGTCGCGCGTGATGCCAGCCTCGGGGCCGGTCAGCAGGCGTTCTTCGCCGATAATGCGGTTGATCAGGGTTGATTTACCGGCGTTCGGGCGGCCGATGACGGCGATTTGCAGCGGGCGCGCCGTGGTCGGCATGCGCGGTGCGTCAGGGTCGTCATCCGAGACGTCAACGTCGATCTCGGGCTCGGATGCGACTTCGCGCTTGTCTTCCAGCTCATCCACGATCGGGTAGAGGATTTGCAGCAGATCCGACATCCCCTCGCCATGTTCGGCGGACAGGCGGATCGGCTCGCCCAGACCCAGCGAATAGGCCTCGAGGTAGCCACCCTCGCCCGCGCGGCCTTCGGATTTGTTGGCCGCCAAGATCACATGCGCGTTTTTGCGGCGCAGGATGTCGGCAAAGACTTGGTCGGTCGGCGTCACGCCCACGCGCGCGTCGATCAGGAACAGGCAGATGTCGGCCATCTCGACCGCGCGTTCGGTCAAGCGGCGCATCCGGCCTTGCAGGCTGTCGTCGGTCGCTTCCTCGAGCCCCGCCGAGTCGATGACGGTAAAGCGCAGATCGCCCAGACGGGCCTGCCCCTCGCGCAGATCGCGCGTCACGCCAGGTTGGTCGTCAACAAGCGCCAGCTTTTTGCCGACAAGACGATTGAACAGCGTCGATTTGCCCACATTGGGCCGCCCGACAATGGCGAGGGTGAAACTCATGGCCGCTTCCTTTGGTCAGATCGCGGGAATACACAGAAAGCGCTGCAAGCGAAACCCCTTGCAGCGCTTGATTTTAAAATAGCGTCGGCGCTGCGCCTAGCGGAACGCCCGCAAAGTGCCGTCGGCCGTCAGCAGGTAAAGCACGCCGCCCACAACAACCGGCCCCGCCGCTGCGGGCGATGCCAATTCGACCTGCGACAGCAGCGCGCCGGTCGCCGCATCGAACTGACGCAGCATCCCGTCGGAGGAGGCGATGATCGCCCGCCCGCCCGCAATAACCGGCCCGAAGTGGACAAAGCGCCCGCGACGGTTGCCGAACCAGTTGGTTGTGAACGTCGGCATCTGTTGCCGCCAGACAGTCGCGCCGCTGCGCGCATCAAGGCGCACCAGCATGTTCTGGTCGTTCACGAAGAACAGCGCGTCGCCCACCAAAGCCAGCGGGCCGGTCGCGCCTTCGCGCATACCCCAAACCTCGGTGCCGGTGCCGGTTTCGTACGCCGCGACGCGGCCCGAAACATTCGCCGCATATACACGGTTGCCCGCAATAACGGGATCACCTGCGAAATCGGTTAGCAGCGCCGCGCCCGCATCGCCGGGGCGGACGCCCGCGACATAACTGCTCCAACGCGTGGCGCCGCCGTTGGGATAGGTGGCCATCAACTCGCCCGAGGGGAACGGGAAGACGACATTCGTGCCGCTGACCGCAGCGCCAGCCCCGCCGACCATGCCGGCTTCGGTGCTGTTGCCCATAATCGCCCAGCGTTGGCGACCGGTTTCAACGTCGAGCGCGCGCGCGCGTCCATCGCGGCCGACGATGAACAAAAGCGACCCCGCCACTGTCGGCGAAGCGCCTGCGGGTGCGTCGAGGTTTTGTTCCCACAAGATGGCGCCAGTGGTCACATCCAATGCCATCAGCAGGCCAAAGCCGCTGGTCACAAACAGGCGGCTACCCGATACGGCCATACCGCCGCCCGATGCAGCCTCGGCCCGCGCTGCGCCGCGCACCATATCGCGCCGCCATAGCACTTGCCCCGACAACGACAACGCCGTCACCGCCGAGCGGGCATCCATTGTGAAAATGCGGCCGTCTGCCACGACGGGTTGGGCCACGATACGCGTGCGCCGGTCGTTTCCCGCCCCGATCGAGGTGCTGAACAGCGGGTGCAAATCAGCACCCAGCGCGACGTGGCCGATCTGGTGCGCCGCGTTGCCGCCCCGATGTGTCCACGCGCTGTTGGACTGCGCGGCGGGCATCGCCGTAGGCGCGGCGGTTGCCCCGCCCGTCGGCTGGTTCACCGCGACACGCAGGCCGGGTAGAATTTCGTCACTTGTACCGCCGCAGGCCGCCAAAGCCGCCATTGCCGATGTAGCCAGAAAAGTTCGACGCAGCATGGTCTATATCCCGCTTATTGGTCGGCCGGAGAACCCAGCGCTTCAAGCAAAGCTTCGATCCGGCTACGTTGAGCCGAGGTGGTCATCGCGTCATCCAGCACGGCTTGCAGGGCGGTGCGCGATGCTTCGATGTTGCCGGTTTCAAGGTCGATGAGGGCCAGTTGTTCGCGTGCCAGCGGGGCAAAGCTGCCGCCTTGGGCTGTCAGCCCCTCCAGCATGGTGCGGCGCATGTTGGGATCGGTCACGCCGACGCCGACAACGGCCGACTTGAATGTCGCCAGATCGCGGTAAAGCGCGGGGATGCTGCTGTCGCCCGACACGGCATCCAGCGCCGCGATGGCTTCGGCAGTGTCGCCCGATTTTACAAGCGCGTCGGCCAGCAGATAGGCTGCAACGGCCTTGGCCCCGCCTTCGGCGGGCGGCAGCGCGCTGAGGGCAGCGAGGCGGTTTTCCTCGGGGCCATCGAGGGCGGCAATCAGGCTGTCACCCAATTCTTGACGCGCGCTTTCGCGCTGGCCGCGCGAAACTTCGTACCAGATCGCGCCTGCGACCAGCACGACGATAATGACAAGCACGACGCCACCGTAGCGACGGAAGAACTTGAAAAGACGTTCACGCCGGACTTCTTCGGTCACTTCGGCAATGAAAGTATCGGATTGGCTCACGCTGGCACCCTTGTTCTATTTTCCTGCTACGACCCGTAAACCTCAGTGGGCGGCCATGGCTTTGAACCCTTGTAGCGGCAGGATTGCCACAAGCCAAGCCCCGCGCAAGCCCCTGATCACACGGGCGCGATTGCTTGCTGATGCGACCAAAGTTGCGCATAGCGCCCGCCGCGCGCCAGCAAATCGGCGTGGCTACCCTGCTCGATCACCTGTCCTTGATCCAGCACGATGATCTGGTCGGCATCGGCGATGGTCGACAGGCGGTGCGCGATCGAAATGGTGGTGCGGTTCGCGCCCGCGTGTTGCAGCACATCCTGAATTCCCAGCTCGGTGCGGGTATCGAGGGCGGATGTCGCCTCGTCCAACAGCAGCAGCGGGGCGTCTTTCAACAACGTGCGCGCAATGCCGACGCGTTGCTTTTCGCCGCCCGACAGCTTCAGCCCGCGCTCGCCCACTTGGGTCTGGTAACCGTCCGGCAGGCTGGCGATGAAGTCATGAATTTGCGCCGCGCGGGCCGCATCCTCGATCTGGGCCTGCGTGGCGTTGGCGCGGCCGTAACCGATGTTGTAGCCGATAGTGTCGTTGAACAGCACGGTATCTTGCGGCACCACCCCGATGGCACGGTGCACCGAGGCCTGCGTCACATCGCGGATGTCGTGGCCGTCAATGGTGATGCGCCCGCCGGTGACATCGTAGAACCGGAACAGCAGCCGGCCGATGGTGGACTTACCCGACCCCGTCGCGCCAACCAGCGCCAGCGTTTGACCGGCCGGCACAGTGAAGCTGACACCTTTGAGGATTTCGCGCTCGGGCGAGTAATGGAAGCGCACATCCTCGAATCGGATTTCGCCGGCGGTGACGATCAGATCGGGGGCGTTCGGCTTATCCTCGACCTCGGCGCTTTCGCCCATCAGGTCGAACAGCTGGCCCATGTCGACCAGCGCTTGCCGGATCTCGCGGTAGATGGTGCCTAGAAAGTTGAGCGGCTGGGTGACCTGAATCATGTAGGCATTGACCATGACGAAGTCGCCAACGGTCATCGTGCCATTTTGCACGCCCATCGCCGCCAGCACCATAACTACCGTCAGCCCCACCGTGATGATCAGCGACTGGCCGAAGTTCAGCGCCGCCAGCGAGACGCCGGTTTTTACTGCGGCGTCTTCGTATTTCTCCATCGCAGCGTCGTAACGGCCGACCTCGCGCCGTTCGGCATCGAAATACTTGACGGTCTCGAAATTGAGCAGGCTGTCGATGGCCTTCTGGTTGGCGTCATTGTCTTGTTCGTTCATGCGGCGGCGGATTTTCACGCGCCATTCGGTCGCCAGTAGGGTGTAGATCGCATAGGCGACGATGGTGGCCAGCACGACCAGCATGAACCAGATATCAAACAGGAACAGCAGTGTGCCGCACACCAGCACCAGCTCCAGCACTAACGGCCCCAGCGAGAAGACAAACATCCGCAGCAGGAAGTCGACACCCTTGATGCCGCGTTCCATGATGCGGCTCAGCCCGCCGGTTTTACGCGTGATGTGATAGCGCAGCGATAGCTGGTGCATATGGGCAAAGGCCTGCCCCGCGATCAGGCGCAGGCTGCGCTGACCAACGCGCGTGAACACCGCGTCACGCAGCTGTTGGAACGCGACGTTCATCAACCGTGCCATGCCATAGGCGACCGTCAGGCCAACGGCCCCAAGCGCCATCATGGCGGCGGGGCCGCTGACAACGCCCGACAGGCTATCGACAGCCCATTTGTAAAACAGCGGCGTTGCGACGGTGATAACCTTGGCCAGAACCAGAAACACCAGCGCCGCAATCACGCGGACCTTCACCCACGTCTGCCCTGCGGGCCAAAGGTAAGGCAGTACACGGGCCAAAATCCGGCGGCCGTTCACGGGTGTGGCCGAAGCATCGGTAATGGTGATCCGCGCCCTGTGCATGTCTGCCCTCGTCCATATTTCAGCGGCTTAGCCTAGACCGCTTTTGCTGCTAACGCCAGTGCGAAGGAAGGCGCGCTTACGGGATCGCAGGCAGATCGAAGACTTGGCCGGGGTAGATCAGGTCGGGGTTGCGAATACGATCGCGGTTCGCCTCGAACACCTGCACGTAGAGAATCCCGCGCCCATAACGTTCGCGCGCGATGGCCCACAGCGTGTTACCGGGCTGGACGGTGCGGCTGGCGATGCCGCTGACGCTGCCGGTCGCCTCGTCAGCAAGGGCGGCGGCCAGATCTTCGGCGCCTTCGCGCAGGAAGGGGGTCTCGACACGACCCATCACCGTGCCATCGGCGCCCAGCCAGTCGACCCGCAGGGTGTGGCGGCCCGCAGCGATGGTATCGTTTTCGAACGACCAGTCGCCGGTGTCGCCAACCGGCGCGTGGCCGACCAGCGTGTTGTCAATGTAGATAGCGACCTGCCCCACACCCGCCGCACGCCCCGACAACAGCACGCTGCCGCTGCTGCTGTACGAGATTGTCTGCAACAGCTGGGCGGGCGCATCGTCGGCGTTTTCGGGCGCGGGTGCGACCACGCGCACCCCGCCTTCGCCTGCGATCAGGACGGTTGCGGTATCGGGGGCCGCGTCGGGCGCAGCGTCGTCTGCGGCGGGTAGATCATCGGCTTGTGCGGGTGTCTGCGTGGGTGACTGCGCGGGGGCCAGAATGGCTTCGTTCTGCGACATGAGGGTGCCGGACTCATCGCTGCTCGACAGTTCGATCACGCGGGGCGCTTCGCTGGCCCCCAACGCAAGAACAGTGGCAAAGGTGCCGTCATCGCCTGCGACCGCTGTGGCGGTGTCGGCCCCGTCGACCAAAACACTCACCGTGCTGCCCGGCGCGGCCTGCCCTGCAACAACCGCAATTCCGTCGCCCGCAAGGCGGACGACATCAAGACGCGGTCCTGTGGAGGCGGCAATATCTTTGGGGGTGTCTTCATCTTTGGGGGTGTCTTCGGCGATTTCCTCGGGCGCGCTGGTGACCGCCTGATGATCGGCGGCAAGCGGTTGTGCGGCGGCAGTTGCGCCATCTGGCGTAGGCGCGACGCGTAAGCCCCAGATCACAAAGCCGGTCAATACGACCGCAGCCACCCCAAGCCCGCCGACGATTTTCGCTGTATTTGCCACGTGCCAACCCGAATCTGTCAAAAATGTGACCGCCATTTGACACAATCTTGTTGCGTTGACGAGTTCTGCGCAGCGTTGAGCTTGTCTTCGGGGCCAACTAAACCCTGAATGAGACTTACGGGAAACAGTTCAGAGGGGAAATCATGGTTGCGACGACAAAAGCGGTCTGCGTCTATTGCGGATCGCGCAATGGCAAGCTGGACCATTATGCCGAGCTGGCCACCGAAACCGGCGCAATGATCGCCCGCAATCATTGGGCGCTCATCTATGGCGCGGGCGATGTGGGGTTGATGGGGCTGGTCGCACGCGGCACGCAAGAGGCTGGCGGCGCGGCCGTGGGCGTCATCCCCACCCATTTGATGAAGCGCGAGGTCGGCCGCCGCGAGTTGGACCGCCTGATCATCACCGAGACGATGCACGAGCGCAAAAAGGTGATGTTCATGAACGCCGACGCGATCATCGTGCTGCCGGGCGGCGCAGGCACGCTGGACGAATATTTCGAGGTGCTGACATGGCGTCAGATCGGCCTGCACCAAAAGCCGATCTTCCTGCTGAATGTCGACGGCTTCTGGGACCCGCTGCTGCAGTTGCTGCGCAACATCGTCGATCAGGGCTTCGCCGAGCCCTCGCTGCTAGACTACACAACCGCGGTTAGCGATGTCGCCGCGATTGAAGCGGCGCTGCAGGTCAGCTTCGCGCCCTGATTGCGCCCCGCAGGCTGGCCCATGTGTAAATGGCAAGGGCCAGCCAGATCAGCGCAAAGGCGATGCCGTGCCAAATGGTCAACGATTCTCTGAAATATAGCGCAGCAACAACTAGTTGTATCGTGGGGTTCATGTAAGAGATAAGGCCCGTTGTCGCCATGCTGACCCGCTGCGCGCCATAGCCGAACAATATCAGCGGGATGGCGGTGATCGGCCCGCTGAGCATCAGCAACCCCTGCTGTTGCCACCATTCTGGCGATAGCGGCACGTCCCAAAGGGTATGGCCGAAAACGACCAGATAAATCAGGGCCAGCGGCACCAGCGGCACCACCTCGGCAAAGGCGGAAACGAGGGGCGATACATCACGCAGCGCGCGTTTGGCCACGTTATAAAGAACGAATGTCGTTGCCATCCCCAGGCTGACCCACGGCGCGCGCGCCAGCCCCACCGTCAGAACCACGACACCCACAGCAGCAATACCGACAGCCAGAATTTGCCACGGGCTTAAACGCTCGCCAAAAAAGAAATAACCTGCGACAACGGCCATCAGCGGCAAGATATAATAGCCGATCGACGCCTCGGTCGCGTGGCCGTTGCTGACGGCATAGATAAACAGCAGCCAGTTGCCAGCAATCATCACGCCCGCAAAGCCGATGAGCCGTAGGCGGCGGGGGTTGCCTAGCACCATGCCCACCGTGCCAAGGCGGCCCTGCACATCAAGGACTAAGCCGTAAAACACGGCGGCCCAGAAAATCCGGTAACACAGGATTTCCAGTGGCGGGGTGCCGCTGACCAATCCGAAGTAGATCGAGATGAACCCCCAGATCAGGTAGGTGCCCACAAGGGCCGCCACGCCCGAAGATTGGTTCAGTTCACGCATCATCCACCCATGAAAAAACCCGGCGCGCAGACGCCGGGTTTGCCGTAAAACCTTGGCTTAGAGGGCCGAGGCGACCTTTTCCCAGTCGACAAGGTTGTCGAGGAAGTTGGTCAGGTAGGCGGGACGCTTGTTGCGGTAGTCGATGTAGTACGAGTGTTCCCACACGTCGACGCCCAGCAGCGCGGTTTGGCCGAAGCACAGCGGGTTCACGCCGTTTTCGGTCTTGGTGACCTTCAGGCTGCCGTCTTTGTCCTTGACCAGCCAAGCCCAGCCCGAACCGAACTGGCCGGCGCCTGCGGCCGAGAAGTCTTCCTTGAACTTGTCGACCGAGCCGAACGACTCGACCAGCGCTTTTTCAAGCTCGGTCGGGATGGCGACGGTGGCGGGGGTCATCCATTCCCAGAACTTGTTGTGGTTCCAAAGCTGGCTGATGTTGTTGAAGATGCCGCTTTGGGCAACAGCACTGGCGTTGTAGGTGCCGGTGATGATGTCTTCCAGCGACTTGCCTTCCCATTCGGTACCGGCGATCAGCTTGTTGCCGTTATCGACATAGGCCTTGTGGTGAATGTCGTGGTGGAATTCCAACGTCTCGCGCGACATGCCTTTGGCGGCAAGCGCATCGTGGGCGTAGGGAAGTTCCGGAAGGGTGAAAGCCATGGGACTAATCCTTTCAATGCCTTGGTTGGTACGGTATGCGGCCCTTCCCCCCTAAAGGTCAAGGGACCGCGATTGTTCATGGGCGCACAAACCTATGGACGCGCCTGAACAATAATCATTCCTGCGGCAGAAGAACACTAAAAGTGCTGCCCTTTTGTGGTGCGCTGGAAATCGCCAGTCGGCCGCGATGGCGATTGATGATGTGCTTGACGATCGCCAGCCCCAGCCCGCTGCCCCCCACCGCGCGCGAGCGGTGGGCGTCGACGCGGTAGAACCGTTCGGTCAGGCGCGGGATATGGTGGGATTCGATCCCCAGGCCTTGGTCCTGCACATCCAGCCGGACGGCGCAGCCGCGCAGCGCAGCGTCGAACCGCGCGGGGTGCAGCGCGATCGTCACCGGCTTGTCGGGGCCGCCGTACTTCAGCGCGTTCTGCACCAGATTGCGCAGCACCTGCAGCAACTGGCCGCTATCGCCGGGGACAACCCAGTTCCCTTCGGGCACGTCCAGCACTAGGTGGTTGTTTCCTTGGGCGGCCAGCGGCTCTAGCGCGGCGATGGTTTCTTCGGCCAGCGCCTTCAGATCGACGGGCGCGGTCGGACGGACGCGCTCGTCCACCTCGACACGGCTGAGCGAGAGGAGACCGTCGACCAGTTGTACCATGCGACTGGCCTCACGTTCCATTATATCCAGAAAGCGGGTGCGGACGGCAAGGTCGTCACGGGCGGGGCCGCGCAGGGTTTCGATGAATCCCATGATGGCGGTCAGCGGAGTGCGCAATTCGTGGCTGACGTTCGCCACGAAATCGCGCCGCACCTGATTGGCCTCTTCGACCGCAGTCAGGTCAGTGAAGGTGACCAGAATAGCCCGTGTCGCGCCGCCGATGGGGGCCGCGCGCATCTGCCAGACGGAATCGCGGCTGCTGCCGCGCTGGGTGTGGCGGGCCTTGGCCTCGCGCGCGCCGCCCACGACACGTTCGATCGCCGCGCTGACGGCGGGTTGGCGCAACACCGCCGCGTGCTGCAGCCCCACCATATCCAAGCCAATTAGATCGCGCGCCGCGATATTTTGGGCCGCAACGACCCCTTCCGCCCCGATCACCAAAGCGGGGAAATCCATCGCTTCGATCAAGGCCGCGCCATAGTCCGACATAAGCACCTCCGTGGTGCCCCGAGGCCTACGCATTGAATGCGAAAAATTTATGACAGCGCGCCACGCAATGTAAACTCCTGTTGAAGGGCGCGGACGTGGCCGGTCAGCCATGGTTGGCGGCTGCGGCGCAGACGTTCGGCCTGAATGATAGCGATCAGGCGGGATTCGGTGGCATCCAGATCATCATTGACCAGCACGTAATCGTATTCGGCCCAGTGGCTGATCTCGTCGGCGCTTTCGGCCATGCGGCGGGCGATAATCTCGTCGCTGTCTTGGGCGCGGGTGCGCAGGCGCTTTTCGAGCTCGGCGATCGAAGGCGGCAGGATGAAGATCGAGATGACGGCTGCGCCCAGCGGCGAATTGCGGATCTGTTGGCCGCCTTGCCAATCGATGTCGAACAAGGTGTCGCGCCCCTCGGCCATCGCCTGTTCGACCGGGCCGCGCGGGCTGCCGTAGTAGTTTCCGAACACCTCGGCATGTTCCAGCATCTGGTTTTCGGCGATCTGCTGGCCAAAGGTGTCATGCGTCATGAAGTGGTAGTGCTGGCCGTCAACCTCGCCTGCGCGGGGGGCGCGGGTGGTCGCCGACACCGAAAAGCGCAGTGTTTCATCCCACGCCATCAGGCGGCGCGACAGGGTCGATTTCCCCGCGCCTGATGGCGACGACAGGATGATCAGAAGGCCTTGGCGTTGAGGCATGGCGGCGGGCGATATCATGGCGGATTTCCGGACTAAGCAGTTTTCGTCTGACTGCCGAGGATTACCACAGCCTGCAAGAAGAAATGCACCTGCGGTCGGCGGCAATCCACCGCAATCGGGCGATTAACCACTACTTTACTTTACCCGCACCTGTTTTGTGCAACCATGATAGGTAGATTTAAACGATTTAGTAACCAGTTCATTTCCTGTTCATCAGCAGAGTCCCCCCATGCACAACGGCAGCCACGCCAGCCTGTACCGGTGCCAACACAGCGCCGAAATCCGTCATTCGTTTTCCGCGCTCGAGGCATATTGGCAGCGGTTGCGCGGGGATGCGGCCAGCGCGCCGGCGCTGTTCGATTTCGACCCGACGCAGGTCGACGCGGTTCTGCCCTACTCGCTGGTGATCGAGGGGATCGCCCCCGGGATGACGCGGGTGCGCGTGGCGGGCACCGAAATCGACAAGCTGTTTGATGGCGACGTGCGCGGGATGCCGTTTTCGGCGCTGTTCGCTGGCCCTGCCCGCGCCCATTTGCAAGCGTTGACCGAACAAGTCTTTAGCGGCCCTGCCGTTATCGAGGCGGCCGTGCGGATGGGCACTGCCCAGGGTCAGATGATCATGCTGCCGCTGACAAGCCACGAAGGGCGCATCACCCGCGCGATTTGTGCGATCATTTTCGAAGACATCGACCTGCGCAGCGCCCATCGCTGTAGTTTTGCCGAGGGCGAAGGCCGCATTCAACCGCTGCGCGCAGCCTTCAGCACCCCGCCAGTCACCACGGGTATGGCAGTTCAGAAAAAAGCCAGCCTGCGTCTGGTGGCGCAGGCTGGCGATGGTGAAAGTTTGGCCGGCGCGCTGCCCCGCTGCAAGGGTCACCTGCGGCTGGTCAGCGATAACGCCTGATCAAACGGCCGTTTTGCGCTGTTGAACCGCACGGCGGTTCGACAGTTCTTCCGCGACAAGGAACGCCAATTCCAGCGACTGGCTGGCGTTCAGGCGCGGATCGCAAGCGGTGTGGTAGCGGTCGGACAGATCTTCATCTGTCACAGCGCGCACGCCGCCGGTGCATTCGGTCACATCGGACCCCGTCATTTCAAAATGCACACCGCCCGGGATGGTGCCCTCGGCATTGTGAATCGCAAAGAACTCGCGCACTTCGCGCATGACCGATTCAACGGGGCGGGTTTTGTAGCCCGTCGTCGACTTGATCGTGTTGCCGTGCATGGGGTCGCACGTCCAGACCACATTCGCGCCTTCCTCTTGCACGGTGCGGATCAGGCGCGGCAGGTTGTCACCCACTTTACCCGCGCCAAAGCGCGCGATCAGCGTCAGGCGGCCAGCCTCGTTCTGCGGATTCAGGCGCGCCATCAAGCGTTTGAGGTCGTCCGACGTCATCGAGGGGCCGCATTTCAGGCCGATCGGGTTCTGCACGCCTGCGCAGTATTCAACGTGCGCGCCATCAGGCTGTCGTGTGCGGTCGCCAATCCAGACCATGTGCCCCGAACCTGCCAGCCACTTGCCAGTGGTCGAATCCACGCGGGTCAGCGCCTCTTCGTACTCCAGCAGCAAAGCCTCGTGGCTGGTGAAAAACTCGACCGTTTGCAGCGCGTGGGCGGCTTCGTCGCGCACACCGGCGGCTTCGATAAAATCGAGCGCGTCGGAAATGCGGTTCGCCATCTCGCTATATTTACCCGCCTCGGGGGCGCCGGTGAAGCCCAGCGTCCAAGCGTGAACCTTGCGCACGTCGGCATAGCCGCCGGTCGAAAACGCACGCAGCAGGTTGAGCGTGGCAGCCGATTGCAGATAGGCTTGGGCCATCCGCTCGGGGTCGGGTACGCGCGCACCGGGGTTGAAGTCAAACCCGTTGATGATGTCGCCGCGGTAGCTGGGCAGCTCTTGCCCGCCGATCGCCTCAGTCGCGGCGGAACGGGGTTTTGCGAACTGGCCCGCCATGCGGCCAACTTTGACCACCGGCACTTTGGCGCCATAGGTCAGCACCACAGCCATCTGCAACATCACCTTGAATGTGTCGCGGATATTGTCGGCCGAGAACGCCGCAAAGCTTTCGGCGCAATCGCCGCCCTGCAGCAAAAACGCCTCGCCGCGCGAGACCTGCCCCAGCAACGACTTCAGGCGGCGCGCCTCGCCCGCAAAAACCAAGGGGGGATAAGAGGCAAGGCGGCTTTCGACATCTGCCAGCTTTGCGCTGTCAGTATAGTCGGGCATCTGCACGCGGGGTTTGCTGCGCCAGCCGGATTTTTGCCACTCGGTCATCTTGGTCTCCGTCATGAAAGCCGCGCCGGATCACCTGACCCGACGGGACTGCAAGGCCTTATAATACCCCTGAGCCCGTCCGCAATGTCTTTTAAACCTGCCCGCCAATGCGGCATTCCGCTGCGAATTGCTGCATTGGCGCTCATTCCAGGCAGCCGATGCTTTTAATTTGTTGACCCTATGCTAGCTTGACCATCAGGACAAAAGTCCAACAAGGGAGATAATAATGAAAAAGCTGCTATTAGCTTCGAGCGCCGTGGCATTACTTGCCGGCGCTGCCGCCGCCGAAGACGTCAAGCTGGGCGTGTCGATCGGTTATACCGGCCCGTTGGAAAGTATAGCGCCTGCCATGACCGCCGCTGTCGAGCTGGCCAGCGGCGAGGCAAACGCATCGGGGCTGCTGTTGGACGGGTCGACCATCACCGTTGTGACCGGAGATTCCACCTGTATCGACGCCGCAGCCGCGACCGCTACCGCTGAACGCCTGATTACTGTCGAGGGGGTCAAAGGCATCGTCGGCGGGATGTGTTCGGGCGAAACTATCGCGCAACTACAAAACGTCGCGGTGCCCAATGGCGTGGTGATGATCTCGCCATCGGCCACCTCGCCCGCGCTGACGACGGTTGAGGACAACGGCCTGTTCTTCCGCACCTCCCCCTCGGACGCGCGGCAAGGCCAAGTTATGGCCGACATCTTGCAAGATCGTGGCTATGGCACCGTCGCCGTCACCTATACCAACAACGACTACGGCAAGGGTCTGGCGGATTCATTCGAGGCGGCCTTTAATGCTGCGGGCGGCACGGTCACCATCAACGCGCCCCATGACGACGGCAAGGCCGACTATTCCGCCGAAGTTGCGGCGCTTGCATCGGCTGGTGGCGAGGTTCTGGTAATCGTCGGTTATATTGACCAAGGCGGCGGCGGCATATTGCGCAACGCCATCGACACGGCAGCCTTCGACATTTTCGAATTCCCCGACGGCATGGTCTCGGTCGCGCTTGAGGAGCGTTTCGCCAACGAGATCACCGGATCGTTCGGCCAGAACCCCTCGGCGGCGGGCGACGGCCGCGACATGTTCGTCGCCATGGCCGCAGGTGCCGGCTTTGACGGGACCGAGTCTTACGCAGCGGAAAGTTATGACGCTGCGGCGCTGATCATTCTGGCGATGCAGGCGGCGGGATCGTCAGACCCTGCGGTTTACAAAGACTTCATCATGGGTGTCGCCAACGCCCCCGGCGAGCCGATCCTGCCCGGCGAAATCGCCAAAGCGCTAGAGATCATCAAGGCTGGCGGCGATGTCGACTATGTTGGCGCCTCGGCGGTTGAACTGATCGGCCCCGGCGAAAGCGCGGGCACCTATCGCGAGGTCGAGTTCAAAGACGGCAAGATGGACGTCGTGAACTGGCGCTAAGGCGCGACGGCAGCGGGGCGGGCCACTGGCTCGCCCCTTTTTTATACCACGCGGCAGACGGGAAAATCCCGCGCATCCCCAGATGGATGGGCCGCTAAAGGGAGAGATGCATGATCGTCGTCCACGACTTGCACAAGCACTTCGGCGGCTTTCGCGCCGTCAATGGCGCCAGCCTGACTATTGAAACGGGGTCGATCACCGGCCTTATCGGCCCGAATGGCGCGGGCAAAACCACGTTGTTCAACGTCATCGCGGGTCGGTTGCCGCCGACCTCGGGGCGGGTCGAGATGGATGGCGAGGATATCACGGGATTGTCGCCACATGCCTTGTTTCACAAAGGGTTGCTGCGCACCTTTCAGATAGCACATGAATTTGGATCTATGACGGTGCGCGAAAACCTGATGATGGTGCCCGCGCAGCAAACCGGCGAGACGCTGTGGAACACATGGTTCCAGCGCAGCCGCATCCGCGCGGAAGAACGCGCCCTGCGCGCCCGCGCCGACGAAGTGCTGGATTTTTTGACCATCAGCCACCTTGCGGATGAGAAGGCAGCGAATATTTCGGGTGGGCAGAAAAAGCTGCTCGAGCTAGGCCGGACGATGATGGTCGACGCCAAGATCGTCTTTCTGGACGAAGTTGGCGCGGGTGTGAACCGCACCCTTTTGAACACCATCGGCGATGCCATCGTACGCCTGAACCGCGAGCGCGGCTATACGTTCTGCGTAATCGAGCATGACATGGATTTCATCGCCCGCCTGTGCAACCCCGTGATCGTCATGGCCGAGGGGCAAGTGCTGGCCCAAGGCAGCGCAGCAGAAATCCGCGCGAACGACGCCGTGATCGAGGCCTATCTTGGCACTGGACTGAAAAACAAGGCGCTGCCCGCATGAACTTTCTAAACGCAAGCAATATGCGCGGCGGGTATGGCCGCGGCGCGGATATTCTGAATGGCGCGACGATTACCGTCGAAAAAGGCCAGATCGGCGTGATCGTCGGGCCGAACGGCGCGGGAAAATCGACCGCCATGAAGGCAATCTTCGGCATGCTGGCCCTGCGCGAGGGCAGCGTTTTGCTGGATGGCGCGGACATCACCGCCCTGTCCCCCCAAGACCGCGTGGCGCAGGGCATGGGATTTGTGCCGCAAACGAACAACATCTTCACTTCGATGACGGTCGAGGAAAATCTGGAGATGGGGGCGTTTTTGCGCAAGGACGACATCCGCCCCACCATCGCGCAGGTCTACGACCTGTTCCCCATTCTGGCTGACAAACGCCGCCAACCCGCAGGCGAGCTGTCGGGCGGGCAGCGCCAGCAGGTCGCCGTCGGGCGCGCACTGATGACGCGGCCCAGCCTGCTGATGCTGGACGAGCCCACCGCAGGCGTCAGCCCCATCGTCATGGACGAATTGTTCGACCGCATCATCGAGATTGCCCGCACGGGCATCACTATTTTAATGGTGGAACAAAACGCCCGCCAAGCCTTGGAGATCGCCGATATCGGCTATGTTCTGGTGCAAGGCGCCAATGCCTACACCGGCACGGGTGCAGAACTGATGGCCGACCCCGAGGTTCGCCGCACATTCTTGGGGGGCTGAGATGACCGACATTCTGAACGCGCTGGTGGCGCTGCTGAACTTTATTATCATCCCCGCGACGGCTTATGGCGCGCAACTGGCGCTGGGTGCGCTGGGCGCGACGCTGATTTACGGGATTTTGCGCTTTTCGCACTTCGGGCACGGCGACAATATGGCCTTCGGCACCATGGTGACCATAGGCTTCACCAACCTACTGATCGGGCTGGGGGTGACCTTTGGCCCGCTGCCGACGGCGCTGCTGGCCCTGCCCTTTGGCATTATCGCCACCGCCCTGCTGATGCTGGCAATGGACCGTGCGGTGTTTCGGTTCTATCGCCGCAAACGCGCTGCGCCTGTGGTGCTGACGATGGTGTCGCTGGGGGTGATGTTCATTATGAACTTCATCGTCCGCTTTGGCATCGGCGTTGATGACGTGCTGTTTGCCGATGGCCAGCGGTTCATCATCGCCGCGCGCGAGTTCAAGGCGTGGTCCGGCCTTGACGAAGCCCTGTCGCTGCGCACCACACAGGTGATTACCGTGGTAACGGCCGCCATCGCCGTGGCGCTGTTGTTCTGGTTTTTGAACCGCACCCGCACGGGTAAATCCCTGCGGGCGTTTTCGGATAACGAGGATCTGGCGCTGCTGTCAGGCATCAACCCCGAACGTGTGGTGATGGTGACATGGATTATCGTCGCGGCTCTAACGACAACCGCCGGGGTGCTGTACGGGCTGGATAAAAGCTTCAAGGCCTACACCTATTTCCAACTGCTGCTGCCGATGTTCGCGGCGGCGGTGGTGGGCGGCTTGGGCAACCCTTTGGGTGCAATCGTCGGCGGCTTTGTCATCGCCTTTTCCGAGGTCGTCGTGACCAATGCTTGGAAGAAGATCCTGACCTATCTGCTGCCAGACCAGATGGCGCCATCCGGCCTCGTGCAATTGCTGGGGACGGATTACAAATTCGCCGTCAGCTTTGCCATTTTGATTATCGTTCTGCTGTTCCGTCCGACCGGCATCTTCAAGGGGAAGTCAGTATGAGCACCCGCATTGAAACAACGAATAACCAAACCCTGCGCACTGCTGTACTGTTCGTTCTGATGGCCGTGCTGATGGTTTGGACGGCATGGGCCTATACGCCCAATCTGGCCCTGACGATTTTGAACATGGGGCTGATTTCGGCGGTGATGGCGCTGGGCGTCAATATGCAGTGGGGCTACGCGGGGCTGTTCAACATCGGCGTGATGGGTTTTGTCGCGCTGGGGGGCCTTGGGGCGGTGCTGACCGCTATGCCCCCCACATCGGACGCGTGGCAGGCCGGCGGCGTGCGGATTGTGGCGGGTCTGGTGATCGGCGCTGGCACCGTGGTGTTGGCGGTGCAGGTGTACAAACGCATGGCTGCGGGCATGCGGCGGGGCCTTGTGACCGCTGCCATCGTCATCGCGGGTTACGCCCTGTTCCGCTTTGTCTTCGTGCCCGGCACGCAGGCGATCGAGGCGGTGAATTCGTCTTCAACCGGATATTTGGGCGGTTTGGGGCTACCGATTGTGCTGTCATGGCCCGTCGGCGCGCTGATGGCGGCGGGCGTCGCCTGGCTGATTGGAAAGGTCACGCTGGGGCTGCGTTCGGACTACCTTGCCATTGCCACGCTGGGCATTGCCGAGATCATTCTGGCCGTCATGAAGAACGAAGACTGGTTGTCGCGCGGCGTGAAAAACGTGAACGGCCTGCCCCGCCCCGTCCCGTACGAGCTGGACCTACAGCAAAATGCGGACTTCGTCGCGCAGGCGGCCAGCATGGGGTTTGATGCGGTCACCGCCTCGACCCTGTTCGTCAAGCTGAACTACACGCTGATGTTCGCGGCGGTGGTGATTATGCTGCTGTTGCTGGCGCAGATGGCGCTGAAATCGCCATGGGGCCGCATGATGCGCGCGATCCGCGATAACGAGAACGCTGCCGAAGCGATGGGCAAAGACGTCAAGCGCCGCCACCTGCAGATCTTTGTCATCGGCTCGGCGCTGTGTGGCTTGGCAGGCGCGATGATGACCACGCTGGATGGTCAGTTGGTGATGACCACCTATCAGCCGTTGCGGTTCACGTTCCTTATCTGGGTGATGGTCATCGTCGGCGGGTCTGGCAATAACTTCGGCGCAGTACTGGGCGGGCTGCTGGTGTGGTGGCTGTGGGTCATGGTCGAGCCGCTGAGCCAGCAGATGGTCGGCCAGATTACCGCGATCATGCCCGATGGCTGGCTGCGCGGGCGCCTGATCGATGCCGCGCCACATACGCGTCTGTTGTTGATGGGGGTGCTGCTGCTGCTGGTGCTGCGGTTCAGCCCGCGTGGGCTGATCCCCGAAAAATAGGCAAAGGCCGGGGAGACCCCGGCCTTTCTCATTAGAACTGGTTCAGGCGAGCCAGCAGGGCCGACGTATCCCAGCGCCCGCCGCCCATCTTTTGCACGTCTTTGTAGAACTGGTCGACCAGCGCGGTCAGCGGCAGGCTCGCGCCGGTTTCGTCGGCCGCTTGCAGCACGATGCCCAAATCTTTGCGCATCCAGTCGACCGCGAAGCCGAAGTCGTAAGCCCCTTCGGCCATGGTTGCCGAACGGTTGGTCATCTGCCAGCTACCGGCAGCGCCTTGCGAGATAACCTCGACCAGCGCGGCGGTATCCAGCCCAGCTTTTTGGGCGAAGTGCAGCGATTCCGCTAGCCCTTGCACGACCCCCGCAATGGCGATCTGGTTGCACATTTTAGCCAGTTGCCCCGCGCCCGATGGGCCCAGCAGGCGGCAGATGCGGCCGTACGCGGCCATGATGGGGGCTGCAGCATCGAACACGGCGGGGGTGCCGCCACACATGATGGACAGGACGCCGTTTTCCGCGCCCGCCTGCCCGCCCGATACGGGCGCGTCCAGATAGCCAAGGCCCGCGGCATCCGCCATTGCCGCCAGTTCGCGGCTGACGCTGGCCGATACCGTCGTGTGGTCGACAAAGATCGCGCCAGCGGCCATTCCCGCGAACGCGCCATCTGGCCCCGTGCAAACCTGCCGCAGGTCGTCATCATTGCCGACGCAGGCCATGACGAAGTCTTGCCCGCGCGCGGCCTCGGCCGGGGTGGCGGCAAAGTGATGGCCGTTTTCCGCCACCCACGCCTTGGCTTTTGCCGTCGTGCGGTTATAGACCGTCACCACATGGCCTGCCGTTGCAAGGTGGCGCGCCATCGGCCCGCCCATTACGCCCAATCCCAAAAATGCGACCTTCGCCATTTCTTGTCCCTCTCGCCTAGACTTGTAAAAGACGATAGCGATAGCCAACGGGGCTGCAAGGCACCGTGCCACCCAATCTTCGACAGGTTTGCCTATGACGTTCGTTTTCCGCTGGCTGTTGCGCGTTGCAACCGGGCTTATTGTGTTGGGGGCACTGGTGGTGGGCCTGATGTGGTTCTTCTTGGCGCGATCACTGCCCGATTATGATGCAACTGCCCGCGTCAGCGGCATCACCGCACCGGTCGAGGTGGTGCGCGATATGGCCGATGTGCCGCATATTTTTGCGCAAAACGACCCCGACGCCTATTTCGCGTTGGGTTACGCCCATGCGCAAGACAGGCTGTGGCAAATGATCGTCGCGCGGCGCACGGTGCAAGGCACCTTGTCCGAGCTGTTCGGCGCGCGCACTTATGAAAGCGACGCCCTGCTGCGGCGGTTAGATCTGTATGGTGCGGCGCATGACTCGCTGGCTGCGCAGGACCCCTATGCTATGGCCGCGCTGGAGGCCTATGCCGATGGCGTGAATGCGTGGCTGGCGCAGGTAAACCGCGGCGCGTTGGGCCGTGGCGCCCCCGAAATGTGGCTATTCAACCACGCCATCGCGCCGTGGCAGCCCGCCGACAGCTTGGCGATATTGAAGCTGATGGCCCTGCAAATGGAAGCACAGATCCCGGCCGAGGTTTTGCGGGCCCAAACCTCGCTGCTGTTGCCGCCCGACCGTGTCGCCGACATTCTGCCAGACGACCCCGGCCCCGCGCTGGCGACGCTGCCGCGCTATGCCGAAATCGTGCGCGATGTGCCGACATCGTTCGCGCTGAACGACACCCCGCGTGACCCGCTGGCCGCCGTGCCGCTGCCGGGTTTTCAGGGCGCATCGAACGCGTTTGCCGCCGGCCCCGCACGGGTCGCCAGCGGCGGCACACTGCTGGCGAACGACCCGCACACCCAATTGACCGCCCCGTCGCTGTGGTATCTGGCGCGGCTGAAACTGGCGTCGGGCGATGTAATCGGGGCGACCATTCCGGGCATGCCGATCATCCTATCGGGGCGCAGCAACGCGCTGGGTTGGGGGATCACCGCCAGCTATCTGGACGATCTGGATGTTTATATCGAGGAAGTGAATCCCGCGAATGTCGCCCAATACCGCACGCCCGATGGCTGGAAGGCCTTCGAGACGCGGGATTCCATCATCCAAATCAAGAACGCCCCCGCAGTCACGCTGCGCCTGCAATGGACGGACAACGGCCCCGTCCTGCCGCCCGACCAGTTTGATCTGGGCACGATCCGCCCGCAGGGGCATGTGACGACGATTGCATGGTCGGCGCTGTCGCGCACCGATGCCTCGATGAGTGCCGCGTTGCGAGTGATGCGCGCCAAGACCGTCACCAGCGCGATTGATGCCGCCGAAGGCTTTGTCGCCCCCGCCATTAACCTGACGCTGGCGGACCGCGTTGATATCGGGATGAAATCGCTGGGCGCATTCCCCATCCGCGACCCGCAGCACGACAGCCAAGGTCGCATGCCGAGCTATGGCTATTTGCCGCAAAACCGCTGGCAAGGGTTCAAACCCTACGCCGAAAACCCGCAGTTCATCGACCCCGCGTTCGGCATTATCGGCACCACCAACAACAAGATTGTCGACGCACCCTTCCCCGACCACATGAGCTTTGTCTGGGGTGACACCCAGCGCATTGGTCGGTGGGAACACCTGATGCAGCAGCGGCAGGTGCACACACGGCAAAGCTTCATCGAAACTCAATTGGACACCGTCAGCCCCACGGCGCGCAGCCTGCTGCCGCTGGTTGCCGCCGACCTATGGTTTACCGGCGAGGCTGCCGCCGATGGCACGCCCGAACGCCTGCGCCAGCGCGCGCTGGCCCTGCTGTCGGCCTGGAATGGCGAGATGAACGAACACTTGCCCGAGCCGCTGATCTACGCCGCTTGGATGCGCGCCCTGCAAGACCGGCTGATCCGCGACGATCTTGGCCCGCTGGCCGACCGCTTCACCCATGTCGACCCGGTTTTCATCGAGCGCGTGTTCCGCAACACCGACGGCGCGGGCGCGTGGTGCGACATCATCCAATCGGCCCCGATTGAGGATTGTGACACCATTGCCCGCCTGTCGCTGGATGACGCGCTGGTGTGGATCACCGACCATTACGGCAATGCGATCGAAACGCTGCGCTGGGGCGACGCACATACCGCCACCAGCGACCATCCGGTGCTGGGCGATGTGCCCCTGCTGGGGTGGATTGTGAATATCCGCCAATCCAGCAGCGGCGGTGACAATACGCTGATGCGCGGGTTGACCTTGGGCACGGGGAATGACCCGTTCCTGAACGTCCACGCCGCAGCCTATCGTGGGGTGTACGATTTTTCCGACCCTGACAATTCGGTTTATGTGATCTCTACTGGTCAATCGGGCCACCCACTGTCGCCGCATTACGATGACTTGGGCGAGCGTTGGCGGCGCGGCGAGTACATTCCGATGTCGCTTGACCCGCAAATCGCCCGCGCCAGTGCCGTAGGGGTAACGCATTTGTTCCCCCTTGACCTGCCGCCTTCTGCAGATATAGCTAGGCCCTAGCTTCGGGGCTTTTGCCCCGACACGCGGGTATGGTGAAATGGTATCACACGAGCTTCCCAAGCTCTTGGCGCGGGTTCGATTCCCGCTACCCGCTCCAATCACTCTCATTTAGCTTTTGTTTTTGCGGCTGTGTTCGTATCTGCACGCGTGTGGCGGCAGTTGTGCACAATAGTACACCTTTGAAATTGGCGCGGGTTGGCCTAACCTAAGCGCAATGTCCATATTTGCCATGAAAGGCCAAAGCCATGCAATTCAAGGATAAAGTCGTTCTGATCACCGGTGCCGCCGGTGGGATCGGCGCAGCCGCCGCGCGTAAATTCGCGGCCGAAGGTGCAAAGTTGGCGTTGGTTGACCTGTCGCTGGCCGCACTTGAAAAGACCACTGGCGACATCACTGGCGACGTTTTGCGCCTCTCGGCCGATGTCAGCAAAGAGGATGATGTTGCCGCCTATGTGAAGGCTACCGTCGACCACTTCGGCACGATTGACGTGTTCGTCAACAACGCTGGCATCAACGGCGATTTCAAACCGATCCCCGAACAGACTGTGGCAAACTATGAAAAGGTGCTGGGCATCAACGTGATTGGGGCGTTTCTGGGCCTGAAATACGTGCTGCCTGTCATGTATGCGCATAAATCTGGCGCGGTGGTGAACACAGCATCGAACGGCGGCCTGCTGGGCGCGCCGGGGATGAGCGCTTACGTCGCATCGAAGCACGCCGTGATGGGGCTGAACAAATCAGCTGCCCTCGAGGCCGCGCCCTATGGCGTGCGCGTGAACGCGGTTGCGCCATCGGGCGTTGATACGCAGATGATGCGGTCGATCGAGACGAACGCCGCCAAGGGCCACGAGGCCGAGGCGCGCAAGGCATTTGAAGATGCCGTGCCGCTGAAGCGCTATGCCACCGCAGATGAAATTGCCGACCTGATGCTGTTTCTGGCATCGGACAAAGCCAGCTTCGTCACGGGTGCTTACTACCGTATTGACGGCGGCGGCGCAGCCACTTCTGCCTGAGCGGGCGGCGACAAGTTCTGGGGGCGCGCGAAATTCTGCGCGCCCTTATTTGTGCGCGTCACCAAGATATTACAAGGTTGGACAAGTCCCACAGCGATTGTGTAGCATTGCGCTGACGATCTGGCCCAGCCACTCGGCCCAAGCCCACGGAATACGTCCCAAAGCAGGAGTTTTGTCATGATCCGCTCTTTCCTTGTCGCAGCCGCCATTACCGCCGCCGTGCCCGTCGCCGCGCAGGCCGCCCTGTCGGGGTTCCATGACCGCGCCGAGCAGATTACCACTATTTTGCAAAGCACCGATGTGGCCAATACCGCGCGTCAAGCCCCGATTGAATCGCTGGAATTCGATGGTCAGCGCAACGACAGGCTGCTGAAATGGGAAGCCGATTTCGGCGAATGTGATCTGGATATCTATCTGCAGGCGCACGCCCCGCAGGGCGTCGGCAAGACCACCTACACGGTCGCGCGGATTCAAGCGGACGATGATTGCCGCTAAACAAGGTTGGCCGCCCCGCACAAGGGGCGGCCACTTTATCTAGTCGAACAGCGGGATTTCGACGCCCGCAGCTTCGAACAGGTAGTCGCGCGACGCGGTGATTTGGTCGCGCAGGGTCGCGATGTCCTGCCCCACCAAAGCCCCTTGCCATTTCTTGATCTGACCGGCGACCAGGACGGTTTCGACGTTGGTGCGATCCATCAGCGTCACGACGGCACCCGGCGCGTTGTTCAGCGGGGCCACGTTCAGCGCTGTCGCATCCAGCAAGATGATGTCGGCCTCTTTTCCAGGGGTGAGCGAGCCGGTCTTGTGATCCAGCTTCAGGCCCTTGGCACCGTTGATGGTCGCAAATTCGATCACATCGCGCGCGGAAAGCAGCGCCGGTGCGTTTTCGGGGCCGTTTTCCAGCGCGGCTTCGTTCGCCAGCGCGCGCTGCCACGTGATCGCGCCGCGCATCTGCGTAAAGAAATCGGCAGTCATCGTGCATTCGACGTCCACCGACAGCGACGGGGCAAGACCCATGTCGATCGCCTTCTGGATCGGCGGCTGGCCGTGGCGCATCTGCATCTCGATCGGCACCGAGAGCGAGATATGCGCGCCGACTTCTTTCGCGCGGTTCCACGCCTCGTCCGACATGCCGGTCATGTGGATGAACAGGTGCTTGTCGGTGTAATGCGGGATCAGCCGGTCCATCGTCTCGCGCATGCCAAGGCTGCCGACCACGTGCAGACCGACCATCAGGTCGAGCTCTTTACCGAGGTTCCACAGATCCAGCGGGTCGATGCCCGGCAGATAGGCCTCGCCGCCCATCAGCATGGTTAGCAGCTGATCGTCCGAGGCGAAGTATTCGCTGCGGATGCGGCGGGCGTCTTGCGGGTATTGAAGGTAGGGGCCGTAGCCTTCGAAGTAGCCGAACACACCGCGACGGCCAACAGCTTGCATCCCCTCGATGACCGCGTTCGAGTGTTCGGGCGAGTGGTGAATTTGCGAGACGTCAAGAACGGTCGTCACGCCCGCGTCCAGTTGGCTGAGGCCGCCGAAGACCTGCGCGATGTAGACATCCTCGGGGCGGTAGACCTTCGAGAATTTACCAAGGATGTCGTCGAGGTAGTTCGGCTCGCCCTCGCGCGTGGGGTCGGCGAACATGATGCCGTTGGGCAGGTAAGACCGCAGCGCGGTTTCGAACTGGTGGTGGTGGGTATCGACGAAGCCGGGCATGACCACGCGGCCAGCCGCGTCGATGACTTCGGCGTCGGCTGCGTCGATGCTGGGGGCGACTTGCAGGATCTTGCTGCCCTCGATCAGAACGTCACCGATGAAATCGCCGACGGTTGCGTCTTGGCTGAGGATGTAGCCGCCCTTGATCAGGGTGCGGCGGCCGGCCTCGCCCACGCCGGCGGGCATCGCTTGCGCCATTGCGGGGCGCGTCATAAAGGTCGGCAGAAATGCCGCGCCCGCTGCCGATGCCACGGCTCCGCGCAGAAACTGGCGGCGCGACGGGCCCTTGGCCGTGTGGCGGCGCGGCGCGAGGCCGGCCTTGCAAAGTTCGCACATTGCGTTATCTCCTTAACATACTTTTTGTGCCTTGATTACATAAAGGATGCGAAAATATGCTCAAGGAGGCACTTTTTTGAAGCTAGGGAACATGGTTGTGCCCGGGGATTGCGAAGAAATTTCCCCGATTTTGTCGATGGTTGGCAACAAATGGACCGTTTTGGCCATTTTGATCCTGTCGGAAGGGCCTAAACGCTACAATCAGATGCGCCGCGAAATTGAAACGATTTCCCAGCGCATGCTGACCGTGACGCTGAGGGGGTTGGAACGCGACGGGTTTATTGTGCGCCGCGTCATCACCGACCGCGCGCCGCCGCAGGTGGAATACAGCCTGAGCCCGATGGGCGAAGCGGTGGTGCCGCTGCTGTTTTCGCTGTGCGACTGGTCGGCCCGCCATGTCGCAAAGATTGCCGAAAACCGCCGTGTTTTTGACAGTCAGCGCGCCAGCGACCCGTGCGTTTAGTGGGGCCTGCGGCCAAGGCGGAAGGCTGCCGAATTCGCGGCTCCTCGTCGTCGGGCTAGGCAGGGCGCGGCCTGCACTTTAACGTAGGTGCCAGCGAGCACCCCCAGATTCGGGGGTTTGCATGAGGAGAGAAATCATGGGAATTTTCGACGGTATTCGCGACGCCATTTTTGGCAAAGCCCAAGCCGCAACCGTCGCGCCGACGCCCGAGGTTGTGCCGCCCACCGCCCCTGACGTCGTCCCGCCGACCGCCCCGGTCGAAGCCCCCGCACCGACCCCGACACCCGCTGCGCCCCCCGCGCAGCCGACAACTGTGCCGCCAGCAGCACCGACGCCTGCTGCAACTACAGTGGACATTGCAAAGGTGCTGGACGAATCCGTCGCCGCAAGCGGCCAACAGCTGGACTGGCGCAAGTCGATTGTCGACCTGATGAAGACCCTTGGCTTTGACAGCAGCCTTGCGCACCGCAAGGCGCTGGCGACCGAGCTGGGCTACGCCGGCGATATGGCCGATTCTGCCACGATGAACACATGGCTGCACAAGCAAGTCATGGACAAGCTGGTCGCCAGCGGCGGTCGCCTCAGCGGCCTTTAAGCCTGCGTCGGGGCCGCGTTTGGTGGCCCCGCACCCTCTAGCCGCGCGGGCTTTGGGCCAAAGCCGCAAGCGCGTGGAACGAATCTTTCGGTGTGCGTTTTTGGGTCGCGTAATCGACATGCACCATGCCGAAGCGTTTGGCATAGCCCTGCGCCCATTCATAATTATCCAGCAGTGACCAATAGAAATAGCCTTTGACATTGGCCCCCGCCGCAATGGCATCGCGAGTCGCGTTCAGGTGGGCTGTCAGATAGGCCGTGCGGGCGTCATCGTGGACCGCGCCATCGACAACGCTATCGTCATGCGCCATGCCGTTTTCCGTCACGAAGATCGGCAAATCGCCGACATAGTCGCGCGCCATGCGCGTCAGGAACCCGCTGAGGCCTTGGGGGAAGATCTCCCATCCCATATCGGTTTTGGGCAGCGGGCCGGCCACGGTTTCGGTCGCAGGCCATGGCGCGCCCTCCAGCCCTTTTTGCAAGGTGCGGGTGTAGTAGTTGACGCCCAACCAATCCAGCTTTTGCCCGATCAGGGGCATGTCGTCCTGCCAGTTGGCGGGCAGATGGGGCGCCATCCCCTCCAGCGCCAGATCGGGGTAGCTCTGGCGGGTGATCGCCTCGATGAACCAGCGGTTGTAGATGGCATCTTGGCGGGCTGCGGCGGCGATGTCGGCGGGGCTGTTACTGGCCGGATCGGCGTGTTCGAAGTTCAGAACGATGCCGAGCGGTGCTTTGGTATTCATCTGTCGCAACCGTTCCACCGCCATGCCGTGGGCGACCAGCGTATGGTGCATCGCGCGCGAGGCGGCACGAATATCGCGCAGGCCTGGGGCGTGGATGCCCAAGAAATGCGACAGCCACGCCACACACCACGGCTCGTTCAGGGTGGCGATGCTGGCCACGCGGTCGCCGATGACGCGGGTGATCGCCTCGGCATAATCGGCGAAATGCTGTGCCGTGTCGCGGTTCGCCCAGCCGCCTTTATCGGCCAGCGCCGACGGCAGATCCCAGTGGTAGAGGGTCTGGAACGGTTGCAGGCCGCGCGCCAGCATGCCATCGACCAGCTTGTCGTAGAAGGCCAGCCCCGCGGGGTTCACCGTTTTGCCGTCTGGCATCACGCGCACCCATGAGGTGGAAAACCGATACGCGTCCAGCCCTGCCCCTGCCATCAGGTCAAGGTCGGCGGGCCAGCGGTGGTAGTGGTCGCACGCAACCGCGCCATCTTGCGCGCCGACCACATTGCCCGGTGTCGCGGCAAAGCTGTCCCAATGGCTGGGGCCGCATCCGCCGGCGGCCATGCCCTCGATCTGGTAAGCAGCGGTTGCGGCGCCAAAGATGAAGTCAGCCGGAAAGTCTTTACGTGTCAGTGTCATGCAGGTCTGCCAAGCAAGGGGCCGGTCGACTGGCCGATGATCAATTCGGCCTCGAGCAGCCGGTTCGGAAGTGGGTCGGCGGGGCTGGCGATCTGCTGCAGCAGCAGCTCGGCTGCGGCGCGACCTGCCGCGCGGACGGATGACCGCGTCGCCGTAAAGATCGGCACATCATCGCCGTTGGTCAGGTAAGACAGGTCGTCATCGTGGACGATTACCGATACGTCGCGGCCCATTTTCAGCCCGCAATCATCCAGCGCGCGACGGATGCCGAAGCCGAGGATGATGGACGAGGCCAAAAACGCGGTGGGCGGCAGCGGCAACGCCAGCATTTGCATGGCGGCGCGATAGCCTGCAGCCTCGGTCATCTCGTGCGATGACATCAGGCTAGGATCGGGCACTATGCCGCGCGCGGCCAGCGCCTCGGTATAACCACGACGGCGGCGCATGGCGAAATCCATGAATTCGAGACCGTTCAGCAGCGCGATGCGCCGGTGCCCCAGATCCAGCAAAAAGCCCGTCGCCCGCTGGAAAGCCCGCCGGTTGTTCACATCCACCCATGCGTAAGGCTGCGCGATATCCGACGCGCGCCCATGCACCACAAACGGCATCGCCAGTTCCCGCAGCAGCGGGATGCGTCGGTCGTCGACGCTGGGCCCATGGACGATGACGCCGTCGACACTGCCGCGCGATTTCAGGGCGCGGTAGCTGATTTCCTCGTCCGCATCCGAGACGACGGAAAGGATCATTTCATAGTCCTGCGCGCTATAAATTTCGCCCGCGCCTGCGATGAAATCGGCAAAGACGGGGTTCATGATCTCGTGCCGTGGCGCGATGGGAATGACGTGCCCCACCGCCATCGCACGCCCCGTCGCCAGCCGCAGCGCGCGCGCATTCGCGCGGTAGTTCAGGCGCTTAGCCTCGGCGGCGATGCGACTACGGGTCGCTTCGTTCACCTCGGGATAGCCGTTAAGGGCGCGTGAAACCGTGGTCGGAGACAGACCAAGTATCGCAGAAAATTCCTTTAGCGTCATGAAGTTTCCCAAAGCGCTTTCAATCGCCATCGACATTAAACCGGATCGTCTCGTTGTCAAAGAGAAAGGCAATTATCTTAATTATAGCTGTCGTTTTTCAAATCTTCCCTAACGGTCCGGTTTAGGTTTGACAGATGGGGTAGGATGCGAGAACGTAAAGTCATCCAAAGCGGTTTGGTCGATTCTGCGCAATGCGGACCGGCGACATGTACAGGATTCGCCCCGGGAGAGGGTGATTGGGAGGAGAACCAATATGAGAACGAATCTGACGATTTGCGTCGGGGTTTTATCCCTGATCGCTGGAGGCGCATTGGCGCAGGATTTGAAATTTCCGGTCGGCGAAGGCGCCTTCAACTGGGACAGCTATACCGCGTTCGAGGAAGCGCAGGATCTGCAAGGGCAATCGTTGACGATTTTCGGGCCCTGGCGCGGCGAGGATCAGGTTCTGTTTGAATCGATCTTGGCCTATTTCAGCGCGGCGACCGGCGCGACAGTGAATTATTCGTCCTCGGAAAACTACGAACAGCAGATAGTCATCGACACGCAGGCTGGTAGTCCGCCCGACATCGCCATCCTGCCGCAACCCGGATTGATTGCCGAACTGGTTCGCCAAGGCCATGTCACCGCATTGGGCGACGAGACGCAAAACTGGCTGGCCGAAAACTACGCCGCGGGCGACAGCTGGGTCAGCCTCGGTTCCTTCGAGGGGCAGGACGGTAGCACCGGCCTTTACGCCCTGCCCTATAAAATCGACGTGAAATCGCTGGTGTGGTATGTTCCCGAAAACTTCGAGGACGCCGGCTACGAAATTCCCGAGACCATGGAAGACCTGAAGGCGTTGACCGAACAGATTGTCGCTGACGGCGGCACGCCGTGGTGTATCGGCCTAGCATCGGGTGGCGCCACGGGTTGGCCCGCGACCGACTGGGTCGAAGATTTGATGCTGCGCCTGAATCCGCCCGAAGTTTACGACCAGTGGGTCACCCACGAAGTGCCCTTCAGCGACTCGCGCGTTTTGGCCGCGATTGACGAATTCGGCTGGTTCGCCAAGAACGACGCGTTCGTTGCAGGCGGGTCGGCGGCTGTCGCGTCGACCGACTTCCGCGACAGCCCCAAGGGCCTCTTTACCTCGCCGCCGCAGTGCTACCTGCACCACCAAGCGAACTTCATCCCGTCGTTCTTCCCCGAAGGGGTTGAACTGGGCACTGACGCCGACTTCTTCTACATGCCCGCCCCGGCGGAGCTTGACCTTGGCACCCCCGTTCTGGGCGCTGGCACGCTGGTCATGATGATGAAAGACACCGACGCCAGCCGCGCGTTCATCGAGTTTTTGAAAACCCCTATCGCACACGAGCTGTGGATGGCACAGTCGAGCTTCTTGACGCCGCTGCGTTCGGTGAACCCCGAAACCTACGCCAATGCGGCGATGCAAAAGCAAGGCGAAATCCTGCTGAATGCCACGACCTTCCGCTTTGACGCGTCCGACCTGATGCCGGGCGCCGTTGGCGCTGGCAGTTTCTGGACGGGGATGATCGATTTCGTCGGCGGCAAGTCGGCAGCCGATATCGCCGCCGCGATTGACGCCAGCTGGCCGCAATAAACCGCACAACCGGTCTTCGGTCTTACAAGGCCGAAGACCACAGACGGCTACGCGGAGGACCGCATGAATCCCGCTTTGTACGCTCTGATCGTGATCCTGCTGGGGATCGGGGGCTGTATCGGCTATTTTTGGACGGCGAATTTCCTACTCGACAAAGTGCTTTTTCCGGCGCGCGGGGCGAATATCGGCCGAAACATCAACCGCGCCAATATGGTCAGGCCGTGGGTATTTCTGTTCCCGGCCTTGTTCTTTCTGGGCATTTATCTGGCTTACCCCGTTTTTGCGACGCTATCGCTGTCGCTGAACGACCGTAACGGCGCATTTATCGGCTTGGGCAATTACAGCCGCATGATAGCCGAGCCGAAGTTCGGTGAATCCCTGCGTAACAATATGTTGTGGCTGGTGGTCGTGCCTGCGGCATCAACCGTCTTCGGGCTGCTTGCCGCGCAACTGACCGACCGTATCCGCTGGGGCAATTTGGCCAAGTCGCTGATTTTTATGCCGATGGCGATTTCTTTTGTGGGCGCGTCAGTCATCTGGAAACTGGTTTATGACGCGCGCGACGCCAGCCTGCCGCAGGTGGGTCTGCTGAACGCCGTCTGGATGCAGTTTGGGGGCGGCTTCTGGTCGTTATTATTGCTGCGCATTTTGCCTGCCGCCATTTTGGTGGCGCTGATTGTCGCCGGGGCGCTTGCGGCATGGGCGATGGTACGTGCGACGCCGGGCGGCAAGCTGAGCGCCAATGTGCTCCGCGGCATCGGCGTCGTGATCATCGCCGCTTTGGCGTATGTGCTGGGCGGCTGGGGCCTCGGGTTACTGACGGCAGCCCTGCCCTACGGCCGCCCGCAACTTTGGCTGCAAACCCCGTTCTGGAACAACTTTTTCCTCATGATGGTGCTGGTCTGGATTCAAACCGGCTTTGCGATGGTGATCTTGTCTGCCGCGCTGCGCGGTGTGCCCGAAGACACTATCGAAGCCGCGGTGCTGGACGGCGCAAACCCCTTTCAGATCTTTTTCCGCATCAAAGTTCCGCAGATCCGCGGCACAATCGTGGTCGTCTGGACCACAATTACAATTGTGGTGCTCAAGGTCTTTGACATCGTTTTGGCGATGACCAACGGACAATGGGAAACGCAGGTCTTGGCCAACTACATGTATGACAAATTCTTCCGTTCCTTTGACACCGGCATGGGGTCGGCGGCAGCCATGGTCATCATGGCGCTGGTCACGCCTATTCTGATTTGGAACGTGTGGAACGCCCGCAAGGAAATGCGCTGATGGACAATATTGCCGGACAAAAATCGGCGCTGGCTTGGGCAGTGAACCTTTCGGTGGCGGTTCTGGTCATCCTTTGGATCATCCCGACGGCAGGCCTCCTCGTCTCCAGCTTCCGCTCGGGCGATCAGATCGATTCATCAGGGTGGTGGCAGGCCTTCGCGACGCAAGAAGCACAGCAAGCCCCCATCCGTATCACCGGCGCGGAAACGACCGAGGGCGAAACCCATGTGATCGCAGGACATCTGTTTACCACAGGCGCCACCGTCAGCGCATGGGGCATCTCCTCGCGCGAGCCGGCGGCCTTTGCCCCTGATGAGACTGCCGATCTGGGGGGCGGCAGCAGCCTAACCGTCGCCCAAGACGGCAGCTTCACCCTATCCTCGCCCACAAGTTTCGAGGGGGCGCGCCTGCCACGCGTCTTTACCACCGCCGCAACTCCGCCCGAATTCACCATCGACAACTATCGCAACGTGATCTTTTCGCCCATGGCGGGGCAGTCGATTGGGCAGGCGTTTTTGAACACGCTGACGGTCTCTATCCCCGCGACGGTGATCCCCATTCTGGTCGCCGCCTTTGCCGCTTACGCATTGGCGTGGATGGATTTTCCGGGACGCGCGCTGTTGATTGCCACCATTGTCGGCCTGCTGGTCGTGCCGCTGCAACTGGCCCTGATCCCGCTGCTGCAACTGCATAATACCATAGGAATCGGCAAAGGCTATTTGGGCATTTGGCTAGCGCATACGGGGTTTGGCCTGCCCATGGCGATCTACCTGCTGCGCAATTACATGGTCGGCCTGCCCAAAGACATCATCGAAAACGCGCGCGTCGATGGCGCGACCGAGTTTCAAATTTTCGTCAAAATCATCCTGCCCTTGTCGTTCCCCGCGCTGGCTAGCTTTGCCATCTTTCAGTTCCTGTGGACATGGAACGATCTGCTGGTCGCGCTGGTGTTCCTTGGCACGGGGAATGACCAACAGGTGCTGACCGGCAACCTCGTGAACCTGATGGGGTCGCGCGGGGGTGACTGGGAAATCCTTTCTGCTTCGGCCTTCGTCTCGATCGCTGTGCCTCTGCTCGTGTTCTTCTCGATGCAGCGGTTCTTGGTGCGCGGGCTGCTGGCCGGTTCCGTTAAATGAGAGCAACATGACACTTTCGAAAAACCCCGATTGGTGGCGCGGCGCCGTCATCTACCAGATCTACCCCCGCAGCTATCAGGACACGAACGGCGACGGGATCGGCGATTTGCCGGGCATCACGCAGCGGCTGGATCACATCGCTGCGTTGGGGGCCGATGCCATCTGGATCAGTCCGTTCTTCACCTCGCCCATGAAGGATTTCGGCTACGACGTGTCGGATTATTGCGATGTCGACCCGATGTTCGGCGCTCTGGCCGATTTTGACGCGCTGGTGGCCCGCGCGCACAAGCTGGGCCTGCGGGTGATGATTGATCTGGTGCTGTCGCATACGTCAGATAAACACCCATGGTTCCGCGAAAGCCGCCAGAACCGCACCAACCCGCGGTCAGACTGGTACGTCTGGGCCGACCCCAAACCCGACGGCACCCCGCCCACGAACTGGCTGTCGATCTTTGGCGGCAGCGGCTGGCAGTGGGATAGCCGGCGCGAGCAGTATTACCTGCACAACTTCCTGACCAGCCAACCCGACCTGAACTTCCATAACCACGCCGTGCAAGAGGCGCTGCTGGACGTCACCCGTTTCTGGCTGGAACGCGGCGTCGACGGCTTCCGGCTGGATACGATCAATTTCTATTTCCACGACCAGCACCTGCGCGACAACCCCGCCTTGCCAATCGAGGAACGCAACGACCGCACCGCCCCCAAGGTGAACCCCTATAACCACCAGATGCACCTGTTCGACAAAAGCCGCCCCGAAAATCTGGGGTTCCTGCGCCGATTTCGGGCTCTGCTGGATATTCACGGCGGCGTCGCCGTGGGCGAGGTCGGCGATTCCGAGCGCGGCCTGCAAATCATGGCGCAATACACATCGGGCGGCGACAAGGTACAGATGTGCTATCCCTTTGAACTGCTGCAGCCTGCCCGTGTCACGGCAACCGCGCTGCAGGCGACGTTCGACCAACTGGCAGAAGACGCGCCCGATGCATGGCCCTGCTGGTCATATTCGAACCATGATGTCGTGCGCCACATCACCCGCTGGAACCTGAATGAAACGGCCGTCCGCAGCTACCTGATGCTGCTTCTTAGCCTGCGCGGGTCGGTCTGCCTTTATCAGGGCGAGGAACTGGGCCTGCCCGAGGCCGAGCTGGAATTCAACGACATCCAAGATCCGTATGGCATTGAATTCTGGCCGGAATTCAAGGGACGCGACGGTGCGCGCACCCCGATGGTGTGGGAAAGTGACAATCGCCAAGGCGGCTTTACCGAGGCGACGAAGGGCTGGCTGCCCGTCACCGCGCCGCACCTGCCGCTGGCCGTTTCGGCGCAAAACGCCAATCCCGACAGCCTGCTGGCATACTATCGCGCGGCCCTTGCCTTCCGGCGCAGCCATCCCGAGCTGATCTCGGGCGCGATGTCGGCCGTCACGGCCAAAGGCGATCTGGCGTTCTTTACGCGTAGCGGTAAGGCCACATATTTCTGCGCCTTTAATCTGGGCCGCGACGATGCAACTGTTGCTCTACCCGCAGGCAACTGGGTCAACGCGGCCGCAGATTTGGGCGGGGTATCGGCTGATGGCGAATGGCTCAGCCTGCCCGCTTGGGGCTTTGCCCTGCTGCAAAAGGAATAGCCCATGTCCGAGGTGAAGCTGACGGCTGTCGAAAAAACCTACGGCCCCGTCAAAGTGCTGCAAGACATCAACCTGCATATTCAACCCGGCGAACTGGTGGTGTTCGTCGGCCCGTCGGGGTGCGGAAAATCAACCCTACTGCGGATGATCGCGGGGCTGGAAAAAATCACGGGCGGCACGCTGGAAATCGACGGGCAGCGCATGAACGATGTGCCGCCCGCGCAGCGCGGCATCGCGATGGTATTCCAATCCTACGCCCTCTACCCCCATCTGACCGTGCGCGAGAACATGGCCTTCGCCCTTAAGATCGCGCACAAACCCAAGGCCGAGATTGAGGCAGCCATCACAAAAGCCGCCAATATTCTACAACTAGAACCCTATCTGGATCGGCTTCCCAAGGCGCTGTCGGGTGGCCAGCGCCAACGTGTCGCCATCGGCCGCGCCATCGTGCGCGACCCCAAGGTTTACCTGTTTGACGAGCCGCTCTCGAACCTCGATGCCGCGCTGCGCGTGGCGACGCGGATCGAGATTGCCCAGTTGAAAGAACAGATGCCGGATTCGACCATGATCTATGTCACGCATGATCAGGTCGAGGCGATGACGCTAGCCTCGCGTATCGTGGTGCTGGCCAAAGGGGGGATCGCGCAGGTTGGCACCCCGCTGGATCTGTACCAACGCCCGCAAAATGAATTTGTCGCGCAGTTCATCGGATCGCCCGCCATGAACCTGACCCCCGGTCGCATCAGCCAAACCGGCGCGCAAACCTTAGTTGACCTAGACAATGGCGGCACTGCCATCGCCGACATCCCGACGACGGCAGCCGATATGGGCATGGCCGTCAACGTCGGCATCCGCCCCGAGGATCTGACTGAAATCGCCGATGGCCCCGCTATCTTTGATGGCCGCGTCGATTTCACCGAAGCCTTGGGCGAAGTAACCCTGATCTACCTAGAGCGCACGCACGAAGGTCCGAAAGTCGTGGCAAAACTGCCTGGCATGCGCGCCAACCTGCGCGGCCAAGCGGTGCTTTTGGGGGCCCAGCCCGACAAAGTGCATCTGTTTTCCGGGGGGCATTCGCTGCTCTACCGATAGATGAAAATCGCCCCGCGCATGCAAAACCAGCAGGCCTAAATCGTTCCAAATCGTCAAAATTATCAGCGGGTCGGCTATATGTCGGCCCGCTGTCTTTTGCGCGTCAAATAAGCTGCCCTAGTTTTTGCTTCCGTTTAATTAATTAAAGTTAGTTATTTTAAAAGAAGCCATTAAGCTTCCCCTTGTCCGTCGATTCGCCGGACCAAGAGGAGGTATAGATGTCGATAAAAATGACACGTCGCCTATTCATGGCGACCGTGCCGGCAGCCCTTGCCAGCACAGCAATCCCCGCCTTTGCAGTGCCGCTAAGCGACCTGCAGCTGATTGCACAGCAAAAATCGGAACCCTCGATCGTCCAGCTGGCCCGCGCGCTGGAACGGCTGACATCGACGGTCACCTTTATGACCACAGGCGCTCACCCCGATGACGAACCGTCGGGCATGCTGGCCGCGCTGCGGTTCAACTACGGCATCCACCCCGTCATGTACTGCATGACGCGCGGCGAAGGCGGCCAGAACTCGATCGGGCCGGAACGCGGTATTGCGCTGGGTGTCTTGCGCACGCGTGAAATGCAGGCCGCCTCGCGCGCACTGGACGCGGCGCTGGCGTTCGGCGGCATGGGCACGACCGACCCCGTACATGACTTTGGCTTCAGCAAAGACCCTGACGATACCATTGAACGCTGGGGCGAGGATCGTGTGCTGGAACGCATGGTCTGGGCCTTCCGCGCGTATCGTCCGGATGCGATTTTCAACTGCTTCCTTGATGTGCCCGGCCAACATGGCCAGCACCGCGCCGCGACGGTCGCAACCAAAAAGGCGATCGAACTTTCGGGCCGTGATGACGTCTACACCCACCACTTTACCGAACTGGGCCTGACGCCGTGGGAAGTGCCGAAAATGTACGACCCCGCATGGGGCGGCGGCGGCGGCGTCTATGACGACGAAACCCCTCCACCCCCGCAAACACTGCTGCTGACCGCCCCCGAGCGTGACAAGATTTCGGGCGCAACATGGCCGCAGATGGGCGAATGGTCACGGTCGTGCCACTTGACCCAAGGCATGGGCCGCTGGCGTCCCGAACCACAGACCGAATGGCCCCTTCACTTGGCCCGCGTCACCGGCGGCGCGGCTGGTGGCGAAGAATCCGACATCCGCGACGGCCTGATCGCCACCGTGGGGCAAATTGCCGATCTGCAAGGCATGAGCGATGATTGCGCCGCCGCCCTGCGCCAAGCGCAAGCGCTGATTGATGCCGCGCATTCCGACTACGCCGATCCTGCATCCGTGCTGGAAAAGGCTTTGGAGCTATCGGCCACCCTGAATACTGCCGTAGCCGCCCTGCCCGCAGACCTTGCGCCGATCGCAGCCCACCGCTTGAGCCGCAAACAACGCGAAGTGGCCGAAGTCATCCGCATCGCGTCTGGCGTGACGATCCGTTCGTTCGTGGATGGCAACGACGTGCCTGCAGGCCAATCGGTAGACATCCGCACTCTGGTCGATGCCCCCGCCGCGGTCGAGGTGAACGCCGTCGAGGTTCTGACCCGCGCTGGCCTGACCACCGGCCCCGGCCCCGATGGCAAGGTCACCGTCGACGTCCCCGCCGACGCGGCCCTGACCAACCCGATGGAGCCGCAGTTCGACCCGCTTGGCGGCAACGGCGATGCGTGGACGAAGGTGACCTTCACCGTGGACGGGCAGACCGTGTCGGTCATCGTCGATCTGGAAGATGCCCTGCGCATCGTGCCGGAAAACGCACTGACCCTGCGCCCCGAGGCCCTTGTCTTCAACATCGAAAACGGTGCGGTTCCCGCGAATATCGAGGCCGTCGTCACGAACGCGACGATTGGAGATCTGGATATTCCGGTTCCCGAGACTTGGGTTCTATCGGGCGATGTCGACCCCGTCGGCACGGCCGCCACCTTCCAACTGGCGCCGCCTGCCGACCTGAAAGTCGAGCGGATCGTGCTGAACCCGACACTGAAAGGCAAAACGGCTTACAAGGTCGAAACCTTCCAGTATCCGCACACCGGCAAAGCCGTTGTGCCCAGCGAGGTCGCCTTCCAAGTCCAAGTCGTGGATGCGAAAATCCCCGATGCGCGCGTGGCTTACATCGGGTCGAACAACGACAACGTGGCCATCTGGATGCGCCGCTTGGGTGTCGACGTGACCGAATTGACCCCCGCCGACATGGCATCGGGCGCGTACAAAGACTTCGATACGATCGTGGTCGGCGTTTTCGCCTTGGGCCGCCGCACGGACATGACATCGCGCATGGCCGAGGTGCATGAATGGGTCAACGCAGGGGGCCATCTTGTCACCCTGTACCACCGCCCATCGGACGGCTGGAACCCCGACACGGTGCCGCCCGCCTACCTGAAGATCGGCAGCCCCTCGATCCGCTATCGCGTGACCGACCCGAATGCGGCAGTGACGGTGCTTGCGCCCGATCACCCGCTGCTGACCCAGCCGAACGTCATCAGCGCCGACGATTGGGCAGGCTGGGACAAGGAACGCGGCCTATACTTCGCGTCGGAATGGGCCGAAGTCTACACGCCCTTGCTGGCGATGAACGACCGCGGTGAAGACCCGCTGGAGGGCTCGCTCCTCAGCGCGCAAATCGGCGCGGGGCGTCACACGCACACCGCATTGGTGCTGCACCACCAACTGGACAAGCTAACGCCGGGCGCGTTCCGCATTCTGGCGAACCTGTTGCAGAAAGCCTGATACAAGAAGGGGCGCCGATCACATCGGCGCCCCTTCCTTTTAGATCAGCGCCAGCACGATGACCGGTATTGCAACAGGCGGTTTTTCCACCGGCAGCCCAAATGTCAGGTCATTGGGATCAACCGGCACCAGCATAGTATCGTTGGGATTTGGCGGTTGCGGCTGCAAAATCTTGATCTCGCTACCATAATTCATCAGCCGCGCACGCCACACCTTCGTGCCGAGGCTGGGCAAATGCAAATGGCGGAACGGCCATACCAAAACATGGACATATACCGCGCTGCCTTTACGGGTAAGACGGCAGTCCTGCAAGGGCGGCAAGTCGGCCGCCCTTGCCCCATATATGGCCGCGCGGTGATAACGCATCCAGTCGGCGTAAACCTGCAGGGCCGCAGTCGATTTGGCATCCAACCTCCCGCGCGCGGTCGGGCTGACATGCATCAACAAATTGCCCCCCTTCGATACAGTGTCGATCAGCAGCCCCAGCAGATTTGCCCTGAAGCTCGTCACGGGTAGTAGCCCCATGAGCCTGCCAGCGTCTGTCATGCCTCCCACGTGGCGCGTTGGCCTACCACCTCGGGCCAGGCGCGGGGTTGAATCAGGCTTTTTTGGGGTTACCAACGGCTGAAGGTCGTCCATTTCCTCGCCATTTTCGGGCACGCGCGCTGGTCGAGCAAGTCACGCAGCTCGTCACCCAGCAGATTGAAAGCCAACACCATCACCGACACCGCCAAGCCCGGAAACAGCGGTAGGTGGAAATTGACGCCTATGAAATTTCGGCCCCCGCTCATCATCGCGCCCCATTCGGGCATGGGCGACTGCCCGCCTAGCCCTAGGAACGATAGCGATGCGACAGACAAGACGGTCGTGCCTGCGGTCAGCGTCGATTGCACAATTAAAGTCGACAGCGCATTTCGAAACATGTGGTCGAACATGACGCGCACGCGCGGCCTCGGCATAGTCCATTTAGCGTAGCCCCAGCGTGACGTTGCGCGTCGGGCGCGCATAGCTGGCAATTGAGAAAACTGCATTAGCAATCAGAAGGTTGGTCAGGTTGAGGCCCGGAATAGACGTGATCAGCATTGCCAGAACAACTGCAGGAAACGCAAAAATGATGTCCACCACCCACATCAGCGCGCTGTCGATGCGCCCGCCAAATCTACCCGCAACCAGCCCAATGGGAATACCGACAAGCAATGCCAGACCGACCCCGACCAGAACCTCGAGGAAGGATATTCTTGCGCTGTAAGCCGCATGGGCGAAAATATCCCCTCGTATTGATCTGTACCAAAGAAATGCTGCCCCGATAGCGGCAGCAACGCAGCCATCAGGTTCTGCGCATAGGGATCAGCGCGGGCGATCAGCGGGGCGAAAAAACGATAACTGCCATCAAAAGCGCGCCAATCCCCAGAACGACAGCCAGCGCATGGCTAACCAACGCCAGTTTCAGAGTGTTCGGAAAGCGGGTCGACAGTTCTTTAACCACCGGCGGCTTGGAATACAGCGACGTGCCCAGATCACCCTGCAAACGCCTTTGCCAGAAATATGCCGTATAGCGCTATAATCGGCATATCCAATCCAAGGCGCGCTCGCATATCCAGCAGCAGGGCTTCGGGTGCATCTGGCCCGCCATCAGCCGCGCGGGGTCGCCCGGAAGCGCGCGCAATGCGATAAAAACTAGAAAGGATGTTCCTAGTAGGACAAGCGGCAGCGCCGCCGCCTTTCTGATCGGATAAGACTTCACAGGCGGCCCTTTGTGCAAAAGGGGGCTTTTGGGGTTGGACATAAAGTTGGGCAGCCGCGCCGTCGGGGAATCCCGCTACGGCAAGCAAAGCCTTGGCTTTCTCGACGTCGAAGGGATGGGGATTCAAGGGGTCGTTGTAGCCAAACACAGCCTCCCCCAGCGGCGAGTTTGCGGTACTGTCGTAGCCAATAGCAGCGTCTGCACAAATGCATCACGGTTAGTCGCATAGTTAATCACCTGCCGCACAAGGCGGTTGTCAAGCGGGGGTTGCACATGGCCAGCGCTGCCCAGAAAGCGCGGCTTGGCTTCGTGCAGGGTCAGGTCGGGGTTCGCGGCAATTTGGTGGGCGAAAATCGCCGAGGGTGCGTTAATCACATCGGCATCGCCCGCCTTCAGCGTCATCGCAGCAACCGAGAGTCAGGCCGACCAAATGAACGATCTTCGCGAGGTCGCTCCAGTCATCGTCAACGCGCGACAGCAGGACATATTCGCCGGTATTCCATTCGGCCACACTAAAGGGGCCCGTGCCGCCGCCGAGGGTTTCCATTATTCCAGCCTTAGTCGCGGCGAGACTAACGATGCCCGCTTACATTACTGCGACCAACGCGGGAAATGCCGGATGGACGGCGTTCAACTTGAACGCCACGGTGCGGTCATCAATGGCGTTCACCGCACCAATGATCGGACGCCCGAGGGAAGGCCTATGCCTCGTCCAGCAACCGCGTGAAGGTAAAGACGACGGCATCCGCATTAAGCGGGCGGCCATCGTGAAATGTTACCCGTCGCGCAACTTTAAAGTCCAAGTCAAGCCGTCGTCGCTGACCGTCTATTCGATCGCTAGAGCAGGATTTTGGTTCAAATCCTGTTCCAGCGCGACAAGGTTTTCATAGATCGCCGTCAGGACAGACGTGTTGTAAGAACCAACCATGGTTCGTGGCCCCATCAAGGCGGGGGATCGCCCTGAAGAATCGTAACCGTTTGTGCGAAGGCGCCCCGCTGAGGGCCGTACCGGCCAGCAAAGACGCCGCAAATAGCGTACGACGACGTTGCTTGAGCATGGATTTCCCTGTTGGCGATTCTAAGGCCGAAGCCGGTTTTTGCGATAACTTATGTCATTCTGTATTAAAACATACTTGAGTAATTTTATTTACTGAATTAATTGTCAAGCAAGACGACCACTGCCCCGAACCGGAAGACGCATGGCTACGTTAACATATGCCCATCGCCAGCTTTTGCGCGCCGTCAGCGCCTCAGCGGGGCTGACACGTACGGAAATTGCGGAAAAAACGGGCTATTCGCGCCCTGCGATCACGGCCCTTTCGCGCGACCTGATTGATTGCGGCCTGCTGGCCGAGGGCGACAGCATTCGAGGCCAAGGGCGGCCATCGATCATCCTCGATATCGCGGCGCAAGGCGGCTTCGTGGTCGGCGTGGCCGCTGTCGCGGGGCGCGCGCGGATTTTGCTGGCAGACTTGGCCGGTCATGTTCATGGCAGCGACGAGGCTGACTGGCCCTTGGACGCCCCCGATCTGGCTCGCATGTTAGCCGAGCGTTTGCCGCAGCTGGCGCGCAAGGCTGCAATCGGTTTCGACCGCGTTGTCGGTATTGGTGTCGCTGTGCCGGGCTTGGTCGACGACACCCAGCAAGTCTGCCTGCAGTCGAACAACCTTGGTTGGCGCGACGCCCCTGTTGCTGCGCTGATCCGCGCGGCGACCGGCATTCCCACCTATGTCGAAAACGATGCGAACGCCGTCGCCGTCGGCGAGAAGCTGTTCGGCCGCGCGCGCGAATGCGGCGATTTCGTCGTTATCACGTTGGGGCGCGGCATCGGGGGGGCGATCTTTGTCGGGGGGCAGCTGTACCGTGGCCATTCCGGCGCGGCTGGCGAGATATCGCATGCGGCGATTCAGCTCGACGGCCCGCCCTGTCGCTGTGGCAAGCGCGGGTGCCTGACAACCATCGCATCCGGACGGGCCATTTTGCACGCTGCCGTAGCCGACGGCCTGCCCTGCGCCGTGATGGAGGACGTCGAGCCGCTGGCCGAGAGTGGCGATGCCGCAGCCATCGCCATTTTGCACCGCGCAGGCGGGGCGCTGGGTTTGGCGATCGCCCAGGCGATCCAAATGCTCAATCCCGCGCTGGTTGTCATCGCGATGGAATTCGGCAGCGAGGACGGCCTGATGCAGCGCGTTATCCGGCAAAGCATCGACGCCGCCATCATGCCGCGTTTAAGGGCAGCCACGCAAATCACCTTCGACTTTGTCACCCCCGCTTTCACCGCCAGCGGCGCCGCAGCCGTCGCGGCCGAACGGTTCCTACTCAACCCCCTAATAACTGCCGAGGGCGCATGACCTACAAAATCGCCGTTGCTGGCCTGCATATCGAAAGCTCCAGCTTTAACCCGGGTCTGACGCGCACGGCAGACTTCCGTATTTTGCGCGGGGCCGACCTGTTCAATGCCCCCGATTTTGCAATGCTGGCCGATTACGATGCCGACTGGCAGCCCGTCTTTTGGGCTCGCGCGGTGCCCGGCGCGCCGATCTGCCCCGAGACCTATGCCGCCTTCAAAGCCGAGATTTTGGCCGGCATCCGCGCGGCTATGCCCTTGGACGGCGTTTATATGGCGCTGCATGGCGCAGCAGTCGTTGCGGGGATGCATGACTGTGAGGGCGATCTGCTAGCCGCGGTTCGCGATATCGTCGGGCCCGATGTGTTGATTACGACCAGCTACGACCTGCACGGCAACGTGTCAGACCGTGTGGTGGATTCCATCGACATGTTCAGCGCCTATCGCACAGCGCCCCATATTGATGTCCCCCAAACCATGCGGCGCGCCATCGCTTTGCTGATGCGCGCGTTGGACAGCGGCCAGCGCCCTTCCGTCTGCTGGGTGAAGGTTCCGGTCTTGCTTCCGGGCGAGCGGACATCGACCGAGGACGAACCCGCCGCCAGCCTCTATGCCGTCATTCCCGCCCTCGAAGATGTGGACGGCATATGGGACGTCTCTTTGATGGTCGGCTATGTCTGGGTGGACGAGCCGCGGGCGACAGCCGCCGTGTTGGTCACCGGCACCGACCATGCTACGATGCAGCGGGCTGCCATCGAATTGGCCAGCGCGTACTGGGACGCCCGCGAGTCCTTTGTTTTTGGCACGGTTACCGGCAGCCTGTCTGATTGCTTGTCCATGGCGCGCGATGCGACTGCCCTGCCCGTCGTCTTGGCCGATTCCGGTGACAATCCGACAGGCGGCGGCGCGGGTGACCGCGCCGATACGCTGGCTGCCCTGTTGGAAAACGCCGAAGCAGACGTCATTTTGGCCGGGATTGCCGATCTGCCGCTGGTCGATGCAGCCTATGGCGCCGGCGTGGGCGCAAGCGTGCACGGCACGATTGGCGCGACGCACGACCCGATCAATAGCGCACCGCTGCCGATCACCGCGCAGGTCATCGCACTGTCCGATGCGCCGCGCGCAGCCGAACGTCAGGCGGTTTTGCGCTGCGATGGGGTGACTTTTGTCGTTACAGCGCGCCGACGCCCGTTCCACAACTTGGTAGATTTCACTTCATTGGGGTTGGACCCCGCCAAGGCGCGCATGGTGGTGGTCAAATCCGGCTACCTCTCGCCCGATATGAAGGCGCTAGCGGCAACTTCACTGATGGCACTGACCCCCGGCATCGTAGACCAAGACGTGACCCGCCGCCCGCGCCAGCATATCGCCCGCCCGACTTTTCCGTTCGACACAGGGTTCGACTGGGCCCCGCACGTTCTGTGGTCAGCACGTGACCCAGCCGGTTCTGTTCATCCGTGATCTGCGCGCGTATTTCACGACCGAACGCGGCATAGTGGAATCGATCGATGGCGTGACGTTCGACATCCATCGCGGCGAAACCTTGGCCATCGTGGGCGACTCCGGATCGGGCAAAAGCGTCACCAGCCTCTCGATTATGGAGTTGCTGCCACGGCGGCTAGGGCGCGTTGCGGGCTGCGAGATCACCTTCACCGGACGCGACACCTTGTTCGGGCGTAACCCGCCCATCTGCGGTCGCTGCGCGGCAACCAGATGGCTATGATCTTCCAAGAGCCGATGAACTCGCTGAACCCGTTTTTTTAGCGTCGGACGCCAGATTGCAGAAGTGATCATGCTGCACGAAAGCAACACACGGCCCGAGGTCAAGGAAGCCGCAGTTGCGATGTTGCAAATGTTGGGCATATCGGCCTCTCAGGCGCGGACAAAGAACTACTCTCATCAGATGTCCGGCGGGATGCGCCAGCGTATCATGATCGCCATGGCGCTGTCTTGCTGCGGCGCCCTGTTAATTGCAGACGAACCGACCACGGCTTTGGTCGTCGCGGTGCAAGCCCAGATCTTGCGCCTGATCTGGGACTTGAAGACCCAGACCCATACCGCCGTCATCTTCATAACCCACAATCGTGCTGTCGTGGCCATGATCGCCAACCGCGTCGCCATTATGTATGGCGGCCACGTGGTCGAGTAAGGCCGCGTTCACCAGGTTTTTGAGGATACCCAGCACCCTCACACGCGCAGGCTGCTGGCATCGACGACCAGTCGCGGGCCTGACGGCAAAAGGCAACCGCTGCGCGCCATCGGCGGCACTTTGCCCAGCCCGCCAAACCTGCCGCCGGGTTGAGTCTTTGGGCCGCACCGCGGCACTGCCATCAGCATGGCAGTGCCTGCGCAAACGCCCGTGGGTGCGCAGCAGGCGGTGCGCTGCATCCGCCCCCAGCGCACCCGTATGCGCGGTCCAGAGCCCATCTTGGACGTGCGCGATGACCGTGCCCTTTCCAATCCAAGGCGGCTCGCTTGGCCGCTTGCAGGGGCATGTCCATCCTGCCGAAAATGTCATCCTTTTCTACGCAGGGGAGAAGCTTTCGGAGTGGTCGGCGAATTCGGGTCGCGCAAGACCGCTGTGGGGCGTGCGATCATACGCCTGCACCAGCCGGCAATTGGCAAAATCCGCTTTCGTAGTCAAAATATATTTAATCTGACTGCGGCACTATTTGTACCGTTTCGCCGGTATATACAGCTCGTATTTCAATACCCATTCGCCACTTTAAACCCGCGCAAAACCGTCGCAGCGATCATCGGCAAGGCACAGGCCGTGCCGCACGTATCGCTGAGTTACTTGATTGGGTCGGCCTTCCCCTTGATGCCGGCCGCCCGCTACCACACGAGTTTTCCAGCGGCCAACGCCAACGCATCGGCATCGCCCGCGCGCTGGCCGTCAACATACAGTTATCGCGGCGAAATCCCCAGTGCAATCAACCTGCCGTCAGGTTGTGTCTTCCGAACCCGCCGCTCGCAAGCGGTGGCAAAATGCGTCGCTACGCTGCCCACGCTGCTGCCCAAAGCACCCGCACATTACGCAGCGTGCCCGTACAACTAGGCTGCCGCCGCATCACGCTGAACGGCTTGACGCAGACCAACCAACCGCTGCAGGCGGGATTCCATTTGGCACAGGTGCTCGTCAGCCTCGGCCCATGGGCCGGTAACCTGCGGGGCCTCGGGCAAAGGGCCAGCGGCGCCGGCCTGTTGCAGCAGGGTGCGACAGTGCTGCGCCGCCGCGCGGATTCGGGCGGGTAGATCCTCGGGCGCGGGCTGCCCGCTGCGCAGTGCCATCGACAATGCTTCGGTCATCATTAGGGCGTTTGCGAACAGATGAACGGCGTGGCGGTTTTGCCGCGCGATTGTCTTTAGAAGCGGGTTCGCCACCATACGTCCGCGCACCGACCAGCGCGCCGACAGGCGAGCGTTGTCCAGCGTATCCAGCAGAATTCGCAGGCTTCCCCAACTATCGGCAACCTTGCGTTCAGCGTGCGATGCGTTGGTCAGATCACCTTTTTCTACAGCATCGGCCGCTTGATCTAGCCCCGCAGCAAGCTGAGTCAGAAAGTTCTGCATCGCGGTATTCAGGCTTCGGATCGGGTCGGGCGTCAGCAGAAACTGGCTGCACAGCAGGCCCACCACGACGCCGATGCCGCCATCTACCAACCGGTGCAGGCCCGCGCTCTGCGGCCCCATCGCCAGCACCAGCGTCACAGATACCCCGGCCTGAATACCCAACACGGCCGATCGTCCAAGCGCAGCAGCGATGCTCATTGCCATCAAAATCGCAACGATCAGCTCGACCAGCAATACAAGCCCTGAGACCCCGCCAGGGTTGATCGCCCAGACCAGCTCGCCCACAACGATGCCTAGCGTCATGCCGATGATCAGATCAACCGCCTGACGCCCGTGGTTCGGCAACCCGGGCGCAAGCGACACGATAGCACAGATCGCCGCAAAAACCGGTGCCTGATGGCCCAGCAGCTCGACGGCGATCAGCCACGACGCGCCAGCCGCGAACGCCGCGATCAGCAAATCGCGCCGCGCGGCCCGCAGGCGGTTTGGCATAGGCGTAAAGGTTTTCGTGATCCATTGCTGGGGCGTCTGGGGCATGATGATAATCCGGCATTTTTGTCTATATTTGCCGGAATTTAAGGCCAGCGCAAAGCCTTCCTGCACGATAACGCCGTCTTGCCAGCCGTGGCAGCAGCTTAGGCGGGCAGCGTCACGATGATCGGCGCGCCATCGGTCGCGATCACAGTATGCTCAAACTGCACCACGGGCGCGTTCGGGTGGCTATAAAGGGTCCAGTCATCATCTCCGCGGTCGGCCCAGAACGCGCCCGTCGACAAGAAGGGCTCGACCGTCAGCACAAGGCCCTTTCCGATGCGGCGCTTCTCGCCGCGTTCGGGCCATGTCGGGATCTCTTCGGGGTATTCATGCAGGCTGCGACCGACGCCGTGGCTGGCCAAGTTGCGCACCAGCGTATAGCCGCGATCGGCGGCAAAGCGCCCGATCGCCCGCCCGATCCCGCCCAAAGGCCGGTCAGTGCCAACTTGCGCCACGCCGATATCGGTGGCGCGCTGGCCGTCTTGGCACAGCTTTACAAGGCGCGGATGTGCGGTGCCAAAGCAGAAGCTGGCGCCTGTATCGGCGAAAAACCCGTTTTTTTCGGCAGATACGTCGATGTTAACCAGATCGCCACGCTTGAAGCGGCGATTACCGGGGATGCCGTGGGCAATCGCTTCGTTGACGCTGATGCAGGTTGCACCCGGGAAATCATAGGTCATTCGCGGGGCGGATTGGGCCCCCTCGCGTTGCAGCAGCGCATCGCCAATAATGTCCAACTCGGCCGTGGTCATGCCTGGCTCGATGGCGTCTTTCATGGCGCGGACGGTGTTTGCAACGATCCGGCCGATCTCCATCATGCCGTCCAGTTCATCTTGATGCGTGATCGTCATTGGTCCCTCGCCTGCGCTAATTTGCATCATATTACCACCTTCTTTGCCCCATGTCCCGCTCGTCTCTGGCGCTTCTGGCGCTGAAATTCGCCGATCTCGCGCGCCCCCTTGCGAATCCAAAACGTTTTTGATTACCCTTGCGTCCGGAGGAGTGAGGACGATGGCGGGTTTGAAAGAACTGGCCGAAAGCCTCGGGTTATCGATTACGACGGTGTCCCGTGCGCTTGACGGCTATTCGGACGTTTCAGAAAAAACACGTTTGCGCGTAGTCGCAGCAGCGAACGCGGCGGGTTACCGCCCGAATGCGGCTGCACGCCGTTTGCGCCGCCAGCGTACCGATATTGTCATGATGCCGCTTCCCTCGACCGATGGTGAAATAGCAACGTCCCACCTAACGCGCGTGGTGGCTAGCTGTGCGCGCGACCTGCTGGCGCATCGCATCAACCTGATGATCGCGCCCGTCCCGTCCGAAGAAACCGAGCTGGAGCTGTGCCGCAATCTGGTCGACGGCCAGCGGATCGATGCCATGCTGCTGGTGCGGACACGGCGTAACGATCCGCGCGTCGACTTTCTGCTGGACCGCGGCATTCCCTTTGTCACCGACGGGCGCACCGAAAGCGCGCGCCCCCACCCGTGGCTGGACGGCGATGGCTTTTCCGCCTTCAAAACCGCGACGCAGCGATTCATTGCCGATGGCCATCTGCACATCGGCATGATTGGCGCGGACGAGAGCTTTTATTTCGCCCATGACCGCGCCGAAGGGTATCGCGCCGCGATGCGCGCGGCGGGCCGGCCCGAACTGATGGTGCAAGGTACGCTGAACGAGGCTGGCGGTTATGCCGCCGCCCGCCAGATCATGACCGGCCACGTGCCCCCCACCGCCATTTTGTGCGCGACGGATTCGATGGCTTTGGGGGCACTGGCCGCGTTGCACGAAATGGACAGCAACGTCGCCATCGTCGGCCACGACGATCTGGCCATGGGCGCCTTCAGTCAGCCCCGCCTGTCGTCGATGCGCATCGATACCGAGGATCAGGGCGCACGGCTGGCCGGGCTGCTGCTGCGTACCCTTGCGGGCGAGCCTGTGGCGGATCTGAACGAATTGCTTCCCGTCACCGCAGTTGACCGCGACAGTCATCTGCGACGGGCCATTTAATTTCACTTGAGGGAGGAAATCACTGTGAAAATCACCAAAACCACGAGCCGCCTTCTGGGCGGCGCTGCACTGGCCGGGCTGATGCTGGCGGGCGCTGCCGCCAGCGCCGAAACCATCTTCCTGTCGACGCAGCTGCGCCCGCTGGAAGAAGCGCAGGCCATGCGCGGCGACATTCTGAAGGGCGTGCCCGATGTGAACTACGTGGTGGAGGAGCCGCCGCAGTTCCCCATCCGCATGACCGCCGAAAGCCAAACCGGTCGCCACACGATCAGCCTTGTCGGCGCGCTGCACGGCGAGCTGGCCCCGCTGGCCGAACGCGATATATTCATGCCTTTGAACGATCTGGCCGCCGAACTGGCCGCCGCTGGGATGCCCCAATCGGTGCTGGATCTGGGCAAACTGGGCACCGATGATCAGGAATATATCCCGTGGATGCAGGCGACCTATGTGATGGCCGCCAAGAAAGAAGCGCTGGAATACCTGCCCGAAGGCGCCGACATCAATGCGCTGACTTACGAGCAGCTGATCGCTTGGGGTCAGGCCATGAAGGACGCAACCGGCGCCGAACGCATCGGCTTCCCCGCTGGCCCGAACGGCCTGATGGCCCGCTTCTTCGAGGGGTATTTCTACCCGTCCTACACCGGCGGCGTCGTGCGCAGCTTCCGATCAGCCGATGCTGTCGCCGGCTGGGAGGAATTCAAGGAGTTGTGGTCGGTCGTCACGCCGAACTCGACCAACTATGCCTTCATGCAAGAGCCGTTGCTGGCGGACGAGGTCTGGGTCGCGTGGGATCACGTTGCCCGCCTGAAAGAAGCGCTGAACGTCTTCCCCGAAGACTTCGTAACCTTCCCCGCCCCCGCAGGCCCCCACGGTCGCGGCTATATGCCGGTGATCGCGGGCCTTGCGATCCCCCAAGGCGCGCCCGATGTGGATGGCGCAACCGCCATCATCCGCCACCTGACCCAGACCGATACGCAACTGCTGACGGCTGAACTGGTGGCCTTCTTCCCGACCATGGAAGTCGACCTGCCCGAGGGCGGTGAAGATGGCGTTTCGCTGCTGGCCAGCGCCGTCAGCGCCACCCAAAGCGCGCCCGACGCACTGATTTCGCTGCTGCCCATCGGGCTTGGTGACAAGGGTGGGGAGTTCAACAAGGTTTACATGGACACCTTCCAACGCATCGTGCTGAACGGCGAAGACATCGCCGCCACACTGGCCGCCGAGGGTGACGTGCTGAACGCGCTGATGCAAGACACCGGCGCGCCCTGCTGGGCCCCCGACGCATCCAGCGAAGGCGCCTGCCCGGTCGAATAACACCTGAAAACCAAATGGCCCGGCCGCGTAAGGCCGGGCCGCTTCTTCCTTCCTCAACAGGGATAACCCCTCACGTGCAAACCAAACGGCTGACACCTTACCTGCTGATCTTGCCAGCCACGGCTTTTCTGGCCGTGCTGTTCTTGGTCCCGCTGGTTCAGACGATCTGGCTGGCTTTTTCGCAAGGGAACGCGCCGTCGATGGCGAATTTCCAGCGCATGGTCAGTGACCTGAACTTCAACACCGCCCTGCGCAACACGTTCTTGCTGACGTTGTTCGTTGTCCCCGTGCAAATCGCGCTATCGCTGGCGATGGGTTCGCTGGCGATGCATATCGGCAAGGGCCGCGAAACCATTTTGTGGATCTGGACCATCCCGCTGGGGATCTCGGATCTGGCGGCAGGCTTGGTTTGGCTGTCGATTTTGCAAAACTCGGGCTATCTGAACAGCTTCCTCTATGGCCTCGGCCTGATCGAGCGGCAGCAGGCGTGGTTGACCTACCAAACGCCGATCGCGCTGTTCTTCGGCATCGCTATGGCCGAGATCTGGCGCTCGACCGCGATTGTGATGATCGTCATCGTTGCCGGCATGAATCAGGTGCCCAAAGATTTCAACGAAGCCGCGCAGGTCTTCGGGGCCAGCCGCTGGACGCGCTTCACCAAGATCACGCTGCCGCTAATCCGCCCCGCGCTGCAGTCGGCGCTGATCTTGCGCACTGTCTTGGCATTCGAGGTTTTTGCCGTGGTCTACACCTTGGGCGGGCGTAACTTCCCCGTGCTGATGGGTGAGGCATACACTTGGCAAAACACAAACCAGAACTACGGGGTCGCGGCGGCCTATGCCGTGCTGATCATGGTGATCTCGCTGGTTGCAACCTTCGTTTACCTCAAGGCCATCAAGGTCGATCCGGAGCGTCTGCCGTGAGTGATATCCACCCCCTCAAACGCGCCCCGAAGTCACCGGCGTCGTTCCAAGGCGCGCGCAAATTCCTGTTCTGGGCCGCCATCGCCGCGCTATCGGCGTGGGTGCTGGTGCCGATCTGGTTTGTGGCACTGGGCGCTTTCGGCGGCCGCCGCGGCGTCTATACATGGCCCAAATCGGTCTTCCCGGGCGATCTGTCGTTCGAGCCCTTCCTGACCTTCCTGCAAACCGACGGGCTGATTGCCGCGTTCGGCAACTCGCTGCAGGCCGCTGGTATCACGGTCGTGCTGTCGGTTCTGCTGGGCGCGCCCGCTGGCTACGCGCTGGCCCGCTTTGCCTTTACCGGCAAGAACGCCTTCCGCCTGCTGGTATTGCTGACCCGCGCTTTCCCGCTGGCCATTCTCGCCTTGCCGCTGACGGTGTCGTTCATCAACATGGGCCTTTACGACACCGTTTTCGGCGTCGCACTGGTGCACACCGTTCTGGCCATGCCCTTTGCCGTGCTGGTGACCCAAGGCATCTTCATGGGCGTTCCGCGCGAGTTGGAAGAAGCCGCATGGGTCTTCGGTTGCTCAAAGTTTCAGGCGTTCTTGCGCATTGTCGTGCCGCTGGCCTTGCCCGGTTTGGCCGCGACAGCCGTTTTCGCCTTCGTCATTAGCTGGAACGAGGTCTTCGCCGCCTCGGTTCTGACGGTCTCGCACCGCACGCTGACGGCCTATCTGCTGACCGTTCTGGGTGAAAGCCCGCTGCACTTCCGCTTTGCGGGCGGGCTGCTGCTGATCTTGCCTTCGGTCATCTTCATCTTTGCGGTGCGCCGCTATCTGTTTGCGATTTGGGGGATTTCCTCGAAATGATGCCCCAACCCCATAAGGAATCCCGCCATGGCTGAGATCGTCATCGACAGCATTGCCAAATCCTTCGGCACCGCCGTTGCGCTGCGCGAAGTCTCGCTGACCATCAACGACGGCGAATTCGTCTCGCTGCTGGGGCCTTCGGGCTGCGGCAAGACCACGCTGCTGCGGATTATCGCGGGGCTGGAAACCGCCAGTTCGGGCGACATCCGTGTGGATGGCAAGTCGATCTTGGGGCTGCCGCCCAAAGATCGCGGCCTTGCCATGGTGTTCCAGAACTACGCCATTTTCCCGCATATGACGGTGGCCGAGAACATCGCATTTGGTCTGCGCATGCAAAAGGCCGACGAGGCCCGCGTGAAGGCGCAGGTCGGCAAAGCGGCCGAACTGCTGCACATCAGCCAATACCTCGACCGCTACCCGAACAAACTTTCGGGCGGGCAGCGCCAGCGTGTGGCTGTCGCACGCGCCTTGGCTGTCGAGCCCTCCGTACTGCTGATGGACGAGCCGCTGTCGAACCTTGATGCGCTGTTGCGGCTGGAAATGCGCACCGAGCTGAAGTCGGTTCTGCAAGAGGCAGGCACCACCACGGTCTACGTCACCCACGACCAGACCGAGGCTATGGGCCTGTCCGACCGTATCGCCATTGTTTACCAGGGTCGGATCGAGCAAGTCGGCACCCCTGTCGATGTCTATGACAACCCCGCGACGCGCTTTGTCGGCGGCTTTATCGGCAGCCCGCCTATGAACTTCATCACCATTCCGGTCGCGGACGGTGTGGCAGGCGGCCAACCCGTGCCTGCGGGCGTCAGCGGCGAAGTGGTGATGGGTCTGCGGGGCGAAGCCGTCACCCGCACCGAGGACACGAGCGGCCTGCCCCTGCAGATCAACGTCGTCGAACCGATGGGCGCCACGCTGCTGGTCACCGGCACGATTTACGGGCAAATGGTGCGGGTCAGCCTGCCTCCGCGCGACACCGTGGCCGCCGGCCAAACCATCTACCTTGCCCCCGACCCCACACGCCTCAGCTGGCTTTCCCCCGAAACCGGCATCGCTTATCAGTGAGTTCATAAATGTCTGATTTTCGTGCTATCGCGCGCGGCATTCTGCAAGACAACGACCGCGGCGGCTACACCGTGCCGACCGCGGGCCTTTACCCCTTTCAATGGAACTGGGACTCGGCTTTCGTCGCAATGGCCTTTGCCGAATTCGACGTGCCACGTGGCTGCCTGGAACTGGAACGCCTGATCGAGGGGCAATGGGATGACGGGATGATCCCGCATATCGTGTTCCACCAGCCCTCGGACAGCTATTTTCCGGGGGCTGATGTGTGGCGCACCAGCCACCGCATCCCGACGTCGGGCATAACGCAGCCGCCGGTTTTTGGCATGGCGGTCAAGGCGCTGCATGATTCAGGCGCGCCCGCCGAGCGGATCCGCCCGCTATTCCATGCCGCGCTGCGTTATCACCGCTGGTGGTACAGCGCGCGCGACCCCGAAGGCACCGGCCTTGTCGCGCTGTTGCACCCGTGGGAAAGCGGGTCCGACAACTCGCCCGCGTGGGACGTCGCCTTGGCGCGTGTGCCCACCACCACCACCACACCCGTGAAGCGCAAGGACACCGGCCACGTCGACCCCGCCATGCGCCCGCGTGACCAGGATTATCAGCGGTTCATCCATCTGGTCGACACCTATGCCGCCTGCGGCTGGGACGCAGCGGAACAATGGGATGCCGCGCCCTTCAAAGTCGCCTGCGTGCAAACGACAGGCATCCTGCTGGCGGCTGGCGAAGGGCTGCAGCAACTGGCCCGGGCCCTTGGCGAAGAAGCCGCCGCCGCTGAACTGGATGCGATGAACGCCCGCTCGCGCGCGGGGCTCGATCAGGCATGGTCGGACGCGGATAGCCGCTTTCGCTCGCTCGACCTGGTCTCGGGGCAGCGGGTCGCGGCGCCGACACAGGCCTGCTTCATCCCCTTGCTGGCGCTGGATTTGCCCGCCGCCCGCATGGCCGCAGCCGAACAGGAAATGCGCCGTTGGTGCGAGGGGATGCTGGTATCTTTCCCCACCACCCCGCGCGACTATCCGGGGTTCGAGCCTCGGCGTTACTGGCGCGGATCGGTCTGGCCCATCATCGACTGGCTGCTGGTGCAGGGTCTGCTGCGTAACAACGCCACAGCTCTGGCCGAGGACATCCGCCATTCAATCGTCACGGCGCTCGAGACGGCGGGCTTCTGCGAATACTTCGACCCGACAACAGGCGAGCCTTGCGGCGGCGGGCATTTTTCGTGGACAGCAGCGGCCTATCTGCACCTGTCTCAGCTGAAAATCACCCTGTCCACCGCCGCCTAAGGACGCGCCACGTGACCGATACGCCCCTCGCACCCACTGCGCTTCTGCGCGGCTTGTTCGATACTGCCGTCGCCGCCGCCGACCCGATGCGGTCGCTGGCGGCCTTCCTGCCCGAAAAACCACAGGGCGGCCGCGTCGTCGTGATCGGCGCGGGCAAGGCCAGCGCGCGGATGGCCGAGGCGGTCGAGGCGGCTTGGGGCCCTTGCGAGGGGTTGGTCATCACCCGTTACGGCTATGGGCGGCCCACAAAAGGCATCGAAATTATCGAGGCCGCCCACCCCGTCCCCGACGCCGCGGGGGCAGCCGCAACGGCGCGCATGCTTGACCTGCTGGGCACATTGCGCGAGGGCGACTTTGTCCTCGCGCTGATTTCGGGCGGGGCGTCGGCACTGCTGGCCGCGCCCGCGGCGGGTGTCAAGCTGGCCGAAAAACAGGCCGTCAACGCGGCGCTGTTGGCATCGGGCGCGCCTATCGGGCAAATGAACATCCTGCGCAAACACATCAGCCGCGTGAAGGGCGGGCAACTGGCCGCCGCGGCATGGCCCGCGCAAATGCTGGCGCTGATGATATCGGACGTGCCGGGCGATGCGCCGTCAATGATCGGGTCTGGGCCGACTGTTGCAGAAAGCTCGACCAGTGCCGACGCTTTGTCCGTCGCCGCGCGGTGGAACATCCCGTTGCCTGCATCCGTGCGCAGCGTGCTGACAGCGGGCAGCACCATCATTGCGCCGGGCGATCCGCGCCTTGGGCGTGTGACAAACACCATCTATGCCGCACCGTCGCAGTCGCTTGCCGCGGCGGCGTCTGCCGCGCAAGCACAGGGGTATCGCACCATCATCCTCGGCGACGCGATCGAGGGGGAAGCCCGCACCGTCGCCGCCGAACACGCAGCCGCAGCGCTGGAACACCAACGCGGCAACGGCGCAGGGCCGCTGCTTCTCCTCTCGGGAGGAGAATTGACGGTCACGCGCACGGGCAGCGGCACGGGCGGGCCGAACGCCGAATACTGCCTTGCGCTGGCGCTGGCATTGCAGGGCGCGCAGGGAATTTTCGCGCTGGCCTGCGACACCGATGGCGTCGATGGCGCAGCCGAGGTTGCGGGCGCGGTCATCACCCCGACCACATTGCAGCGCGCGGCGGCAGCGGGGATCGACGCAGCAGCAGCGCTGGAAAACAACGATGCGCACAGCTTTTTCGCGGCATTGAACGATCAGGTCATCACCGGTCCGACGCTGACGAATGTCAACGACTTCCGCGCAATTCTGGTTTTATAGGCGCGCCGGCAACCGGCTGATTTTGGTAGAAATTGCAAGCAGGCTTCCGAAATGGTGGCCGCCCGCGCCGCAAAAGTGCCGATCAGCCCATAATCCCCTGCGACTTCACGCCAATCCTTGTGCGGCTGGTGAGGTAGACCGCGAATTTGCTTGCCTTTTAATGCAATGCCCCTACCAATCCGGCACAAGCTATCAGCCTTATTCGAGATCTGTTTCATGCAGCCGATTCACCGCCGCGCGCTTCTTCAAACTGCCCTTGCCGGGGGCGCATTTTGCCTGTTGCCCATGGCCGCCAGTGCCTTGACAACCCCCACGCCAGACGCAGCCGAACCGTTTTCCTTCGACATTCTGAAGGAAATGGCCCGCACTTTGGCAGCCAGCCCGTATGTCCCGCAAGATATCCCCGACGCCGACGTGCTCGAGGAAGTTGACTACGACGAGCACAACCAGATCAGCTTCCGCCCCGAGGACACCCTGTTCCAAGATCAGGGCAACGCCTCGCCGGTGCAGATGTTCTTCCCTGGCAAGTTTTTCAAAAGCCCGGTGCGGATTTTTACCTTGCAAGACGGCCTCGCGCATGAGGTGAACTTCGCGCTGGATATGTTTGATATTCCATCCGGAAATCCTGCCGAGGGCTTGACGAATACCCACGGTTTTGCAGGCTTTCGGGTAATGGACGCCGAAACCAAACTGGACTGGATGGCCTTCCTTGGCGCGTCTTACTGGCGCACCTCGGGCTATTCAGGGCAGTTCGGGCTGTCGGTGCGTGGCCTTGCGCTGGACACCGCAATCAATGGCCCCGAAGAATTCCCCCTGTTCACCCGCTTTTGGCTGGAGCCTGCCGAAAACGGCGATCTGACCGCCTATGCACTGATGGAAAGCCCGCGCGCGACCGGTGCCTATCGCATCCAATCGCACCGCGACAATGGCGTTATCCAGCAGGTTTCGGCCAGTGTGTATCTGCGCGGCGATGTTGAACGCCTGGGAATTGCGCCCCTGACATCGATGTTCTGGTATGGCAAGAACAGCCGTTTTCTGGCCGCTGACTGGCGCCCCGAAATCCACGATTCCGATGGCCTGCAAATTCTGACCGGCAGCGGCGAGCAGATCTGGCGTCCGCTGAACAACCCGCCCCACACGATGGTCAACACGTTCCAAGCCCCCAACGTCCAAGGCTTTGGCCTGATGCAGCGCGAGCGGGATTTTGTGCAGTACCAAGACGATGGCGTGTTCTATGAAAAGCGCGCCAGCGTCTGGGTCGCCCCCGAGGGCGACTGGGGCGACGGCAACGTCAGCTTGGTCGAACTGCGCACGGACGACGAGATCCACGACAATATCGTGGCGTTCTGGCAGCCGAACGGCCCTGCCGCGGCGGGCAACAGCTACGACTTCGCCTACAAGCTGACATGGTTGGAGGACTCGCCCGCCACCACCGACGCCGCGCGCTTTATCGCGACGCGCGTAGGTGTCGGCGGCAACCCAGGCCAAGTCCGCCCCGAAGATACAGTCAAGGTCGTGTGTGATTTTGATGGTCACACGCTGACGGGCTTTGGGCGTGGCGACGGGGTGACTGTCATCGCCTCGGCATCGGGGGCGGTTGTTGGCAACGAAAGCGTCTATCCTGTGGTCGGGCAAGACTACTGGCGCGCGATGTTCGACATCGACTTTTCGGCGGTGGCTGAGGGCGATGACACGCCGATCGACGTCCGCATGTATGTCGCGCGCGAAGGCAGTGCCGAGACCGAGACCCTGCTTCTGCAGTTTTTCCCCTCGCAATTGCGAAAGCTGCTGGCCGCTGCCGCCTGAATTGACGCCCGCCGATAATCTCGGCGGGCGTTTTCGCTATTTGGCCGTATAGCCGCCATCGACCAGATGATACGATCCGGTGATGAAGCTGGCGTGATCCGACAGCAGGAACAACGTCAGCGCCGCTACTTCCTCGGGCTGGCCCAGACGGTTCAGCGCATGTTGGCTGCCCAGAAATGTCCTCGTGGCGTCGTCGGAATTCGCATCAAGCAGCGGCGTTTGGATGAAACCGGGCCCGACCGAGTTGACGCGGATATTGTCAACCGCGTGTTCCAGCGCGGCCGATTTGGTCAGCCCGACAACGCCATGTTTGGCCGCGACATAAGCCGATGAATTGGCAATTCCGACCGCGCCCATGACAGAAGCGATGTTCACAATCGCCCCGCCGCCGGCAGCTTTAATCGCGGGAATGGCGAACCGCATCCCCAAGAACACGCCGATCAGGTTGACATCGATCACCGACCGCCAGCTATCCACGGGATACGCGCCCACGGGGGCCGAGGCGCCACCGATGCCCGCGTTGTTGACGAAATGGTGCAGCGCACCGGTTTGGGCGACCGCAAATTCGACGGCGCGCTGCGCGTCATCCGCATTTGCGACGTTTCCTGCAAAGCCAAAGGCCTTACCGCCCGCGGCTACAATCTCGGCCGCGGCTTTATCTGCTGCGTCTTGCTTCAGGTCGGCGACAATCACCGTTCCGCCCGCAGATGCATAATCAGCCGCAATGGCCTTGCCGATACCCGACGCCGCGCCGGTAACGATGCCGGTTTTCCCGTTGAACGTGATTTCCATATCCATTCCCCTCATGTCGGGATCAAATCATGGCGGTATGCTATGGAATACGGATGTCGCTGTCTTTAGCGAAACGTGCACAGTAGCTGTGCAGGGCGGCAAATAAAAAAAGCGGCGGGAAAGTCCCGCCGCGTCAATATCTTAGTAGTCGCCGCGTTTCGGCCGATCAAAGCCGCCCGGGCGGGCGCTGCGCGGCGCGGGCTTGGCACCCTTTGCCCCGAAAGTCTTGCCTGCCGCCTTAAAGGGCGGCTTGGCGCCGGGTTTCCCGGCCGGTTTTGCACCCGTGCGCGCCTTATAGGGACGGACGGCATCGGGGTCGTAGCGCGGGGCATCGGCGCGGTCTTTACGACCAGCCTTGTCCGCTTCGCTCCAACGGGCCTTGATGCGGGTCTTGGGTGCAGCGCCTTCGACAGCTTCGGGGGCAGCAGCGCGCGGGGCGCTCGGCTTTTGGTCGCGCGGGGCATAATCTTCGCGCGGCGGGCGGGCCGATGTAAACTCGCTGCGGCGGGGCGCAGCAGGTTTGCGCGCGGGGCGCGGCGCGGGCGTGCCGCGACCTTCGGGAATATCGCCCTCGTGACGGGTCATGATCAGGCCGGGGGCCAATTCCATGGTGTCGCCAAAGCGCGGGGCAGCCGCGACGGCAATCTGCACGAAGCTGTCGTTTTCACGAATGCGGATCGCGCCGATGTCGTCACGCGTGATTGCGCCACCGTCGCAGATTTTGGGCAGCAGCCAGCGGGCTTCGGCACGATCGACATGGCCTGCCGACAGGCGGAACCATTGCGATGCACCAAATTCGCTGCGCGCGCGCGGCTCGGACGGGGCGCGCGGGGCAGCGACTTCCGACAGCTCCTCGGGGGTCGGGCGCGACGAACGCCACAGACGCACGAAAGCCGCCGCCAAATGATCGGCGCCAAAGCGGTCGAGCAGCGTGGCCGCGATACCGCTTTCCTCGCCAGCGGGGGCGTTCAGTATAGCATCGTCGAACATGCGCTGGTCATCGCGTGCGGCCACATCGTCGGCACCCGGGGCCTTGCCCCACTCGGCCTCGACATTCGCGGCGCGCAGGATGCGCTGTGCTTTCTTGTAGTCGGCGGGGGTGACGATCAGCGCCGAAACACCCTTGGACCCTGCCCGACCCGTCCGGCCCGAGCGGTGCAGCAGCGTTTCAGGGTTGGTCGGCAGATCGGCGTGGATCACCAGTTCCAGTCCGGGCAAGTCGATACCACGCGCAGCCACATCGGTCGCGATGCAGACTTGGGCGCGGCCGTCGCGCAGCGCCTGAAGCGCATGGCTACGTTCAGCCTGCGACAGCTCGCCCGACAAGGCGACGACCTTGAAACCGCGATTACCCATGCGGGCCAGCAGGTGGTTCACGTTCGCGCGGGTTTTACAGAAAATGATCGCACGTTGCGCTTCGTGGAAGCGCAGCAGGTTGAAAATGGCATTGTCGCGGTCGCGCACGGTGACCGACAGGGCTTGGTAGCTGATGTCGACGTGCTGACGCGCCTCGCCGCCTGCAACCAGACGCAGGGCATCTTTTTGGAAATCGCGCGCCAACGCCGCAATGCCCGAGGGCACGGTGGCGGAAAACAGCAGCGTGCGGCGGTCTTCGGGGGCGGCGTTCAGGATATATTCCAGATCTTCGCGGAAGCCGAGGTCGAGCATCTCGTCAGCTTCGTCCAGCACAGCCACGCGCAGACCCGTCAGATCCAACGAGCCACGGTCGATGTGGTCGCGCAGACGGCCGGGGGTGCCAACGACGATGTGGGCGCCCCGCTCCAACGCGCGACGCTCGGTCCGGTAGTCCATACCGCCGACGCAGGTGGCGATCACCGCACCCGCTTGGCCGTACAGCCATTCTAGTTCGCGCGCGACTTGCAGCGCCAACTCGCGCGTGGGGGCGATGGCCAGCGCCAAAGGCTGCGGCGCGTAGGACAGCTTGTCGCTGTCGCCCAGAATGTCGCGCGCCATACCAAGGCCGAAGGCCACGGTCTTGCCCGAACCGGTCTGCGCCGACACCAACAGGTCGCGGCCAGTGGTTTCGGGGGCAATTGCGGCGGTTTGCACGGCGGTCAGGCTTGCATAGCCTTTTTCGGCAAGCGCTGCTGCCAGCGGTGCCGGGATGTTCATGTCAGTCATTGTATCTGCTTATATTGAAGGGCTGCGCCAAATCGGGCCTCCCTCTCTGCGATACTATGCACATGCGGCGTATCTGCGGAAAACCGGGCCAGAAAGGGGCGCATACAAGGTTCGCGCGATAAGGCCAAGCGGTAATCCTGAAAAATTACGAGGCCCGCCGATTTTACGGGCCTCGCTGCAGCATTATTGCAGCGTGTCCAACTGCTCGAGGACGTAGTTCATGGCCGCGAAGGTCGTGGGATAGACATGGAACCGCGACATCGAGACGAACCTGTCGGCCTGCGCTGCGGGCACGAAATCGCGGTAGCCCGGCGCGATTTCGTCCAACTGCGCCATCAAACTCTCGCGCGTTTCGCCGCGGTCGGTGATGTGGGTCATGAAGATGTAGTCGGTGTCCAACCGCCCGACGATCTCGGGCGAGAAGTTGGCATCCTGCCGCCCTTCAGGCACCTCGTCCATAATCGCGCCGTGGGTAAAGCCCAGATCCTCAAGGACGGTCGACTGAGCGCCGTAGTTGCGGAACACGCGGATCTCGCCCGATTCCATGTTGGGCATGATGGCGATGTAGCTGGGCGCACGGCCATCGATGGTGAAACGGCCTTTCGTTTCGGCGATGCGCGCATCGTAAGCGGCCTTCAGTTCGTTGAAGCGGTCGCCCTCGCCCAGCCAATCGGCGAATTCGGCGTAGTTTTCCATTGGCGGGCGGCCATTCATCGGCTCGAACATGATGGTCGGGGCGATTTGGGCCAACTGGTCGCGGTATTCCAGCGTATCGCCGACGTTCGTGATGATCAGGTCGGGCTTCAGGGTCGCGATGCGCTCCATATCCAGATCGCCATGCACCGACGCCAGTTCGATCTGGTCGAACCCAAGGCCGTAAAGCTCGCGCGCCGAGCGGATGAAGTAGTTGCCGTCGTTATCGAGCCGCCCGCTAGAGCCGATCAGATTGGCCCCCAATTCGTGCGCCATGACGGTCGTCGTCCAGTCGTGCAGCGAGACGATGCGCTGCGGCGCGACCGGATAGGTCACCTCGTATCCGCTGTGGTCGGTGATTGTGCGCATCTCTTGCGCATAGGCGGGCATGGCGCAAAGCGCGGCAAGGCCAGCCAAAAGGGTGGATTTCATAAAGTTTACTCCTGTCTAGCGGAACGTCGTTGCCCCAGCCGTGCGGCAAGGATGAAAGAAAGCACCCCCACGACCGAGACCATGATCCCGGCCGAGACGATGATGGGCGAGAAAAGCGTACGGCCCAACGTGTCGGCCCACAGCAAGATCAGCCCACCCGCCAGCATTGCGGTGACCAGAACTTCGCCAGGCCGGTCGCCCACCAGGCCGCGCGCGATGTAGGACGACATCAGGCCCACAAATGCCACCGGCCCGCACGTCGCCACGACCGGCGCGGCAGCCGCGGCCGCCAGCACCACGAACAGCGCATAGGCAGGCCCCACGCGCAGGCCCAAGCTTTCAGCCGTTTGCGGGCCCAGCAGCAACGGCGCCAGCCAGCGGCTGACCAGCAGCACGCAAGGGATCATCGCGGCGCACCAGATGGCCATGAAACGCAAATCCCCCGCGTCGACCGAGGCCAGCGTCCCGCGCGACCACACCAGCAAGCGCGAGAACTGCATGGCCGAGCCTGAAACGAGGATGACCTCGACCACCGCGCCCAGCACGATGTTGACCGACAACCCCACCAGAATGATGCCGCCGCTTTGCAGCATCCGCCGCCCGAGGCCCAGCACCAGCAGCGCAACCCCCAGCGCCCCCACCAGCGCCACACCGCCAAGCGCCCCGACCGCGACGGCAGGCATCAGGAAGCTGGTAACCATCACCGCGACCGTCGCCCCGTCGGACAGCCCCAGAATACCCGGGTCAGCCAACCCGTTGCGCGAAACGACCTGCAGCAGATACCCAGACACCGCCAACATCGCCCCCGCCAGCACGGCCGCCAAAATGCGCGGCAGGCGGAACAGCGCGACGCTGCGCGCCTCGTCCGACCACTGATCTGCGGGGGTCGTCAGCGCAGCCCAGACATCGCCCAGCTGCGTCTGCATCGCGCCCATGTTCAGCGCGGCAAACATGCTGACCAACAGTGCGGCCACCAACAGCGGCAGCGCCACCAGAAAGCGCCGACTAAACGGCAGGCTAATGTTTGCGCCAAGGCGTAGAACGACGGTTTTGCTCATATCCGGCCTCCGCGCCGCGCCGCCGCCAGCACCAAGACCAGAAAGATCGTGCCCCCTGCCAGCCCCATAATCGTGCCCACATTCATCACACGCGGGGCCAGCGCGACCCGTGCCAGAATGTCGGCCGCTGTCAGCACTGCCGCCCCCCCAATCAGGTTGAGCCATAGCGCAAGGCGCCCCGTATCACCCACAAAGATCCGCACGATATGCGGCACGACCAGCCCGACGAAGCCGATCGGCCCCACCACGGTCACCGCGCTGACGGCCAGCACAATCGCGATCAGCAACGTCACGGCATAAACCGCGCGCACGTTTACCCCCATCACTGCGGCCTGATCATCGCCCAGCATCAGCACATCAACCGCCCGCGCGGCGAATGCCGCTGCTACAATGGCAACCACCCCCAACGGCGCCATTGGGATCAGCGCGACATAGTCGAAGTTGCCGATATTGCCGATCAGCCAACCAATCAGCGTGGTAAAGCGATCTGCGTCCAACGACACGACAAAGGTCGTCAGCGACGAAAACAGCGTCCCTATCATCGCGCCGGCCAACACCAGCGTCAGGCGACGGTCGCCCTGCCCGCGCAACAGATTGCTCAGGCCGAATGTCATCGCCAGCGCCGCAACGCCGCCCAGCAGCGCGGGCAAGAATTGCCACGCCCCGCCAAGCCAACCCAGATAAACCGACAGCACAACGAAATTTGTCGCCCCCGCGCTGATCCCCAGCGTCGAGGGGGACACCAGCCCGTTCTGCATGATTTTCTGCAGTAGATACCCCGACACAGCCAATGCGCCGCCCGCATAAAGCGCAACTACCAAACGGGTCAGGCGTTGTTTGATAACAACGACATGGCTGTAATTTTTGGGGTCATAGGCAAAAAACGCATCGGCAATCGTGCTGAAATCCATCGCGGCCGCGCCCAGCCACAGGTGCAGCGCGCACAGCGCAGCCAGAACTGCCGCCGCACCACAAAGGACCACCACCCGCATCATTCGGCCCATGTCAATCAAGCCGCATCGCGCTGCGTGGCACGTGGAAAACCGCGCCATGCGCGTGCACGGCTTGGGTGCGAACCCCAAAAACCTCGGCGACCAACCTCTCGTCCAGCACGGCGGCGGGCGCACCTTGCGCAACCAGCCGCCCCTGCGACAGCACCGCAACCTCGTCCGCATAGAGAGAGGCCTGTGTGAAATCGTGCAAAACCGCCACTACCGTCCGGCCCGCGCGCGCCAGTGCACGCGCTTTGTCCAAGATCCCGTATTGAAAGCGCAGGTCGAGGTATGTCGTCGGCTCGTCCAACAGCAAAACGCCGGTATCTTGCGCCAATGTCATCGCCATGCGGCAGCGCTGCAACTGCCCGCCCGACAGTGCGGCGGCGGGGCGGTCGGCCAGATCCTGCACGTCCATCGCCACCAGCGCAGCCTCGATCGCCGCATCGTCCTGCGCCGAGGCGCGCGAGAGGACGGTCTGATGCGCAAAGCGCCCCATTCCTACCAGCTCGCGCACACTCAGGTTGCCCGGAACCTGCCCCGATTGCGTCAGCAGCGCGACCTGCCGCGACAGCGCCTTGCGGGTGAACTGGGCCAGCGGCTGCCCATCCAGTACCACCTGCCCAGCTGCGGGTTTGATCAGCCCCGCCATCATCCGCAGGCTGGTGCTTTTGCCGCAGCCGTTCGGCCCGACGATGGCCAAAAACCGCCCCTGCGTGGCCGCCAGCGACAGATCAGACAGGATCTGATGCGATCCGATACGGTAGCCGACGTTCTGCAACGCCAGCGATGATGCGGAAATCATAGATCCGAAATCCGGTTTGCTGGTTTCATCTGTTGCGTTCACTACCACAGCTAAATCTTATAACAATAGTCAGGAATTGATTTTACCATATTTTTATTGCGAAGCGTGAAGTGATGATTGCAAATACGTCGCAAACACTACATTCAGCTAAAATGAGTATCCCAGACCGCCTTTCAGACAGAATTGCCGCCCTCGGCCCACTTTCACCCACGCTGGCGCGCGCGGTGGCCTATTTCGACCTGAACCGGGTCGCGGTGATCTCAGCCTCGGCGATCGATCTGGCCAACGCGATTGGCACATCTGATGCCACTGTCATTCGCGCCGCTCGTGTGTTGGGGTACGGGGGGCTGAGCGCGCTAAAGCGCGCGCTGGCCGCTGAAATGGCCGCCCGCAGCCCCGCACAAGACCTGCAGACAACACTAGACACACCGCGCGACAGCCTGTCCTGCGCCATGCGCGACGGGATTCTGGCGGGCCTTGGGTATATCGAGAGGTTGGCAGCCCCGCAGGCCGCTGCCGCCATGACGGCCATCGCCAGCCAGTTACATCACGCCAACCGTATCGCGCTGTTCGGCATGGGCCCAACCGCCGCGCTGGTTGACTATGCCGCCCAGCGCCTGACACGCGGCGGGCGTCGGGTCATCACGCTGACTGCCAGCGGCGCAGGCCTTGCCGATCAACTGCTGGCGATGCGGGCTGGTGACGGTGTGCTGGCCTTTTCGCACGGCGCGCCCTACCGCGAGGTTGATGTCGCCCTGTCGGAGGCCGCGCGGCTGGGCTGCCCCACCTTTTTGGCCACCGACAACGCGCAATCGCAGCTGATCCCCCGCGTGCAAGGTCACATCGTGATCGCCCGTCGCGGCAGCCACCGCGTGGCACTGAACACCGCAATTCTGGCCTTTATCGAGGCACTTGATATCGGTCTTGCAACTTTGGGACAGCAAGCCTCGATCGCGCAGTTGCAGCGGTTGGAGGGGTTGCGCCATGCGCTGGCGCGCGCTGACGGCCTTCCCCCGAGCAGAAAAGACAAGCCCTAGCGCCGCTTTTGCGCCGGCGCGGACTTTCTGCTATGGGGCTGCAAACGCGCCAGCCGCAGGATCACGCATGCAGAACACTCGCTTTACGGGCTGGCAGGCCCGCCCCTCACGCAGCATCGTCATCGACACGCCGACGCTGGACCGCAACCTCGCACACATGCAGGCGGCGGCAGGATCAGCCGCGGTCTGGCCGCACATCAAAACCCATAAATCGCCCGAAATTGCGCGCCGCCAGCGCGCCGCTGGCGCCACGGGCCTGACATGCGCCCTGCCCGAGGAAGCGCTGGCCATGCTACACGCAGGGCTTGGCCCCGTCACGCTGGCCCGCCCCGAGGTTGACCCCAACCAGCTGCGCGCGCTGATGCCCCACGCCCAGCGCGGCGCGGTGCGGTTCACTATCGATCACCCAGCGCATATCGCGGCCATCGCGGCTATCGCCAGCGGCCCCGTGGATCTGCTGGTGAAAATCGACGTCGGCCTGCACCGCATGGGCATCGCGCCTACGATAGCGGCGTTGCAGGCGTTGGTTGCCGCGATCCCATCGCCGCTGCGCTACGCCGGGATTCTGTCGCACGCGGGGCACAGCTACGGCGGGGCCAGCCTTGATGCCATCCGCCAGATCGGCGCGGCCGAGGTCGAGGTGATGCGCAACTTGGCCGCCGCCGTTCCCGCGCAAGGCGAGATGGTTGTTTCTATCGGCGCGACCCCGACCCTGCTGGCGGGGCAAGACCTGCACAGCATCACCGAAATTCGCCCAGGCAACTACGCGCTGCTGGATATGACAGCGGTCGGCCTTGGCGTGGCGACGCGCGACGATATTGCCATGGCGGTGGTCGCCACGGTCATCGGCGTCGGCGCGGGGCGCGTTGTGATTGATACGGGGTCGAAGGTGCTATCGTCCGACCGCGGGGCCCATGGCACATCCGCCGTCACCGGCTATGGCGAGGTTTGGCTGGATGGCGCGACGGCACCCCTAACGTTGCAGCGCCTTTCCGAAGAACACGGCGTTGCAGACAGCCACCCCGATGTGGCATGCGATATCGGGCAAAAAGCGCTGGTGCTGCCGAACCACGCCTGCCCCGTGATGAATTTGGGCGGCGCCTTTACGCTGCTCCCCGCGGGCCAGACGCATTTGGCCCGCCCCACCAGTCCCGAAATTGCGCGCCAGCGCATGATGAATGGCCGATGACATGACGCAATCCGATCTTCTTTTGAACCCCCGCGACGAGGTGGCGATGCGCAAGCGCCTGTTGCAGGTGTCGCTGGGGCGCCTGCCCGCCGACCGCATCTTGCGCGTCGGCCGCTTGTTCGAGGCGGGCACTGCCACGTGGATGGAGGACGCCGAGATTGTGATTTCCGGCCGTCGCATCGCCTTTGTCGGCCCGCGCGGCAGCTATACCGGCACTGCTGCCGAAGTGATCGAGCGGCCCGACCTAGCCGCCGTCCCCGGCTTTGGTGAAGTGCACAAGCATATCGAATCCAGCCACCTGACCCCCGAATACGAAGCTGCGCTGACCATTCCCCGGGGCTGCACCTGGACGTGCGAGGCCAGCCACGAATATTCGAACGTGAACGGGGCCAAGAACTTGGAGTTCTGGCTGACCGCGCGCGCTGCCGGATCGCCGCTGAAAATCTTTCCGCTGCCGGGGTCAGCTGTGCCCCCCACCGCGTGGGAATATGGCGGCGGCTATTTTGGCAAAGACGAACAGGCGGGCTTTATGGCGAACCCGATGGTCGCCGGTCTGGACGAGGTGATGGACTGGCCCGCCGTTTGCAATGCCGACAACCCCAGCCACGACCGTCTTTGGGGCATGATCGAGGCCACCATTGCCGCGCGTGGCGTGGTCGAGGGGCATGCGGCAGGCATCAAAGACATTGCCAATATCAACGCTTTTGCGGCAGCGGGCCTTGCGTCCGACCACGAAAGCTGGACGGCCGAGGAAGCGTGGGACAAAATCACCCGCGGCCTGTTTCTGGAAATCCGCGTCCATTCCATGCCCGAGATCGTCAACGGCTTGCTAGAGCGCGGGCTGACCGACTGGTCGCAGGTGGCCTTCGCCACCGACGACCGCTCGGCATCTGATACGTTGAAGTTAGGGGGCACCGACCACAACGTGCGCACCGCCATCCGCGCGGGGCTGTCGCCCGAAAAGGCAATCCAGTGCGTGACGATCAACCCCGCCCGCCACATGCGCCTGCAGGCGCATGTCGGCCTGATCGCTGCCGGTCGCTATGCCGATATCGTGCTGCTGTCCGATGTCGCCGACCTGCAAATCGCCGAGGTTTGGGCCGACGGCCTGCCCGCATCCAAGGGCACCGAATATATCGGCACGCTGCCCGCCATCGATTGGCCCGCATGGGCGCGCACTTCGGTGCATATCAACCGCGAAATCACCGCCGCCGATTTCGCGCTGCACCATGATGGCGATGTGGCGAATGTGGCGCTACTGCGCCCCTTCCACTGGGCGCCCGACTTTATCCGCGACCAGCTGCCCGTGGTGGATGGCGAAGTGCAGCGCGATACCGCGCGCAACATCACCAAATTCGCCATTATCGACCGCCACACGGGCGCTGCACGCGTGGCCAAGATGTTCTGGCTGGGCACCGGCCCTGCCACGCCCGACACAGCTGTCGGCTGCACGGTTGCGCATGACCAGCACAATTTGTGGATCGTCGGCTCGTCCGACGCGGCGATGGCCATGGTCGCCAACCGTATGCGTGAAACGCAAGGCGGCTGGGTGCTGGCCTCGGGTGGGGAAATCCGCGCCGAAGTCCATTATGAAATCGGCGGGCTGATGACCCACCGCCCCGCCGAGGCCCTGCACGCTGATATGGAGGCCTTTTACGTCGAAGCCAACAAGATCGACTGGATGTACGAGCCGACCTACAGCCCGCGCTGGTACCCCGGCTTCCCCGAGCGGTTGCAGTTCGCCACCCTTACCTGCGCGCCGTGGGCTTGGGCATTGGTCGCGCCATCGGATGAGATCCCGCAGGGATTTGTGAATGTCCAGACGGGCGAGACGCACAAAGTCGTCTGGTAAACGAAAACGCCGGGGTCATCTCCCGGCGTTTTTTATGCGGCGCGCTTGACGCCCAGAAGGCGCCCCACCACCACGGCGGGAACGCAGCAGGCCAGACTGAACAACGCCCCCATCTTTGCCGCATCCTGCATCGGCCCCGCCGGAAACGCGACCGAGGCCACGAATAGCGCCACCGTAAACCCGATGGCAGCAACAACGCCCACTACCGGCAAATCGGCCATGCGCATCCCGTCCGGCAATCCCAGACGCAGCACGCGCGCCGCGAACCAGCCAAACAGCGTGATCCCCAACGGCTTGCCCAGCAGCAGGCTGAACAGCACTGTCCATGTCAGGGCTGAAATCGCGCCGAATTCCACCCCCGCGTTCACCAGACCGAACAGGAGCAAGATGATCTGCACTGGAACCTTCAGCGCGTGTTCGATGGTATTGAGCAGGTCGGTGTTATAGCGCTCGACCTCGGCAAAGACGCCGAAATCCTGACCTGCGTGCGGGATCGTGACCACGATCGGCAGCAGGCCCAGCGCAGGATGCAGGCCAGCGCGGTAGAACGCGTACCAGCTGATCATGCCCGCAATCAAATACGGCCAGAACGTCAGGTGCTTGCGCACCCATGTGGTCGCAGCGCGCGCCGTGTCACGGTCCGTCCGGCGGGGCAGCCAGTTTGCCAGTAAATAGACCGCAACCGCCGCAAGCACCGAGAGCAACAGCCAGGCCGGCGCAATCTCGCCCGAGGGGTAGAAGATCGCCAAAATCGCTAGCCCGCCCGCATCGTCGGCAATCGCCAGCAGCAGCAAGAACCCGATCGCCGGGTGCCGTGCGCCAAATACAATACGACCGACCAAATACGAAAACGCGATATCGGTCGCCGTGGGTACCGCCCAACCACCCGCCACCGCAGGCAAAATGCCCAGTGCAGCCGACAGGCCCAAATAGACCGCAACCGGCCCTAGCATACCGCCCAGCGTCGCAATCAGCGGGGTCAGCGCCTTGCGCCCGCGCAGCGCCCCGTTTGGCATGACGACGGCTTCCCAGACCTCTTTCGCGGCCATGGCAAAGAACAGCGCCATCAGCACGTCGTTAATCAGGAAATGCAGCGTCAGCACGCGCACGGCCACGCCGCTGTGCATTTCCAACACACCGATGGGCGCGCCGACCCACAGCGGTGTTTCCACAAAATGATGGTAACCCAGCGGGGCCAGATTGGCCCATAGCAGCGCGATCACTGCGCCCCCGACCAGCAGCAGCGAATACTGGGCTATGAAATTCCAAATACGATACATCGCCGTTCTCTCATGGTTCGGCTGCCACCTAACACCCGCGCCCGCGCGATCGAAAGCAATAATCCACCACCTGCCGTGAAAGTCACACGCGGTTGTGAACTTGCACCGCGACCGGCGCGCCGCCATGATGCGCGCACCAATGAATGGGAAATTGGGCAGCCATCCGGCCGCCGTCAGAGGATTGAATGGAAGAACAATTATTCACCCGACATCGCTTCGAGATCCGCCGCAGGACCCTGAGCGTGTTGGAAAAGACGCGGTTGACGCCGAACATGATCCGCTTCGTGATGGGCGGCGCCGATCTGGAGGGTTTTGAAAGCCCTGCCCCCGACGATCACATCAAGCTGGTCTTCCCCGTCGCGGGCGAAGAAAAACCCGTGATGCGTGAATATACCCCGCGCGCCTATGACGCCGCCGCGCAAACGCTGGTGCTGGATTTTGCCGTCCATGATGCCGGCCCTGCCACGCAATGGGCGATTGATGCAAACGTCGGTGACACACTGACCATCGCCGGCCCGCGCGGATCGGCCGTTCTGTCGCCGGTGTTTGACTGGTATCTGCTGATCGGCGATGAAACTGCCTTGCCCGCCATGGGACGCTGGGTCGAAGAAATGGCTGCGGGCACGCAGGTCATTACCTTGGGGCTGGTAACCGATGCCGCCGAGGAACAGCAGTTCACCAGCAAAGCCGCCCTCGACGCCCGCTGGCTGCACCGCCCCGATGCGACCGATGCCGCGCCCGTGCTGGACGCCGTGGCCGCCATCGATCTACCCGCTGGGCGCGGCTTCATCTGGATGGCCGCCGAAGCCAAGGTTGCCCGTGCGCTGCGCGACCATTTCCAACACGACCGCCAGCACCCGCTGACCGATATGAAGGCCGCAGGATACTGGACGCAGGGCCAAGCCGACACCAGCGACAAGGCGATGTAAGGCATTTGCATCACGCCTTGTGATCCCCTAGTGAAAGTGCGGCAAGCCAGTCCAGCCAGCCGCATGTTCAATGTCAGGGCGGCCCCGCGCCGCCGCTAGGAAATCGCTATGTATATCGCAATGAACCGCTTCATCGTGCAGCTGGAAAACGCCGAAGGCTTCGAGGCCATGTGGCTGGGCCGCGAAAGCACGCTGGACCAACTGCCCGGCTTTATCGAATTCCACATGCTGAAGGGCCCCGAGGCCGACGACGGCACGCGGCTTTACGCCTCGCATACCGTTTGGGCCAGCGAGGAAGACTTAAAGAATTGGACACGCAGCGACCACTTCCGCGCCGCCCACGCCCGTCGCGGCGAAGGCGATGCCCCGCGCGTGCCTGTCGTCACCTCCAAATTCGAGGGCTTCAACGCCATCCAGCATATTAAAGCCAAGGCCTGATCCATGCAGGCGAAATGGCGGGATGCAAGCGGCGCGGCGATCAGCCACGCCGCAATTATGGCGCGCGCCGCGCGCGCTGATGCCGTTCTACTGGGCGAGCGTCACGACAGGCCCGACCACCATCTGTGGCAGGCTTATGTCGTTGCGGGACTGGCCGCGCATCGCCCTGTGGTCGTCGGGTTCGAGATGTTCCCTGCGCGGCTGAATGCCGTGTTGGCTGAATGGGTTAATGGCGAGCTAGACGAAGCCGCTTTTCTGGAAAAGGCGGAATGGGGCACAGTCTGGGGGTTCGACGCCGACCTTTACATGCCGATCTTCCGGCTGTGTCGGGCGCTGGGCCTGCCGATGGCCGGCCTGAACGTGCCGCGCGCCCTTGTGCGGGCTGTGGGTGAAAGCGGGTGGGACGGGATCGAGCCTGCCGACCGCGCAGGGCTGACACCGGCCGCCCCCTCGCCCATGGCGTATCGGCAGTTCATCTTTGACCTGACGGGCGGCGGGCGACCCGATCGCAAGGCCCAAAGCGCCGCCGACCCCGCATTCGACCGCTTCATCCGCGCGCAAGAGGTTTGGGATCGCGCCTTCGCCACGCATATCGTGCAGGCCAAGGCCGACCACCCCGATGCTTTGGTCGTCGGGATCATCGGCATGGGCCATTTGCAGTTCGGCGGTGGTGTCGGCTTTCAACTGGGCACACTGGGGCTACAGGACAGCCTAGCATTGCTGCCTGTGGCCGAGGGCGATGCGATGCCCGCCCCCGGTGCGGCAGACGGCGTCTGCCTGTTGCCGCGCCTACCCCCGCAGGGATAGCTCGCGCGTGATGTCCAACGCCTCGGGCGGGCGGTGCGCCACGCACAGCACCATCGCCCGGGGCAGTTCCTGCCGCAGCAGCGCTAGCATCTGGCCCTCGGCGGCGGGGTCGAGTGCGGATGTCGCCTCGTCCATCAGCAAGATGTCGGGACGCAGCAAAAGCGCGCGCGCGATGGCAATGCGCTGCTGTTCGCCCTGCGACAGCCCTGCAACCGAAGTTGCTCCATCCATTTCGCGCAGACCCAGACCCACCTTTTGCAAGGCAGCCTGCAGCGTGGATAACGGGAAGGTCGCGGGGTCGTGCGGATAGGTCAGCGTTGCGGCCAACCCCTCGGGGCTAAGATAGCCGCCCTGCGGCAGAAACAGCAGGTTTGCATACGGCAGGCGAATATCACCCACGCCATAGGGCCACAGGCCCGAAATTGCCGCCAGCAGCGTCGACTTTCCCTGCCCTGACGGGCCCGAAATCCAGACACGCTCGCCCATCGCCACGGTGAAATCGGGCACAGGCCGCAGCGCGACGCCCGTTGGCGTGTAAAGCTGCGCCGCCGCGACGTGCAGCTGATCGCCGCCGGTCTGATGCGCGATGGCCCGGGGCACGTCGCGCATAGGGCTGGGCACGGCAGTCGCGGCGAACAACCCGTCGAGGCGTTCGGTCACAGCGACCAATTCGGCCAGATCGCGATAGCGGAAGATGAACCAGCTAAGGGTCGTCGTCACGTTCATGAACGCGTTTGCCATCGCCATCAGCCCGCCCAGCGTCACGTTACCCGCGAAATAGGCCGGCAGCGCCAAGAAGGTCGGAATACGCAGCACCGTTTGCTGGTAGGGCCGTGTGAAGAGCCCCAAGATCAGCTGCTGGTTAATCACGCCCCGCCAGTTCTGCCGGATGGCATCGAACAAGTCGGACATGCGGCGCTGCTCGGCGGTCTCGCCGCGCGCACGGGCGACAGCATCGGCGTTTTCGCGCAGCTGCACCAACGCGTGGCGGAAGTCAGCCTCGCGGCGTTCTTGCACGAAGTAGCGCGATTTCAGGCGCTTGCCCAGCAGATGCGTCAGGGCCGTCGACAGGGCCACATAGATGAACGCCGCCCAAACCATATAGCGCGGGATCGATACATCAACCCCCAGCAGCGTGAAGCTGAGCGCGAAACTGGACAGGCCCCACAGCACCGCGACATAGGAAAACAGCGACACGACGGAGGATATGAACCCCAGCGTCAGCCCCAGAATCTTGTCGATAAATGTCCGGCAATCCTCGGCCACGCGCTGGTCGGGGTTTTCGACGGGGTGTTCGGTAAAGCCCGCGCGCAGGTGCCAATAGGCCTGCGTGCTGATCCAACCCGCAAGGGCGCGGTCGGTCAGGCGCTTGCGCCACTGCATCAGCAGCGTGTCTTGCAGCCATGTCGACGCCAGATGGGCGCTGGCAGACAGGGCCACAAGGCAAAAGAAGATGCCGATCTGCCGCGTCGCCTCGGGGGCGTTCATCTGCTCGAGCGCGTCGTAGAATTCGCGGCTCCAGGCGATCATGCGGACGCTGAACCAGACGCCCACGAATTGCAGCCCAAGGATGACGGCGTAAAGCACAAGGCCGCGCCAACCGGCGCGACCTTGGATGGCGATTTTCATCAATCGCCAAATACGTTGTAAAATCAATCTCATGTCAGAAGGTATAGTTGATCGCGAGGGTCATGTTGCGCCCTGCCCCTGTTTGCAGCTCCAGCGGGACGGTGTTGGCGGTCGCGGCAGTGGTGGTCAAGCCGTAGCTGGCCGCGCCGATGCCGTAATACTTTTCGTCAAACACGTTGTTGACGGCCATGTTCAGCACCGTACCGGGCGCCAGTTCCCAGCTGGCCCCCAAATCCAGCAGTTGGTAGCTGGGCGGGGTGAAGTTGGCATATGACGAGGGCGTCACCTCGCCCGCGAAGGTGGCATCGGCGCGCAGGGTCAGGCCGTAGGCGGGCAGCTCATAGGTTGCGCCCAAAACGGCGGTCAGCGGCGGCACGACGAAGCGCGTGGGCGCAGCACCAGCCGATGCGCGCTGTTCGCCCCGCATCCATGCCAGCGATCCTGTCAGCGCCAGCGCATTGGTGACTTCCCATGCGCCTTCGGCCTCGACACCCCACGTCGAAACTTGCGTGATGTTGCGGTAGGAAATGTCGTTGGTGCCGGGGATAAACCAGAAGCTTTCGATGAAATTATCGTAGTCGGCCTTAAACGCATTTACCGACCAGAAGCCGCGCCCGTACACGCCGCGCACACCGATTTCGATGCTTTTGACTTCCTCGGGCACCAGCCACGGGGCCGGCACAAGGTCGAACGACCCCTGGGTGGACGACGTGTAAAGCTGCTGGAACGTCGGCATCTTGAAGCCTTCGCCGTAATGCGCCCATACCGAGTATGTCTGATCGAAATGCCACGTCGCGCTGAGGGATTTGAGGAGTTCCTCGGCTGTGCGCACCTCGGTCGGGTTGTCGGGGTGGCTGACGACCGCGCTGTTCAGCGAGGGGTCCATCCGGTAGGTCGCGTAGCGCAGCCCGCCCGTTACCTCTAGCTGGCCGTCGAACAGGGTGATCTGGTCTTGCAGATACAGGTCGCGGCGCGTCGTGGTGCCATCGGTGAAGTTGAACCCGCTGGGGCGGCTGTCGACAGTCGTGCCCTGTGTCACGTTTTCAACGCGGCGGCGGCGGTCGTAGCTGGTATCGGCGCGGTCACCATCAAAGCCATAGGTCAGCACATGGCTGCTGCCGCCCACTACAAAGCGCGATGTCGCCTGAATATCCAGTTCGAGGAAATCCTCGGAATAATCCAGATAATCGGTGGTGTTGACGGTATCGCCTGCCGTGTTGCGGGTGACGGCCAGGGCCTCTTGTTTATAGCCGTTGGGCGTCCAGGACAGGCTGGTCTTCAGCGTATCGATGGCACCGCCAAAGGTCGCGTCATGCGTGATGCCATAATGCGTGCGGGTGATGTCGCGCGTGCGCGGGTTTTCGATCAGGTATCCTGTGGTCGATGGGCCCAGCGTGGTGCGCAGGTCGACCTCGGACAGGCGATCCATGCGGTCGTAGGTAAAGCTGAGGCGTTGGGCCGGGGTCAGATCCCAGTCCAGCTTGATCAGGGTGCGGTCGGTGGTGCGATCCAGCGGGTTGAATTCGCCGCAGGAAATGCCGCCATAGGCCACAGGGCGCGAACAGCCCCAGATCCCACCATCGGGGTCGGCGTTTGACAGCGTCATTTCATGGTCAACCGTGCGCGAGCGGGCAAACAGCATCGAAACAGTGTCGCTAAAGCGCTGCGCGAAGGCCAATGAGACATCCGTCGAATCCGTCACTTCGCTGTATCCGATGGTTGCCTCGCCGCCGCGCGTCGCGCCGGGGGCGATCAGATCATCGGGCGTGATGGTGCGCATCGCGACAACGCCGCCCAGCGCATCGGCCCCCCACAGAACCGACGCTGGCCCGCGCACGACATCGACCTGACGGGTAAAGTTGAAGTCCAGATAGTCGCGCGAGCCATCCATGATACGCTCGGCCACGCGGCTGCCGTCGACCTGCATCTGCACGCGGTTCCCCTCGACCCCGCGAATGCGCACGCCGGTCGCGCCCCCGAACGGGTCGGCAGTCGACACTTGGCGCGACGCAGTAACACCCGGCATGGTGCGGACCAGATCCTCGAGCGACTGGATGTTTTTTTCCTGAATCTCCGCGCCATCCACCACCGAGACATGCCCCGCCACATCGGTCAGCGCGCGGCCGATACGGTCTAGCATGATGGTGATGGGCTGCAGCACGCGGCTGGCAGTTTCGCTTGTGGCAGTTTCGCTGGTGGCAACCTGTTGGGCGGTGGCGGCAAGCGGCATCGACGCGGCGGCTGTGCTGGCAAGCAGCAGCGCGCGCATACCCTGGGATAGGCGCATGGCAAACTCCGATAAAAAGATGGGTTGGGGCTGGCGTCATGCGCTGGCGCGGATCGCGGGTGCATTTTGACCGCGCGAAATCGCGGTGGGGATGCAATTTCCTACGATTTAAGTCAAGATATACTGCATATAATTGCGCCGTTTTCGGCAGCGGCGCAACACGCGGCCTAGCCCCAAAAGGCGGTGACGCTGCATTCGCTGCGTGCCAACCCTTGGGTTTCACGCAGCCACAGACGCGCGGCATCAGCATCATCCGCCACGCACCCGACGTAGACGAAGCGATCGGCGGGCGGAATATCCAGCTGTTGCAGCGTGCGCAGCAATGCACCCTCGGCGCGGTCGATCCAGTGCATTTCGACCCCCGCTGGCACGTCGAACTGCTGCCTGTCACGCGGATCGGCCAGTGCGATGACGATATGGCCCTGTGCATCCGCCGGCAGCCGCGCGGCGTAGCGCGCAATGGCGGGCAGCGCGGTTTCGTCGCCCAGCAGTGCAACCCAGCGCGGCAGATCGCGCTTCATCAGCGTCGGGCCCATCAGGCCGATGCGATCCCCCTGCACGGCCCGTTCAGTCCACGCGGAAACGCGGCCACCGTCATGCCGGTAGACATCGAAATCCATCCAGCCCGCAGCAACGTCCAGATCGCGCACGGTGTAGACGGGGCGATGCAGCGCGGCGTCGCCCTCGGGCCAGTGGGTGCGCCCCGACGCATCGATGATCGGCCATTCGTGCACCGATCCGCCGACGGCGACATCGGGCGCAAGGGCGGAAATCACTAGCCGGAAGTGCAGCCCCGCATCCGCATAGCGGGCGACATCCTCGAATTGCAGGCGGACGCGACAAAAATTCGGGCTGATTTGGCGGATATGGGCGACAGTGGCGATGGTCAGGTTGGGCGGCATCGCGCCGGTGTCGACATGCGCCCAGTCCAGCTGCGGGACAGGATCAAGCCGGTCCATCCGGTTCATAACCATCTGTTGCAGCAGATATAACTGGCGGTGGCTGGGGGCGGCCAGGGTTAAGTCGACCCCACTTTCGGCCTGCGCCATGTCGATCCGACCGGCGGATAGGTGCAGCGATAGGCCGTTGCCCCGCGCCTCGGCTGGCACATCCAGCAGTTCGGCGAAGGCGGTAAAACTGTCGCGGATGGCCGCAGGCGCGGCGCTATGGATTTTGGCGGTGATGGTCTGCATCGGTAGCCTCTGTTTGGGGAACGAGGCTGGCACCCGGCGACGGTCGGGGCTGGCGGATATGCACCTACCAACCATAACCGCCGCGCAGGTGCAATCACGGCTTTAGGGCACCAAAAGATCCTTGGCGAATTTACCGCGTGTCATGATGGCAGGCAGCCGCGCCCCATCAGCGGCCAGCAGGTCGATCTGCTGCAACGGGTCGCCATCGACCACGATCATATCGGCGATATACCCTGCCTTGATCTGGCCGACCTCGTGATCGATGCCGCACAGGCGCGCGCCGATCATTGTGGCAGACTGGATAATCTCGGCCGGTGTCAGAACTTTGGCGAGGATCTCAAACTCGGTGCAGTGGTACTTGCGCAAGCTGCCCAGCAGGTCCGACCCGAAGGCCATCGGCAGGCCCGCGTCGCGCATGATCCGCAGGCTATCAAGGCCAGCGGTGCGGACGATGTCGATCTTGGCGAATTCCGCTGCGCCAAGGCCCAGCGCCTCGCCTTCCCACGCCAGCGCATCGTAAGCCACCAGCGTCGGCACGGCGATGCAGCCGCGCGCGGCGGCCAGCGCGGCGGTCTCGGCTGAAATCAGGTTGCAGTGTTCCAGCGAATGGACGCCCAATTCGACACAGCGGCGGATGGCCTTGTCGGTATAGACATGCGCCGAGACGTATAGGCCCGCGTTGTCGGCCTCCTCGACCATGGCGCGGATTTCGTCGGCGGAATACTGGATCGAATGGATCGGATCATTGGGCGAAGACACGCCCCCGTTCGCCATGACCTTGATGAAACGCGCGCCTTCTTTGATCATGGTGCGGCAAACGGCGCGCACATTATCAACGCCGTCCACAATAACCCCCATCGAGCCGAGGCGATCCGACATCATGCCGGGGCGGTCATCAGTGCGGGGGCGCAAATCGGCGTGGCCGCCGGTGGTCGTCAGGCCCTTACCGCAGATCACCAGACGGGGGCCGTCCAGCACCCCCTCCTCGACCGCGCGCACAAGGCCATGGTCGGCACCGCCCAGATCGCGCAGCGTGGTAAAGCCTCGCGCCAGCGCCTGCTGCATCACGCGGGCTGCCCGCAGCGCCGCCAGCGACGACGGGGCCGTCATGTTCGACCACAGATCAAGGCTTTCGGCGACGACGTGAACGTGGCAGTCGATCAGCCCTGGCATCAGCACGCGCCCGCCCAGATCAATCACGCGCGCGTCGGCGGGTGCATCAAGCGACGGCCCCACGGCCAAAATCCGGTCGCCTTCAACCAGCACATCTACGCCGGTCAGCAGCGTGCTGGCCGCCACGTCCATCACGCGGCCATTGGTGAACAAAACGGATGTCATTCCAGATCCTTAAACGTTGTGGCACGCCATCTGGCGGCCGGGGGCGCGTTCGGTCAGCGCAGGCTCGATCTGGCGGCACACATCGGTCGCCAGCGGGCAGCGGGTGTGGAACGCGCACCCAGCCGGCTTTTTCGTGGCCGAGGGGATGTCGTCGCTGCTGGCGCTGAACGTATGGCGCGCGCGCGGATCAAGCGAGGGGGCCGATCGCATCAGCAGCTGCGTATAGGGGTGGCCCGGATTTGCAAAGATCTGACCTTTGGGCGCGATTTCGACGATCTTGCCCAGATACATCACCGCGACGCGGTCCGAGATATGCTCGACTACGCCCAGATCGTGGCTGATGAACAGGAACGCCACCCCCAGATCGCGGCGCAGATCGGCCAGCAGGTTCAAGATTTGCGCCTGCACCGACACATCCAGCGCCGAAACCGGCTCGTCGCAGACGATAATATCGGGTTGCAGCGCCAGCGCGCGGGCGATGCCGATACGTTGGCGCTGCCCCCCCGAAAACTGGTGCGCAAAGTTATCAGCCTGATCAGGCCGCAGACCGACACGGGCCATCAGATCAGCGACGCGGGCCTCGCGCTCGGCCGGGTTGCCGACGCTGTGGATGTCCAGCGGCGCGCGGATGATGTCGCGCACCCGCTGGCGTGGGTTCAGCGACGAGAACGGGTCTTGAAAGACGATCTGCATCCGCTTGCGGTAATCGCGCAGCGTCTTACGGTTGAAATTGGCAATGGACTGGCCATCGAAGCTGACGCCGCCGCCTGTCGGGCGCACCAACCCCATCAGCGCAAGGCCGGTCGTCGACTTGCCGCACCCAGATTCCCCCACAAGGCTAAGGGTTTCGCCCCTGTTCAGGGTAAAAGACACCCCATCGACAGCCTTCACCGCGCCGACCTGCCGCTGCAGGACACCCGCGCGAATGGGGAAATGGACTTTCAGGTCGTCAACCTGCAACAGGGCCTCAGGCATCGGGTTGCTCCCAGCAGGCGGCGCGGTGACCGGCTTGTTTCATGACAAAGGGCGGGCGCTGCGTATGGCAGCGCGCGGTGGCAATCGGGCAGCGCGGGGCAAAGGCGCAGCCTGCGGGCAGGTTCCACAGGGCGGGAACGGTGCCGGGAATATCGGTCAGCCGCTCGCCCCCGCCCCCTTCGCGGGGGATCGCGCCCATCAGGCCGCGGGTATAGGGGTGCAGCGGGGCGTCGAACAGCTCGTAGACCGTTGCTTCCTCGACAGGGCTGCCCGCATACATGACGATGACCTTGTCGGCCACTTCAGATACCACGCCAAGGTCATGGGTGATCAGCACCAGCGCGGTGCCCATTCGCTTTTGTAAATCACTGATCAGTCCCAGAATTTGCGCCTGCACGGTCACATCCAGCGCGGTTGTCGGCTCGTCCGCGACCAGCACGGCGGGGTCGCAGGCCAGCGCCAGCGCGATCATAGCCCGCTGGCGCATCCCGCCAGACAATTCGTGCGGGTATTGTTTGGCGCGGCGCGGCGGATCTGGCATTTGCACTAGCTGCAAAACCTCGATCGCGCGGGCCCACGCGGCGGCCTTGCTACCCTTGCGGTGCTGACGTACGCTTTCGGCGATCTGCTCGCCAATCGTCAGCACCGGGTTCAGGGCGGTCAGCGGCTCTTGAAAGATCATGGCGATCTTTTCACCGCGTGCGTTTTCAACCGCGCGCTGGCCCATCTGCAGGAAATCCTCACCGCCCAGCGCGATGACCCCCTCGGTCACCCGCGCCCCTTGCGGCAACAGGCGCATCAAAGAATAGGCGGTCATCGATTTGCCACAGCCGGATTCGCCGACGATGCAAAGTGTCTCGCCGCGCGCGACGTTGAAGTTCATGTCGCGCACGACGGTGAACGGGCCGCTTTCGGCCTGAATTTCAATCTTCAGGCCTTCGACGTGCAGGGCTGCGGGTATGGCTGTGGCGTGCTGCATGGAATCTTTCCGGCTTGCTAAAGGGGCTTAGTCGGTCGCGCCGTCAAGGTTGCCGACCATCCAGCCATAATCCCCGCTGTGCACCAGATTGCGCGTCAGGTGCTGCATGATCATGATGCCGCGGGTGAACGGGGCGGTGACTTCGTCCAGCACCTCGAACGTATAGGGATGGATGATACGGAACAGCGGCGCGCCGCCGGCGATTTCCTCGCCATTGGCGGGCGACAGCGGCTCGATCCAGCCGCCGGTGGTCGCGCGGATACCCTGAATTTCGTTCACCACAACCTGCTTGGGGTTCGGGCGCACGTCACCCGCAATGGTCCCCAAATGGCGCAGCATGTTCATCACGCCGTCAACCGTGCGCGTCACATAGGGCGTCTGGTCAACGATACCGCCGCCCAGCTCGACCACGACCGAGGGAATACCGCGCTTTTCAATGGTCACAGCCTTGGTCGTGCCTGCAAAGACCGTGCCCTGCTTGTCTACGACGGGGCGATACAGAACCTTTGCGCCAAAGGCACGCGACAGATCCTCGGCGTTGTTAATGTAGACGTAATCGACCGTCGGGCGGTCGGTGCCCGAGTGCAGGTCGATGGACACGTCGATCACGTCAAAGAATTCGCGCGTCAGCGCGGCGGCCAGTTGCTGGCTGTACGTGCCGGTCAGGCTGCCCGGGAACTGCCGGTTCAGGTCGACCTGATCGATGGGCGAGAAGCGCGCATTCACGGCCAGCGCCGTCGGGTTGGCGACGGGCAGCAGCAGGATACGACCCTTCAGAGGCATATCGCGCAGCAGGCGGAACAGCTCGAGTATCACTTGGCTGCCGGTGTTTTCATTGCCGTGAATCGCGGCCGAGATGCCGATCGTGGGGCCGTCGACCTCGCCCACCAGTTCGGTCATCTGGATGACCGCATCGGTGCCGTCGGCATTGGTGGTGAATTTGGGTGTCAGACGGTTGATAGCCTTGACCATTGGTCTTTTCCTTATTTTCTTTATTTGCTGCCGGATTTGCCACGCGACAGCGCGCGCGGGTCGAGGATGTCACGCAGACCGTCCCCCAGCAGGTTGAACCCCAGCACGGTGATCATGATCGCCGCACCCGAAACGATAGACAGCCACGGCGCATCACGGATGAATCGCGTCCCGTAGGACAGCGTCCAGCCCCATGTCGGCGTCGGCGGCGGCAGGCCGAAACCCAGAAAGCTGAGCGCCGATTCCGAGATGATCGCCGTTCCCAGCCCTAGCGAGGCCAGCACGATGATCGGCCCCATGGCGTTTGGCAAAATCTCGCGGAAGATGATGCGCGTCGGCCCTGCCCCCAGCGCCTTGGCGGCTTGGACGTAGTTTTGTTCGCGCAAGACCAGCGTCGTGGCGCGCACGACACGGGCGTATTCCGTCCACGCGACGACGATGATGGCGAATGCCACGTTCATCAGCCCCGGCCCCAGCACCGCTACGATGGCCAGCGCCAGAACAATGGCCGGAAAGCCCAGGAACACGTCGGTAATACGCATCAAAAGGCTATCCACCCAGCCGCCAAAGTAGCCCGCGACCAAGCCCACAACCGTGCCAATGATGGCCGAGATCGTGACCGAGATGAACGCAATCGCCAATGAGACCCGCGCCCCGTAAACCATGCGCGACCACAGATCCCGCCCGAAATTGTCGGTGCCCAGCCAATGGGCAGCCGTGGGCAGTGAAAAGCGGTTGCGCATGTCCATTTGCTCGACCCCGTGGGTCGAAACCAGCGGCGCGAATATCGCACAGAGGCTAACGGCCAGCACGATCAGTAGACCGACGACCAGCGACATGTTGCGGAAGGCCTTGGGCAAGCGAAAAGAAGGTGTTTTCATCGGCTTATCCCAGTCGAATGCGCGGGTCGACCGCAGCGTATAGAAGGTCGACGACCAGATTGACCAAGGCGAAGATCAGCGCGAACGTCAGCACCAGCCCTTGGATCAGCGGCAGGTCGCGTTGCGAAATGGCGGTGATCGTCAACTGCCCCAGACCCGGCCAAGCAAAGATGGACTCCGTCAGAACCGCCCCGCCCAGCAGCGCACCAAAGCGCAGGCCGATGACTGAAAGCACCGGCAGCAAGGCGTTGCGCAGCGCGTGGCGGATGATGACGCGGCCAACACGCAGGCCTTTGGAATAGGCGGTGCGGACGAAGTCCTCGCGCAGCACCTCTAGCATGGAGGCCCGCACGAGGCGCGAGATGATCGCGGCCGAATTGGCGGCCAGCGCCAGCGCAGGCAGTGCGATATGGCGCAGCGAATCCGCCAGAACCGAGGGGTCCCCCCGCAGCAGCGCCATCAGCCCATCGACCATAGGCGCCCCGCGCCCGATGGCCGGCAACCAACCCAGCTGCACTGCAAAGGCGAGCATCAGCAGCAGACCCATCCAGTAAACGGGCATCGACACGCCGATCTGGGCGAACAACATCGCAAGGGTGTCGATGATCGACCCCTGCCAGATCGCCGCCATCACGCCCAGCGTGATCCCCAGCAAACTGGCCATGATCAGCGCGACCACCGCCAGTTCGACCGTCGCGCCCAGACGATCATAGATGATCGTGGCCACTGGCGCGCTTTGGAAAATCGAGGTGCCCATATCGCCATGCAGCAGGGCCCAAGTATAGTCCCACAGGCGGATATACCACGGGTTGTTCAGCCCCAGCCGGTCGCGCAGCAGCGCGATGGCGTCGGGCGTTGCATCCTGCCCCAGCAGGACAGCCGCAGGGTCACCGGGGATCAAAAGTAAAAGGCCGAAGGTGACAATGACGATCCCGATCGCCATGGGCACCAGCAGCAAGATGCGGCGGGCAATATAAGCTAGCATGGGACCGTCTTACGTGATGATGATCTGGTCGATGGCGCGGGGGTAATGGGTCAGGCTGTCGGGGCCGTCTGCGCCGACCAGCACTGTATCGGCGATGCGATAGCCCGCGAATTCCGGTATGGTGATCGAGGGTTCGCTGGAACAGATCATGCCGGTTTCCAGCACGGTCGGATCCCCCTCTTCGACCCATGGCGGTTCGTGGAACATCACGCCCATCCCGTGGCCCGAACGGTGCAGCAGGTGCTGCCCTTTGCCCAAGTCGCGGATGTGTTGCAGCGCGGCGTGGTCGGCGGCGGCGCAGGTGTTACCCGCCCGCAGGCCGGATGTGGCAATGGCTTGCGCGTCGAAGGCCCAGGAATAATGTTCGGCCTGCGCTGCGGTCGGCTCGCCGATAAAGAACGTCCGCTCGCTTTCGGCGGCGCGCCCGCCCACACGGCAGCCCAGCGACAAGATGATGCTTTCGCCGCGCGCGACAGGGTTATGGGTCGGCATCGCGTGCGGAAAGGCCGAGCGCGTGCCTGAATACACCAACCCCGAGGCCAGCCCCGTGACCAGCATGACATCTTCATGTTCTGCATGCATCATGGCGATTGCCGTGCGCGAGACATGGGATTCGATCTCGATTTCGCTGGGCAGCGCGCGACCTGCGCGCAACGCGTCACGGATCAGCTCGACACCCGCCTCGACCATCGCGTCAGACAGACGCGCAGCCTCGCGGTGCAGGACGATTTCTTCGGGGTATTTGATCATGCGGGCGCGCACGACCAGATCGGTTGCGACGACCTGCGCGGGTGCGAAAGCGGCGGCCACTTGCGCCGCACGCCCGACCGACATGCCAAGGCTGTGGGCCACCATGCCACCCTGCATCGGCAGCGCGCGCGACAGCACATCCAGCGGGCGGTCAACGCCCGGAAATTCAAAATAAACAACCGGTTCTGCCGCGATCTTCTGATGCGCGGCGTGCGTCACCTCTAGCTGCGGCAACAGCAGCAGCGCGCGGTCGGCGGTCAGCGCGAAGATGACGGGACGCTCGGTCGGGTAGTGCGAAAAGCCGGTCGTGTAGATCACGTCATCGGCGGAATCGAGCAACAGCAGGTCGATGCCTGCAACCGCCATGCGACGGCGCAGGTCGGCGTGGACGCGGTCGTAGAACGCGATATCAAGGGTCTGGCGAAAGGTCATGCAAGCCTCGCTGGCGGATGGGTTCCGGCGGTGACCCGCCGGAACGACGTAGGTGAAGGGCCCTATTCGGGGATGCCCAGCAGCCCACGCAGCGTGCCGCGCGGCGACACTTCGGGCGTGACGGGCAAGTCCTTGGCGTAGAACATCTGGTAGCCTTGGTCGGATACGATGTAATACGGCAGCTCCTCGGCCAAGATCGTCGCGGCGGCTTGGTAGGCCTCGGTCCGGCCCGCTTGGTCCAGCGTTTCGCGGCCAGCTTGCAGCAGCGCATCAACCTCGGGGTTGGAATAGCCGCCCCAGTTGGTCGGGCCGCCGGTAGTCAGCTGGGCATACAGCAGACGGTCGGGGTCGACGATGTTCAGCCAGCCCAGCAGCGCGATGTCGTGCTGCCCTTGCTGGACATAGTTGGTCGAGAACGAAGGCCAGTCGCTGATTTGCGCGGTCACCTTCACGCCAGCCTGTTCAAACATGGCCTGCAGGAATTCGACCGTCTGGACGCGGTTCGGGTCTTCCGAGTGGGTCGAGAGCGTGATCTCGAGCGGGGCGCCGTCTTTATCGAGGTAGCCGTCGCCATTCGTGTCCGACCAACCCAGTTCGTTGAATAGCGCGATGGCGCCCTCCATGTCGAACGTCGGCTGCTGGATCGTATCACTATAGGCCCACGACGACGGCAGAATGATCGAGCTGGCGATCTCGTCCGCGCCCTCGTAGATCGCATCTACGATGGTCGCTTGGTCGATCAGCATGGCAAAAGCTTGGCGCATACGGGGGTCGGACAGCGCGGGTTTTGTGGTGTTGAAGTTCAGGTAAGTCACACCCAGACTCGCCATGATGGCGTTGCCGAAACGATCGTCAGCGGCCAAACGGCGGATGTCCTGCGGCGAGAGCGGCGATTGGATCACATCCAGATCGCCCGCCTCGAACGCTTGGGCGCGGGCCGAGTTATCGCCGATCACCTTCAACGTCACATCGGTGACAGCCGGTGCACCCGCCCAGTAGTTTTCGTTGGCGGTCAGCGTGATCTCGCTGCCGCGCGACCAGTTGACCAGCTTCATCGGGCCGGCGCCGACGGGGTTCAGGGCCAGATCTTGCCCCGCCTCGACCAGCGCCTTGGGCACGATGCCGGTGTCAAGATAACTCAGCAGCGGCGCATAGGGGGCCGACAGCGTGAATTTGACCGTGACCGGATCGACAGCCTCGATCGCCGCGATCGGCGCATAAAGCGCGCGGCTGGGCGAGCCGAAGTCGGGGTTCGTCAGCGTTTCGAACGTGAAGACCACGTCATCAGCCGTCAGCGGGCTGCCATCCGAAAAGGTCAGGCCGTCGCGCAGGGTGAAGATGATCGTGGTCGGATCGGGGCTTTCCCAGCTGGCGGCGAGGTCGGGGACAGGTTCCAGCCCCGGCGTCAGGTGGACAAGGCCCGCATAGATCAGGTCCGACACACGCGAGGCGGTGGTGTCGCGCGTGAGGCGCGAATCCAGCGTGCCCGCATCGACATCGGTGCCGATGACAAGTGTTTCGGCAGCGGCAAACTGCGGCACGGCCAAGGCCAAAGCCGCCAGCGCGCTGCTGGTCAGAAGTAGTTTCTTCATTCCCTGTTTCCTTTGTTTTTCATTTTGTTATGACATCGTCCGCGCTTTGACTGTCGGCCAGCACGCGCGCGGAAACCTTGGCTTGTCGCAGCTTTGCCAGATGGGGCAGCAACACCCCTTCCAGCGCGGCCTGATCGGCACTGTGACGGAATTCGAAACAGTCCACGCCGGGTTCGACCATTTCGGACAGGTGTTCGGCCCCCGAGGCGTAGACGACCGATGTGCACCCGGCCAAAACCTCGTTCAGATCGGCGGCGCCCATCCATGTGGCGCGCACCTCGGCCACATGCGGGGCGAATTCGCGCACCGTGGGCCGCATGACCGAAACGTATTCCTGAAAATAGCTGACGGCCGCAATGCGCGCGCGGGGGTCCTGCCCCGCCAGTTGCTGCCGCGTCCGGCGCGAGGCGATGAAGGCGATGCCGACCACGCGCGCGGGGTCGACGCTGGCGCCGTCCGCCTCAAGCAGGCTGCGCACTTCTGCCACGCGATGGGTAAAGGTCACGACCAGATCGGCACCAAGGCAGCTATCGCGCGCAGCAAGGTCGTCCGTCAACTGCGACATCAGGACCCAGCTGATACTGTCGGTCGGCGCAAGGACCGAGGCGATCTCGCGCACATAATCGCGCGTTTGCGGGCCGAACATGCCGACGAACACCACCTTCAGCCCGGCATCCGAGCGCTGCAATTGTGCGCGCGCGTTAACCATGCCGACCAAGGCGGTGGGGCTGACATCCAGCGCATGCGCGCGGCGCAGCAGTGCATCGATCATCCCTGCCAGACCGGCTATGGGGTCGTCCGCCTCGGGCGCGGCGCGGCGGGCGACAAACGCCCCAAGGCCGGCCCGCATCTCGATCAAGCCTTCGTCGCGCAGCTGCTGATAGACCTGCGCGACGGTCATCGGCGCAACGCCCAGATCAGCCGCTAACTGGCGAACCGAGGGCAGCTTCTCGCCCTCGGGCAGGTTCCAGAACGACAGCGCGTAGCTGAGCAATCCGTGCAGCTGCATCCCGACGGGCACAGGCAAGGACTTGTCGATCATCAGCGGGTTAATTGGAAACATGCGATTCACCGTTCTAATATACTAGAACGCTATCTCAGCGTTCCGCTTAGGCAAGCCAGAACGACAAAATCTGCGATAATCTTTGGGATGTGCAAAATTATGCACATTAAATAATCATTTCGAGCAAAATCGCACATATCTGCCATCAAATAGCTTGGCTTGAGGCGATTCGGCCGTCAACACATCAGTCAGTACACGGGTGAATACGGAAAGGGTGTTCTAATGGATTATGTCGCACTTGGACGGTCGGGGCTAAAGGTCTCGCGCATCGGGCTGGGTTGCATGACCTTTGGCGACCCTGCATGGGCGCCGTGGGTGCTGGGCCTTGATCAGGCAAAACCCATTATCGACAAAGCCCTAGATCTCGGCATCAACTTCTTTGACAGCGCCGATTTCTATTCAAAAGGCGAAGGCGAGCGTGTTCTGGGCGAGGCCCTGCGCCACGTGCCGCGCCACAAGCTGGTGATCGGCACCAAGTTGTTCTACGCCATGAGCGACGACCCCAACGACCGTGGCCTATCGCGCAAACACATCTTTGATTCGGTCGATGCCAGCCTGCGCCGCCTGGGCACCGATTACATCGACCTGTACCAGCTGCATCGCTTCGACCCCGATGTTCCGCTAGAGGAGACACTGGACGCGCTGAACGATTTGGTCCGCGCGGGTAAGGTGCGCTACTTGGGCGCGTCGTCGATGTATGCGTGGCAATTCATGAAGGCCCTCGGCCTGCAGCAACAGAACGGCTGGGCCAAGTTCATCAGTATGCAGCCGCATTACAACCTGCTCTACCGCGAGGAAGAGCGTGAAATGCTGCCGCTGTGCCTAAGCGAAGGTGTCGGCGTCACCCCCTGGAGCCCCCTTGCCCGCGGCCGCTTGGCCGATAGCCGCAGAGATACCGCCCGCGCGGCGACCGACAAGACCGCCGACGCGCTGTACAACGCCACCCGCGCGCTAGACGAAGCGACGATTGCCGCGCTGCACCGCGTCGCCGCCCGCCACGGCCGCCCCAGCGCCCAGATTGCCTATGCTTGGGTCGCCAGCCGCCCCGCCATCACCGCGCCTATCGTGGGTATTTCCAAGCTGCACCAGTTTGACGATGCCATCTCCGCGCTGGACGTACAGCTGACCCCCGAGGACGTGCGCGAGTTGGAAGCCGATTATCGCCCCAAACCCATCGCCGGTCACGTGTAAGGACACATCATGGACCTAGGACAAGATCTGGCCGAGATCACCGCAGGGATCGACCACCTTTATCGCACAACGCCGCGCAGCGACGGGTTTCTCGACCGCGAGGGGCTGATCCCCGTGGCGGTCGCACCCGTGACCGCGCGCCAATTCGGCGCCTACGACGACGCCCGCGCCGCGCTGGACGCCCTGTCCGCCCGCATCCCATCGGGGGCAGAAACTGCGGTGCGTGCCGCCTATCTGGCCGAAATGGTGGATTCGCTGCACGCGTTGATTGACACATTCACCGGCGTTCCCATCACATTCGCCGAACGGTTGCAGCGGCAAATGCGCGTCGACACCACCGTCGTCCCGCAGGCTATTCTGGACGGCTACCGCCAGACCATCCGCGATGCGCTGGACGAGATGGGCTATCGCGGCGGCGATCTGCCCGACGATCTGGCGCAGTGGGAGGCTGACAACGCCGTGCCGCGCGACAAGGTTCTGGCCGTCATGGCCGAGCTGCAAATCGCCGCCCGCGCCCGCGTGATGAAGATCATGGACCCCGCGTTAACCGCAGGGATGGCCGATGAATGGATGGACCCGCAAGATGTGTCGGGCGCGCCATTTTCGGCCTATTGCGACTATCCGACACGGCGAATGCTGATCAACCTTGACTTCCCGTACACCCGTTTCGGGTTGAAGCATCTCGCCACGCACGAGGCCTTCCCCGGCCACACCGTGCACCTGAAGCACCGCGAAATGATGGTTGCGGCAGGTAAAATGCCGTTGGACGGCGCGCAGGTAGTGACTAGCTCGGCCTCCTCGGCGCTGTTCGAGGGGATTGCCGACAACGGAATCTTCTTCCTAGATTGGGTCGAGGGGCCCTCTGACGTTTTGGGCGTCGCGCTGCAGCGCTTGCGCAGCGCGACCCGCTGCAACGCCGCGTGGATGATGCACGCCGAGGGGAAATCGCTGGACGAGATCGTGCCGGTCATTGCCGCACAAGCCTTTCAGACGCCCGAGACCGCGCGCGGCCGGCTGGCGTTCCTGACGCACGATCTGCGGATGCCGTTCGTCTACGCCTATTGGTCGGGCGACCAAGCCGTGCATGCGGCGTGGACATCGCTGCAGCCGGAACAACGCGGCGCATTTTGGCGCGATATTTACGGCACCATGCACACGCCGCGCACGCTGGCATCTGTCTACGGCTAAAAATTTAGCGGGGCGGTTGTTAGGCTGCCCCGCCAAAACACCCTCAGGCTTTGGGCTGCGGTATGGCCTTTGGCGGATCGTTCAGAGCCTCTACCCGATCAACCAGCGCGACAATGTCGCGCCGCCCTAGTTGCTGCGCGATCCGCGCAATGCGCCGCTGCAGAAACGGCCGCATCGGTGCCAGATACAGCGCACGCACCAGATCGGCCAAAGCCTCGGCGCGCATGCCTGCCTCGGCCGCGCAATTGGCACGCCAGACATAGAAATCAGCCGAAGATTCCAGAACAGGCGCGAATTTCTCCAGCGCCTCGGCCAGATCAATGTAGGACGCGCTTTTGTTCAGCGCCTCGCAGGTGGCGAAATGCGCTGCAAAAGCGGGCGTGCTTTGGACGTGCTTTTCCTTGGCGCGGTGCATCTTCGCCCGCATGTGCGCCAGATCAAAATCCGCGACATCGACGAACGCCAGACCGCATTTGAAGTCAGAAGCGATGCGCGGGAAGTCAGCCGCAATTGCCCGCTCGAACGCTTGCGGCAGCAAGCCCGTGCGGCGACTATCCAGCAAGCTATCGGCTAGGCCGCGCACATAGCGGCGCAGCAAGCGCACAGGCCGATAGGCGGCGTAAAAGCGCCCCTCGTCCATAGTGCCATCAGCACATTGGCGCGAAACGCTGGACAGCAGCCCGACCTGCCGCAGGAATTGCGCAGTCATATGGCCTGACCACCGCATCTTCAAACCCACCGCGCCCGCAGCGACCAAACGCTCGGCATGGGCGCGATCCTCGGGCAGCTTGGGATCATAGAACACATAGGCTTTGTGCGCAAAATGGCACGTTTCAGCCGCATCCGAGGGCAAAAACGACCAGTTTTGCGCCGTCCCGCCGGGGTATCGCGTATCCCAAGGCGCGAGCGCCACATCAAGCGTTGATTGCGGCGAGAATGCGACGACCGTGCACCCGGGCGCAAATTGCGCAAACAGGCACGCGCCATATCCCCCCATCGAGGTGCCCGACAAGATCACGCGATCAAACTGATCGAAGAACCCTTCGGCCTGCAGCTTTGCAAAGGACTTGTGCAGAGAGCGCGACCGGAACCAATTATCGTCAAACGCCAGCACGCCCATGAACGACCAGCCGTTCGATTTGGCAAAACCATAGCCCCAGCCCGGCCGGTCTTTGTTGCGGCTGCGCACCTCGGCCAGATTGTCGAAACCAATGTACAGCGTGTCGAAGCTGCGCTGGGTGTATTTTACCGCGTAACGGTCACGCCCTTTATAAAGCTGGATGAAGGGCTCATCCACCGTCAGCGTGCTATCCTCGACAAATTCCTCGTCGTTTTCGGACTGGTCTGTGTCTTCGGCGGCGGGGGCGGCCAGATGCATCAGCGCCAAAGCCCCGCGCGACAAGAACGAAAACTGATCCGCCACAATTTCAGCAACAGCCTGCGGCGCCAGTAATTGCATGCCCCGCTTGCGGGCACGGTCGGGCGAAAAACTGGTGTCGTTCAGCCCGTGATGGGTCACGAGGCTGAGGTTGTCGTCGACGACCGCGTGCTCGAACCGTTGCTCCATCCCGAAATGGCCGAATTCATAGACGGATTTCTTGGGGTGCCGCAGCGCCAGACCCGCCGCCAAAAAGGTGACAGGCCAGTCATAAGCACCCTGCCCGTTTCCCGCAGCGGCTACATAAAGCGCGCGGGCGTTGGTGATGACAAAGGGTTTATCGCTGCCTGCAAAATCGCCTGCAGCGCGGCGCATATTGGCGACGAACCGCTGCGAGATCGCATCATCATCATCCAGACGGAACTGCAGCACATTCGAGAACTGCAATCCCAACGATTTGAAGACCTTGCGCTGCGCATCGCCCGCGCTTGTTGTATCAAAAAACCGCAACTCAACCTGAGGCACGCGCGCGCAGAGTGCCCGCAGCCGGTCTTGGTATATCTGCGGCATCCGCGTCGACGCTAAGACGATAAAGACGAAATTCTGGTCGGTTTGCGCCTGCAGCGACGCAAGGGTCAACAACTCGAAGCTGCGCAGGCGCGCTTCGATGCGCGCGGGATCGAACAGTTTTTGCGCCTGTTCATCAACAAGGCGCGCAATATCCTGTTCGGCCGCACCGCGAAACGATATCCAGTCCCCCCGCCCGAGCAAAGAAAATCGACAGATTCCAACGATATCCATGCACTTACCACATCATCCGAGCGAGCCCACCCCAACGATAGAGGCATATATACTGCGACACAACACGGCTTTAGCGCCCACAGCCTTAACCGCGCCACGACGGGCCGTAACGATGGTGTAGGCTTAGCTCTGTTGAACACATCTGGTAACGGAATCACCATGTGAATCCAAGGTGATAGCTGGGTGGCCCTGAATAGACCGGCACCTCCGCCCTACAAGACCCGGAACTGGCGCAGCTATAAGCAAGCGCTGAAGTCCCGTGGCTCTCTGACGATCTGGTTCGATCCTTCCATGAACAGCGAGGCCGCTCCGACAGGCAAACGTGGTCGACAGCGCGACCACGGCGACTCTGTGATCCAGACCTGCCTGACATTGAAGGTGCTGTTCGGGATGGCGCTGCGCTGAACTGGACTTGTCTCACTTCCGTTCCGGTTTTCTACGAGCAATGCTCGCCATAAAGGAGACCAGATATGGCACCCAAGCACAGTGAAAGATTTCAAGCGCGATGCGGTTCGGATCGCGACGCATAGCGGCCTGACACGACGACAGGTGGCGTCGGACCTTGGTGTCGGGTTTTCGACCTTGGGCAAGTGGATGCGGGATTATTCGACCGATCCGACAGCGGCCGAGGACGCGGAACTACGCCGCGAGAATGAGCGCTTGCGCAAAGAGAACCGTATCCTGCGGGAGGAGAGGGAAGTACTAAAAAAGGCCGCGATCCTCTTCGCGAGCCAAAAGCAGTGAGATTTCAGTTCATTGCGGAGTATCGCGGAGATCTTTCACGCGCCCGCCTTTGCTGTCTGATGCAAGTTTCGGACCGTGGTTTACGAGCGTGGCGTCACAGGCCGCCCTCGCTGCGTCAGCGGCGCGACATGGTCCTTCTGGCCCATATTCGCGAACAGCACCGGCTCAGTCTGGGTAGCTATGGCCGCCCGCGCATGACGCAGGAATTGACCGAATTGGGCATCAGGGTGGGGCAACGCAGGGTTGCCCGGATCATGCGCGACAATGGCATCCAGGTCTTGCGAAGCCGCAAATTCAAGCGCACGACCGACAGCGACCACAGTTTCAACATCGCCCCGAACCGTCTGAACCAGGATTTCACGGCGCGGGCCCCGAACCAGAAATGGGCGGGAGATATCACCTATATTTGGACCTGCGAAGGATGGGCCTATCTCTCTGTGATCATTGATCTATATTCGAGGCGCGTAATCGGTTGGGCAATCAGCAACCGTATGAAGCAGGACTTGGCCTTGCGGGCTTTGGACATGGCAATCGCGTTACGCCGACCGCCACCGGGCTGCATTCACCGCACCGATCGCGGCGCGCAATATTGTGCGCACGCGTATCAGAAGCGCCTTCGCCGTCACGAGTTGCTGCCTTCCATGAGTGGCAAAGGAAATTGTTACGATAATTCCGCAGTCGAGAGTTTCTTCAAGTCGCTCAAGGCCGAACTCATCTGGCGAAACACGTGGCAAACACGCCGGGACGTCGAGGTCGCGGTGTTCGAATACATCAACGGATTCTACAATCCGCGCAGGCGGCATTCTTCGTTGAATGGAAAATCACCCGTGGCCTTCGAAAAGATCGCCGCATAACATCAGCAACACACCGGAACGAAAACGGTGCAAGTCCACAACTGGGTTCGTCGAAAGCCTCCTGCGACTGATCGGCCTCGACGGGGCGGAGCCGGACCTCATCACGCTGTCACGACCGCAGAAGACCCTGCGGGTGAACATTCCCTATCGTCGTTTCGACGGCCCCCTGCACCTGCTGGTCGACAACACTGGGATCAAGATTGGGGGGGGAAAGACGAGTGGAATGCGCGCAAGCACGGCGGCTCGAAAAGACGCGTCTGGCGCAAGCGCCACATCGGAATAGACGAGAAAACCCTGGAAATTCGTGCGGCCGAGTGCACCATCCGCAACCTGGGCGATGCACCCGTGCGGCCTGAACTGCTCAACCAGATCTCGCCCGTCCAGGAGATCCCAGCGTGACCGCCGATGGTGCCTTCGACACCCGCAAATGCGATGACGCCATCGCCGCTCGAGCTGCCGCAGCGATCAACCCGCCCCGCAAGAACGCCGAGCCCTGGAAGCCCGATACCCCCTGGCTATCGCCGGCAATGAGATCCTGCGCATATCGAAGCGTCTTGGTCGAACCATCTGGCTGCGATGGAGCGGCTATCACAGCCGAAGCCGTGTAGAAGCCAAATGCACCGCGTGAAACGGCTGGGCCAGCGCCACTCCGCCCGAGGCTTCGATCGTCAGGTCGCCGAGTTCCAAGCCCGAGTTGCCGTCCTGAACGGCTTCACCGCGCCCGGAATCCCCGTAAAGCAACTCAAGGCGTAAGTCCGTTCGGCGAAAGGTAAGCCTCGGACTGCAGCTGTTTTGTGCAACAGAGCCGCCGGTCGCCCCCAATCCCGTATCTGACGCGATCTGCGCTGCACCGCTGCCTATAGCACGATGGGACCTTGCGCTTGCCTGATGTGGAGCGCCACAAGCCGGGGCGGGCGAAGTTCAAACGCTATCCCCTATGGTTATTCCGCATCGATACCGTCGAGGTGGAACCTACTGAAGGTAAAATATATTTATTCGTTGGCATCGACCAGACGAGCGAGTTCGCCTCGACCTAACTCGCCAGCAGGGCCGAACAGAGGGCAGCCTGGAAATTCCTCCAGCACATGCTGGAAGCCGTGCCTTACCACGTTCACACCATTCTCACCGACAACGGTATTCAGTTCGCAGAGCAACCACGGAACAGGAACATCATCTACTCCCGACCGATGTGTTTCGATACGATCTGTGAGACAAACGGGATTGAACACAGGCTAACCAGGCCCAACGCCCCATGGATCAAAGGTCAAGTCGAACGGGTGAACTGCACGATCAAGGAGGCCACCGTCAAGCGCGTGCATTACGAAAGCCATGACCAGCTCCGCACTTCATAGCGGCCTCACACCTTGCGAATACATCTATAAGATCTGGAAGTCAGAGCAAGACAGATACATCCTAAACCCGATTCACAAAATGCCGAGACTGAACACCTAGCGAGCCTTCGAGACCGTAATGCAGCTATGAGCGTGCGACGGCACCGGCCAGCAGCGGGCAGCGGGCAAACACACAACATCACCCCTTGCCCTAGCGGCAACATGGGGCGCGCGCGTTTTGGGTTGATTGGATCGCTCTGCTTTGAAATGATAAAACCCTCCGCAAGCGAAGGGTTCACACTATGCATTCAAGCTTTAATGGCGGAGAGACAGGGATTCGAACCCTGGGTCGGCTTGCACCGACAACGGTTTTCGAGACCGCCGCATTCGACCACTCTGCCACCTCTCCGCTCTGACGCCGGATTTACAGGGCCAACCCGCAGGCCGCAAGGGGAAATTTCGCAAACTACCCTTGCAACTGTGCCTGCAAGGGCGTGACGTAGCTTCCCCTGCCGAGCCTAGTCGCTTTCGTCGAAATAGGCGACGCGCCCGCCTGTCTTGTTCGATGTCATCACGCCCAAACTTTTCAATTTGCGGTGCAGGGCCGACCGTTCCATACCGACAAAACTGGCAGTCCGGCTGATATTGCCGCCAAAGCGGTTGATTTGCGTCAGCAGATACTCGCGTTCGAACAGCTCTCGGGCCTCTCGCAGGGGCAGCGTGGCGAGCCCACCCGACAGCACGATGCGACCATCACCTACCTCGCCCTCGTCACTGCCGGGAATTTCGCGCGGTGCAATGTCGCCACTGCTCTCACCCAAAATCAACACACGCTCCATCACGTTGCGAAGCTGGCGGATGTTGCCGGGCCAAGTCATCGTCTGCAACTCGGCAGCGGCTTCCTCGCTGAGGGCGCGCAGCGGCAGGCCCTGCGTTTTACTGAGCCCCGCAATGAAATGGGTGGCCAGCACCGGAATATCCTCGCGGCGTTCCTCCAGCGACGGGATCGAGATCGGCACTACGTTCAGACGATGGTAAAGTTCCTGCCGGAAGCGTCCGGCCTCGATTTCGCGCAGCAAGTCCTTGGTCGTGCTAGAGATTACACGCAGATCAACCTGCACCTTGTCATGCCCGCCCACGCGCGTGAACGATTGGTCGACCAGAACACGCAAGATTTTCGCCTGCGTGCCGGACGGCATATCGGCGATTTCGTCAAAATAGATCACGCCGCCGCTGGCTTCCTCCAGCAGGCCGTTCTCGATGCCGCGCTCGGGCGTCTCGCGCCCGAACAGCACCTCCTCCATCCGATCAGGCGCAATCGCGACCGAGGCCACCGAAACGAAGGGCGCATGCGCGCGCGCGGAATTGGCGTGAATGTAACGCGCCGCCGCCTCTTTCCCCGCACCCGCGCCGCCTGTCAGCATTACGCGACCGTTGGAACGGGTCACCTTGTCCAGCTGCGCGCGCATGGTGCGAAATGCCGATGAATCGCCGATCAGTTCGATCGCCTGCGTATCGCCGCGCTTCAGGGCCGTATTCTCGCGCCGCAGCCGCGACGCTTCCATCGCGCGGCGGATGACGACCAGCAAGTGGTCTATATTAAAGGGCTTTTCGATGAAATCATACGCGCCTTGCTTGATGGCGGCGACGGCGATTTCGATGTTTCCATGCCCAGAAATAATCACGATCGGAATGTCGGGATGCTCGCGTTTGACGGCCTTCATAATGTCCAGCCCGTCCATCCGGCTGTCTTTCAGCCAGATATCGAGGATCATCAGCGCAGGCCTCTCGCGCGCGATTTCAGCCATGCACTGGTCGGCGTTTGCGGCGACGCGCGTGGTGAAGCCTTCGTCCTGCAAGATGTCCGAGATTGTCTCGCGAATGTCCCGCTCGTCGTCGGTGATCAGGATGTCGCCCATACTATGCTTCCATTCCAATTAGCGGTTGCGCGGCGGGTTCTGCCGCCAATGGCAGCCTGAAAACCGCCATAGCGCCGACATGCGCATCTTCATCAAAGCGCTGCGCATCGACAAGATCCAGCGTGCCGCCGTGTTCCTCGATGATTTTTTTCACGATCGCCAGCCCTAAACCCGTGCCCTTGTCACGCGTGGTGACATAAGGCTCGAACAGCCGGACGCGGTCGTCGGGCAGGCCGATGCCGTTATCCGAAATGGAAATTTCCATCATGTCGTCAATGACCTCTACTTGTACCTTAATGCGCGGCACAAATGCGGCATCGGGGTATTTCTCGCGGCGGCCTTGTAGGGCTTCGCCAGCGTTCTTCAGCAGGTTTGTCAGTGCCTGCGAAATCATCGTTCCATCCAGCGACGCCATCAACCGGCCAGATGGCGCCTGCACATCGAATGCCACATCGGGCTGACCCACAACTTGCAGCGCCACCGCATCGTTCAGAATCGGCAGCATATTCTGCACGCGTTTTTCAGGCTGCGGCATGCGGGCAAAGCGCGAGAATTCATCCACGATCCGGCGCAGATCGTCCGTCTGCCGGATGATAACATCGGTCATCTGCGCCAACGCCGCCGAGTCCTCGCCCAGCCGGTTGCCGAATTTGCGCTTGATCCTCTCGGCCGACAGCTGAATGGGTGTCAGGGGGTTTTTAATCTCGTGTGCTATGCGGCGGGCGACATCGCCCCAAGCAGCCTGCCGCTGCGCGGAGACCAGTTCGGTTACGTCGTCGAACACCACCACATAACCAACCAGCGCGCCATCGGGCGACTGGCGCGGGGCCATTTGCACCAGCAGCGTCTTTTGCTTGCCGCCGCGCGTCAGATTGATCTGGTCGGACACCACGCGCCCCTCTTGGCGGACGGAATCGAACAGGGGCGCGAATTCGGGCACCACAGATGCAAGGCCGCAGCCTTCGGGCAGGTTCGTCTCGCGCAGCATGACGTGCGCCGAGGGGTTCGAGAAGTCGATCCCGCCGGTATCGCTGAGGCCGATCACCCCCGATGTGACCGCGGTCAGCACCGAGTCAAACAGCCGACGCCGTTCCTCGGTCTTCAGACTCGTGGCAACAAGTTCTTCATGCTGAAGTTTAATTTCAGACGTCATCGCGTTGAAATACTTACCCAACTGCGAAATCTCGTCTTCGCCTTCGTCCTCGACAACGCGCACATCAAAGTCGCCAGCGCCCACCTTTTGCGAGGCCACCAGCAACCGCCCGATCGGGGCCGACAGGCGGTCGGCAAACCAGAACGCCAGCCAAACCGACGCCAACATCAGGATCATCGCGAAGCCCAGATACAGCAGGCCGAATTCGAACAGCACACGACCACGATCCCGTTCAAGCTGCTCATACAGCGCGACAGTGGCTTGGGTTTGGTCCAGCAACGACAGGATTTCACCGTCGACCAACCGTGTCACGTAAAGGTAGCGGTCGGTGAAGGATGGCAGCGGCAGCAGCGCCCGAAACTCGTTATTGCGCGGGTCTTCGATAATCTGCAGCCCGCTGGCGTTCGCCGCGGCAAAATCGGCGGCGCTCGGTTCCTCGTAGCCGAAATCGTAGGATCGCGGGGCCCGCGCGCGGATATCGCCCGCGCTATCGATGACAAATGCTTCGCTCAAGCCGCGCTCGATCTGGCTTTGGAACCGCCCTAGCGCCTGCCGGATGTCACCGTCGTTCATAAAAAAAATAGACTGGCGCTGGCTATCCAGATAGCTCGCAACCGTCTGCGCATCCCGCGACAGTTCGTTTCGGTGTTCATCAGCATAGGCCTGCGCCGCTTGTTGCGAGGCGCTGAGCACCGTGCGCACACGGTCCGAAAACCAGCCTTCCAACCCGATGTTGATCGTCAAAACCGCAAAAACCGCAACGATCACCGTCGGCAACAGCGCCATCAATGTGAAGGCGCCCGTCAGACGCGAGTGCAACCGAGAGCCCGCCGAGCGCGCGCGCCGCGCGGCCAGCATGCGGACAATGCGTTGCAACACCAGCCCCGCGATGACCATGACATAGACCAGATCGGCCAGAATGATCGCCCGCAGGCTGGGCGCACTGCCGCCCCTATCCAGCGGCCCCATGACCCACCACGTCAGACCAACCAGAATTGGCCCGACAACAACGATGGAAAGTGTCGCGATATTTTGAACACGTTTACGGCGTCGCCACCGACTAAATCGCGCCAAACTATCCGCCGCCAGCGATTGCCCCACGTGAACAGCCCATTATTTCGCCATCAGATTGGGCAAACTGTTGCCAGTTCGCCCAATCTGTTGCGAAGTTACATCAGCTTACGGCGTCGTGTCACGCGAATATCGAGGTCCGTGATCTTCTTGCGCAGGGTATTGCGGTTGATCCCCAGCAAATCGGCGCATTTCGCCTGATTGCCGCCGGTCGCATCCAAAGCTATCTCGATCAGCGGGGTTTCGACCTCGCGCAGGATGCGGTTGTAAAGGCCGGGGGGGGGCAGAACGCCACCGTGCAGGTCGAAATAGCGGCGCAGATGCTTTGCGACCGATGTCATCAGCTTGTCGTTGTCGGACGCGCCTCGCATCGGCTCCATCGTGGGTTGATGGCCCAGAACGGCCTCGACTTCCGCGCGCGAGATTTCTTCCTCGGACGATGTGACGACAAGGCGGCGGATGACGTTTTCCAGCTGTCGCACGTTGCCGGGCCAACTGTAGCTCCTCACCAATTCCAGCGCGGGGGCGGAAAAGCGGCGGAGGGTAAAGCCGTCACGTTCGGCCCGCGTCAGGAAGTGTTCGGCCAGCAGCGGGATGTCGTCGACACGCTCGCGTAGCGCGGGCACGTTGATGGTGACGCCGCCCAGACGGTAGAAAAGATCCTCGCGGAACTGACCGGCTTCGATCTGGCCCATCAAGTCGACCTGCGAAGTTGCCATGATACGCGGGGCGTTATCGTCCATGCTGTCCAGCATACGGACCACCCGCCCCTGCGCGTCGGCGTCTAGATCGCTCACCTCGTCCAGCAGGATCGAGCCGCCACGCGCGCGGGTCAACACAGCCGACGGGCCATCCATCCCCTGCAGGTCGCTGCCCGAGATCACAAGGAACGGCAGCGAACGCCGGTCGGAAAAGTCGTGCAAAGCCTTGGCAATCAATGATTTTCCGGTGCCGCTTTCACCCGTGATCATCACCGGCAGCGATGTGTTCATCACCCGTGCAACCAGCCGATACAGCGCCTGCATCGACGGGGTGCGCCCCACTAGCGGCAGGTCGGCGGCGGGCCGCTCGGGGATTTCGACCGGCTTGGCGGGGTTGATGCGGCGCTTCACCTCCAGCGCGCGGGCGGCGCGGCGCATCAGGTCTGGCAGGTCAAAAGGCTTGGGAAGGTAGTCGAAGGCATCCGCTTCGGCCGCCTGAATTGCGGTCATGATGGTGTTTTGCGCCGAAATCACGATGACCGGCAGACCCGGGCGGGCCTTTGCGATTTTCGGTAGCTGATCCAGCCCGTTGCCATCGGGCATGATGACATCGGAAATCACCAGATCGCCTTTGCCTTCCTCGACCCAGCGCATCAGCGTGACCAGTGAAGAAGTGGCGTGCACTTTGCAACCGGCGCGCGTCAGCGCCTGCGTCAAAACGGTGCGGATCGTGCGGTCGTCGTCGGCAACAAGGACGGTTCCGTCCATCACTCTTCTCCTGCTAATTCGGCTTCTTCTTTGGGGACCAGCGGCAAGGATACACGGAATACCGTGCGACCCGGGACGGATTCGACCGAGATCCATCCGCCGACGGCGGTAACCAGCTTCGACACCAGCGCAAGGCCCAGCCCAGTGCCGTTTTCTCGCCCAGAAACGAAGGGCTCGAAGATGTCGTCGGCAATATCGGGCGGCAGGCCGGGGCCGTCGTCGATGATCTCTACCTGCAGCGGCAGGCGGTCGGAATTCCCATCGGCGCGGCGCACGCGCAGCGAAGGCTCATAGAACGTATGGATCCGAATGGCCCCGCCCGGCTGTCCAGCCTCGGACGCGTTTTTAAGCAGGTTCAAGAACACTTGCAGCATCTGGTCGGGATCAACATAGGTGCGCGGCAACGAGGGATCGTATTCCTCGACAAACATCATATGCGCGCCAAAGCCGACCGAGGCCGACTGACGCGCGCGATCCAGAATATCGTGGATATTTACAGACTTACGCGCCGGAGGGCGAAGGTTGCCGAACTGTTCGACCTGCTCGAGCAATTTCACGATGCGGCGGCTTTCCTCGACGATCAGGTCGGTCAGCTCGACATCCGCCCCCTCGAGGCCCATCGACAGCAGCTGCGCAGCCCCCGTGATGCCCGCGAGCGGGTTCTTTATTTCGTGGGCCAGCATTTCGGCCATTCCAATCGCCGATTTTGCGGCCTTCACAGAGGAATTCTTCTGCGTCATGCGGTACGAAATCTCGCGCGGGCTGATCAGCATCAGCATCTTGCCGAGCGCGCCTTGCAGCGGGGCAAAGTACAAGTTGCACTGCACAGGCGGGCGCTCGCCCGAGCCGACATCCACATCGTTCACGAACAGCGAGGATTCATGTGTGCGCGCGCGGCCGAAGGCCTCCTCCAGCGGGGCGTCGACCATGACCTTGTCCCACACCGGCGCACCGCGCAGGCTGCGCGCCGATAGGTTCAGGAAGGCCTCGGCGGCGGGATTCAACTCCTCGATCTTGTCGTCGACCGTCAGCAGCAGGGCCGCCACCGGAAGCGACGACCAAAGCGCACTGTCCTTATCGGGTATTCCATTCGTCATGCTGCTTGCCTTTGCATCGGGTCAAGGGCGGCGGGAAGGCGGTCGATCACCTCGGCGGCGGTCACGGCGGTCATAACCGCGCGGCGCATCGCATCGGGGGTTTCGGCGCGGTCCATGAACCAGCCCAAATGTTTACGCGCGACCCGCAGGCCCAGCGTTTCGCCATAAAAGGCCAAAATGGCCTCGTAATGGCCCAAGACCAGATCGGCCAAAGCCGCGCCGGTCGGTATTTCGGGAGTGGGCGTGCCGCACAAGTCGGCCAGCACCTCGGCCAGTAACCACGGACGCCCCTGCGCGCCGCGGCCGATCATCACGCCATCGGCACCAGACAGCGCCAGCGCGCGCCGCGCATCGGCAGCCGAGGTGATGTCGCCATTGGCAATCACAGGTATCGACACCGATTCCTTCACCGCGCGGATCGCAGCCCAATCGGCCTGCCCCGTGTAAAACTGGCAACGCGTGCGGCCATGCACGGTGACAAGGCGAACCCCTGCCCCTTCGGCGCGCTGCGCAAGGCTGGGCGCGTTCAACTGCCCCTCGTCCCAGCCCAACCGCATCTTCAGCGTCACCGGCACTTCGACAGCGCCGACGACAGCTTCGATCAAGCGCAAGGCGTGATCCAGATCGCGCATCAACGCCGACCCTGAAAGACCGCTGGTCACCTTTTTGGCAGGGCAACCCATATTAATATCAATAATTTGCGCGCCGCTACCTTCGATCATGCGAGCAGCCTCGGCCATCCACTGCGCTTCGCGACCAGCCAGTTGCACCGCGGTGTTCGCCTGCCCCAGCCCTAGCTCGGCCTTTTCGCGCGCGCCTGGGCGGTTCGTCAGCATTTCTTGGCTTGCGATCATTTCGGACACGACCCACCCTGCACCAAAGCGGCTGACCATCTGTCGATAAGGCAGATCGGTGATGCCGGCCAAAGGGGCCAGCGCCACCGGCATCAGAACCTGCTGGTCAATGCGGATTGGTTGAAAGTGCGCCACTTGTTTGATCGATTGCCACATAATTAATCGTGATACCTCATATAGATGACAGGCTGACGCTAACCTCAAGCTGTCGAGGCGGATTATCCGCATCACTAAGATTTCAAACATATCATTTGCATGAAATTTAAGCAACATGCGCGATTTTCAGCCCCCATTTGCACACGTAGGCACTTTGCGCTACAACGCGGCAGCAGTTGACGGCGACCAATGACGGCGAGGCAGACATGCAGATTGCGGTTGTGATTGTGGCGGCCGGTCGTGGGACGCGCGCTGGTGGCGGAACGCCCAAACAGTGGCGCATGCTCGAGGCGCAACCCGTTCTGGCCCATACCCTCGCACTATTCCAAAGCGACCCGCGCATCGCGCAGATTGCGCTGGTCATTCACCCCGAGGACAGCGACTACCTGACCGCCGTAAACCAGCACAAGCTGGTGCTGGCCGTGGGCGGCGCGACGCGGCGCGACAGTGTGCTAGCGGGGCTTCACGCCTTATCGGGCACGCGGCCGACGCATGTGTTGATCCATGACGCCGCCCGCCCGCTGACGCCACAACCGGTGATCGACGGCGTGATCGCGGCGCTTGACCACCACGCTGGCGCCGCCCCTGCACTGCCGCTGATCGATGCGCTGTGGCGTGGCGAAAATGGGCTGGTTACAGGTACGCCCGCGCGCGACGGGCTGCTGCGCGCCCAAACGCCGCAAGGCTTCGCCTATGATGCAATCCTTGCCGCGCATCTTGCAGCAGTCGGTGATGCGGCGGACGATGTGGCGATAGCCCTCGCCCACGGGCTTGACGTTGCCATTACGGCGGGCGACGAGCGCAACCTGAAACTGACAACGCCGGACGACTTTACACGTGCGGCCCGCATTCTGAGAGAGACGATGGATATCCGCACTGGAAACGGCTTTGACGTTCACGCCTTCGGCCCCGGCCAGTCGGTTTGGCTGTGCGGGGTCGAGGTGCCGCATAGCCACGGCCTTGTGGGTCATTCCGACGCCGATGTCGGCATGCACGCAGTCACCGACGCGATTTATGGCGCGCTGGCGGCAGGCGACATCGGGCAGCATTTCCCGCCCAGCGATCCGCAGTGGAAAGGCGCAGCTAGCCATATTTTCCTAGAACACGCCTGCGCCTTGGCGCATACGCGCGGCTTTAGCATAACGCATATTGACTGCACGCTGATCTGCGAATTCCCCAAAGTCGGCCCCCACGCCAGCGCCATGCGCGCCGCGATGGCGGCGATTATGGGGCTGGATGAAGACCGCGTCAGCGTTAAAGCCACCACATCTGAACGACTGGGCTTTACCGGTCGGGGCGAAGGTATCGCCGCAATCGCAACCGCCACATTGGTGAAAGCATGACACGTTTTATTTCGACCGTTTTCTATATCGGCCTGCTGAAACCCGCGCCTGGCACGTGGGGTTCTGCGCTGGCTGTGATTCTTGCATGGCTGCTATGGCAGATGGGCGGGCTGTGGCTAGTGCTGGCCGCGACTGTGGTGGTGTTTTTCATCGGTCTGTGGGCGTCGCAGCGCGAAATCGCATCAACCGGCATCAAAGACCCCGGCTACATTGTCATCGACGAAGTCGTCGGCCAGTGGATTGCCCTCTGGCCCGTTTTTGTTGGCGGGCACATGATGGCGCGCGTGATTGATGGCAACATTCTGAGAATGTGGCCGGGTTTTGTGGCGGCCTTCGTGCTGTTCCGCTTGTTCGACATCTGGAAGCCGGGCCCGATCGGCTGGGCCGACCGCCGCGGCGATGCGCTGGGACTGATGCTGGATGATGTTATTGCTGGCGTCTTCGCTGCGCTTTGCGCGATCGTTCTGGCGGGCGTGTCGCACGGGCTGATGGGCCGGTGACGCTGGCGGCCGACCTGCTGGCCCGCGCCCGCGATGCGGGCGTGATGGTGGCCACCGCCGAAAGCTGCACCGGCGGCATGGTGGCGGCGGCCATCACCGATGTTGCCGGATCGTCCGCTATCTTCGACCGCGGCTTTGTCACCTACACCAATGCCGCCAAAATCGCCATGCTGGGCGTTTCGCCTGAAACGCTGGCTACCCATGGCGCGGTGTCCGAGGACGTCGCCGCGCAGATGGCGACGGGCGCCCTCGCCCATTCGCAGGCCATCTTCGCCGTGTCCACCACCGGCATCGCCGGGCCCGGCGGATCAGAACATAAACCCGAAGGCCGTGTCTGTTTTGGCATCGCCGGCCCGCGCGGGTGCCACACCGAAACTGTCGAATTCGGCGCCATCGGCCGCGACGCCGTGCGCCGCGCAGCCACCCAGCACGCGCTGTCGCTGATGCTGGATGCCATCACCGCGTCACGCTAAATTAGGTGCGATTGCAGCCGTAAGGGGAAATTCGGCCTTTCCCCCATGCCCGATCCGTGCAATAGGCGACTGCCAACAACAATCCCAGCCCGAGGAGAACGCGCATGGAGATTCGTGAGGCACTCACCTTTGATGATGTATTGTTGGTTCCCGGTGCGTCGAGCGTTTTGCCGTCGACCGCCGATACCCGCACCATGGTGACCCGAAACATCTCGATGAATATCCCGCTGCTGTCCAGCGCGATGGATACTGTCACCGAAAGCCGCATGGCCATTGCAATGGCGCAAGCGGGCGGCATCGGTGTGATCCACCGCAACCTGACGACCGATCAGCAAGCCAACGAAGTGCGCAAGGTCAAGCGCTTTGTCTCGGGCACGGTTTACAACCCGATCACCCTGCGCCCCGACCAGACGCTGGCCGACGCCAAGGCGCTGATGGCGCGCTATGCGGTCACGGGTTTCCCGGTGGTTGACGCCAATGGCCTGATCGTCGGCATCGTGACCAACCGCGACATGCGCTTTGCCAGCGACGACAAAACCCCTGTCAGCGTGATGATGACTGCGACCGACTTGGCTGTTCTGCGCGAGCCTGCCGATTTGGAAGAAGCCCGCAGCCTGATGCGCGCCCGCCGGATCGAGAAGCTGCTGATCAGCGATGATGCGGGCAAGCTGACGGGCCTGTTGACGCTGAAAGACAGCGAACAAGCCGTGCTGAACCCCATCGCCTGCAAAGACGACCTTGGCCGCCTGCGCGTCGCGGCTGCGTCGACCGTTGGGGACGAAGGGTTCGAACGCTCGATGGCGCTGATAGAAGCGGGCGTCGACATCGTGGTGATCGACACCGCGCATGGCCATTCGGAAGGCGTTGGCAAAGCGGTTGACCGCCTGCGCCGCGAATCGAACGGTGTGCAGATCATGGCGGGTAACGTGGCCACCGCCGACGGCACCCGCGCGCTGATTGACGCGGGCGCTGATGCGGTGAAGGTCGGCATCGGCCCGGGGTCGATCTGCACCACGCGTATGGTTGCTGGCGTGGGCGTGCCCCAGCTGACCGCCGTGATGGATGCGGCCAGTGCGGCAGGCGATGTGCCGGTCATTGCCGACGGCGGGATCAAATTCTCGGGCGATTTTGCCAAGGCGATCGCGGCAGGCGCATCTTGCGCGATGGTTGGCAGCATGATCGCAGGCACGGATGAATCGCCGGGCGAGGTCATTTTGTACCAAGGCCGTTCGTTCAAATCCTATCGCGGGATGGGCAGCCTTGGCGCCATGGCGCGCGGGTCGGCCGACCGGTATTTCCAAAAGGATGCCGCCAGCGACAAGCTGGTGCCCGAAGGGATCGAAGGTCAGGTGCCCTACAAAGGCCCCGCCCACACCGTCGTGCACCAGATGGTGGGCGGTCTGCGCGCGGCCATGGGCTATACCGGCTGCGCGACCGTCGCCGAGATGCGCAAGAACTGCAACTTCGTAAAGATCACTTCGGCCGGTCTGCGTGAAAGCCACGTCCATGACGTGCAGATCACGCGCGAAAGTCCGAATTACCGGATCGGCTGATGACACCTTCCGCACGGATCAGTGCCGCAATCGCGGTGCTCGATATGATTTTGGCAGGCGAGCCTGCCGAGCGCGCCCTGATTACTTGGGCGCGCGGAAACCGCTATGCGGGGTCCGGTGATCGGTCGGCCGTGCGGGATCTGGTCTATGATGCGCTGCGCAAGCGCGGCAGTTACGCTTATCTTGGCGGCGCCCTTAACGGGCGCGGGCTAATGATCGGCGCGCTGCGGGCGGCGGGGCAAGACCCCGCCACCTTATTTACCGGCGCAACCTATGCGCCGCCTACCCTGAGTGCCGACGAACTGGCGGCCCCGACCACCCTGCCCGACAGCGGCCCCGCCCGCTGGAATATGCCCGAGGACATGATAGCGGCTTTCACGCAGTCGTTGGGCGCGGACGCCCCCGCTGCGATGGACGTGCTGTCGCAGCGCGCCGACGTACACCTACGCGTCAACACGAAACGCGCGACGCGCGAAGCTGTGCAGACCTCTCTGGCAGCCGAGGGGATCGAAACAGCCCTGCATCCGCAGGTCGAAACAGCCCTGATCGCCACGAAAAACGCTCGCCGCATACAAACCGCGCAGGCTTACACCCAAGGGTTGGTCGAGTTGCAGGATGCCGCATCACAAGCAGCGATTTTACGGTTGCCCCTGCAAGACGGCATGCGCGTGCTGGACTATTGCGCCGGTGGCGGCGGCAAGGCGCTGGCGATGGCGGCCCGCGCCAAGCTGCAGGTGTTTGCGCATGACGCTGCCCCCCAGCGCATGAACGACATCCCTGCTCGCGCCGCGCGTGCAGGCGTCAAGATCGAACGGCTGTCCGGTGCCGAGATCGCTAAGGCAGCGCCATATGATCTGGTCTTGGTCGATGCCCCCTGTTCGGGCAGCGGGACGTGGCGGCGCACCCCCGATGCGAAGTGGCGTTTCGGCATCAGTCAGGTCGAAAATTTGGTCACGCTGCAGGGTCAAATCCTGTTTAAAGCCGCACAATTGGTCGCACGTGGCGGGATATTGGCTTATGCGACATGTTCGGTGCTACGCGACGAGAACGAGGCGCAAGTGGCCCGTTTTCTGGAAGATGTACCGCAATTTCGACAAATCGACACCCTCGGGCTGCGGCCGCAGGCGGAATGGGACGGGTTCTTCCTGGCGGTTCTAGTGCGATCGGAAACTACCTGATGCGCTAACGCGCCATCTACAAACTTGTTGACTTACTATGCTTTCAACGCAAATCACTTGCCTCGCAACATTTGATTTGCAGGGAAGCATAGTATGAAAAAGACAATTCTTTCGATGTTCGCCGCGGCCGCAATGGCCGCATCAGCCACCGCCGCAGCGGCCTGCCCTGACTGGACCGGCCAGCCCCATTTTGGACAAATCCAACTGACCGCCGGCTTCACGCCCGACCCCTACGTGCGCAATATCACAGCCGGTGGCACGGTCGACCTGGCAAGCTGCGGGTTGAATGCGTCGGGATATGTGACCACGCGCCCCGACTTCGATCTGTACTGGGACGGAAATGCGACGTCGCTGACGATCGCTGTAGAATCGAACGCCGACGGCGTTTTGCTGATCTCGGCGCCCGATGGCACCTGGCACTACAATGACGACTACCGCGGCACCAATCCTGCTGTGACGTTCAACAACCCGCAGCCTGGCCTTTACGATATCTGGATCGGCACTTATGACGGCTCGCGCCGCAATCCGGGCCGCCTGATCATCACTGAACTGGGCTATTAAACCTTACCCGCGTTTTAAGGGTATTTACCCTTTGTTATCCTTGTTAGGTCATAGACCAATAACAGTAGGATCAATGGGTGGAGGCAAGATGGGTGCTGGCGAAAGGAATTTGACGGCAACCGCAGACCCTGCCGAAGCGGTATTTATCCTAACGCGACGCAGCGGGCGGCTGATTGCGGCCTCGCCCGCTGCGATGGGTTGGTTGCATCTGCCCAAAGGAAGCCTGTCGCATCTGTCGATCGTTGACGCGCTGATTCTACGCCTGCCCGACACCCACGATGAGCTGCGCCGCATTCTGGACCGCGCCGCCACCTTGCGCGGCGGCGAGAGCATTTGGCACCGCAGCCTCCGCGTTACGCGGCTGCCGTTCGGTCGGTTGGAATGGTCTGTGCTGCCCCAACCGGCGCATACCACCGCGCCGTCGCAACCGTCCGCCAGCATTGACCGCTGGCAAGTTGCGCAAGGCCTGCCGGTGCCACTGCTGCTGATCGATTTGTCCGGCCAAATCCAAGCCGCGAACAGCGCCGCGACGACGCTGCTGGGGCAAGACATTCCCAGTGGCACAGCCACATCCGACGTGTTCGAGGGCCTAGGCCGCCCCATGCTGGACTGGCTGCGCGAGGTGCACGAGGGGCGCGCCCTGTCTTATGTCGAATTTCTGAAAAGCGTACGCGAGGATCGCTTTTTCCAAGTCCGCCTCAGCGATGATCGTAGCATACTGCCCGAAGGTGTGCTGGCGATACTTGAGGACGTGACCGAGCTGAAGCTGCTGGAGGAGCAGTTCTTACAAAGCCAAAAAATGCAGGCAGTCGGCCAATTGGCGGGCGGCATTGCGCATGATTTCAATAACTTGCTGACAGCAATTTCGGGGCACTGTGACCTGCTGTTATTGCGGCATGACCGCCACGACACCAGCTACGCCGACCTGATGCAGATCCACCACAATGCCAACCGCGCCGCAGCGTTGGTGCGGCAGTTGCTGGCGTTCTCGCGCAAGCAATCCCTGACGATTGAAAGCGTCGCCCCGGATCAAACCGTCAGCGAGGTCGCCTTCCTGCTACGCACGCTGCTGGGCGAGCGTGCGCAGCTGGCGCTGCAACACGACGATGCTGTATCGAAAATCCGTGTCGATCGCCGCCAGTTGGAACAGGCACTGGTCAATTTGGCCGTCAATGCCCGCGATGCCGCGCCATCGGGCGGGCAAATCACGATCACGACGCGAAACATGACCCTAAGTGCCCCGTTACTGCGCGACCGCGCGCGGGTTCCGATTGGCGATTATGTGGCGATCACAGTGGAAGATAACGGCACCGGCATCCCGGCGAACATCCTCGACAAGATTTTTGAGCCCTTCTTCACAACGAAGCGCGTCGGCGAGGGCACGGGGCTTGGGTTATCGATGGTCTATGGCTTTGTGAAACAAAGCGGCGGCTATATTTTCGTTGATTCTGGGCCTGATGCGCGCCCTGCAGGCGGCACCTGCTTCACCTTAATGTTCCCCGCCGAAGCCGCGCCCGAGGATGACGCGCTGCCACCAAATCCCACAAGCCTGCTAGGCGCGGCGATGCGCCCTACAGGCAACCACACCGTTCTGGTGGTCGAGGACGAAGCCCCCGTGCGCGCCTTTGCCAGCCGCGCGCTGCGCCTCAGCGGGTTGGAGGTGCTGGAAGCAGATAGCGCCGAAGCCGCGCTAAATCTGCTGCAAGACCCTGATATGCATATAGATTTGATTATTTCCGATGTCATCATGCCTGGCCTGAACGGCCCCGCTTGGGTGCAGCAGGCACTGGAACATCGCCCTGGCACCCGCGTGATCCTGATCTCGGGGTATGCCGAGGAATCATTTGACGAACATCGCGCAGCGATCCCGAACTGCACCTTCCTGCCCAAGCCCTTTTCGCTGGCGGGCTTGGTCGAGGCGGTCAATTTGAAGCTGGCGGATTAGGCCGAAAGCCCTGCGCGCACGGCAGCCTCGCTTTGTGCGGCAAGGGTCTTGCGATCTGATTGTGCTGTGACCGGCAGCGCGGGCTGAAACAATACGCGGACGCGGCCCTGCCGCTTTTGCGCCAAAACGGCCAGAAAATGCGCCGCAAACCCCATCGACCCGAACCACCCGTATAACAGAGGATCAGCCCCGACAGGCGCCGCATAGCGGACGCTGACCGGTTGCACGGCTATCGGTAAGCTCTGTTCGGCCGCGCAGATCGCGGCGAAAAGCGTTGTGCGGAACGGCAGAACGCGCTGGCCGTCGGTCGAGGTTCCCTCGGGGAAAAATAGCAGGCGTTGGCCGGCAGCAAAACGGTCGCGCATCATGGCGACCTGTTCCGCGGCCTCGCGCGAGTCGCGCGTGATAAAAACGGTTCCGGTCGCCTTTGCCAAAGGGCCTATCAGCGGCCAAGTTGCGACCTCGGCTTTGGATACGAATGTCACCGGCGCAGCGGCGCCCAGAACAAAAATATCCAGCCAGCTACTGTGATTCGCCACGACCGCGCCAGCCTGCGCGCTGTCGGCCCCCACGCGGTCCAGCCCGATCCCCATACAAAACAGCGCCCAGCGACAGCCCTGCTGCTTGATCCATAGCGTGACGGTGCGACGCTCGCCCACCAAAGGCCGCTCGACCAGCCGGACGAGGAGGAGGAGGAGCAGCAGCAAGCCAATTCCAATTAGCAGCGGCACCGCACGCCGAGCAGCGCGAAAATACCCCCAGCCATCCGGCACGGGAATGTGCGGCTGACGCTCGGGTTGCCATGTCATCGCGGGCGGCGGCGATTTGGCGTTGTTTTGCCCCATTTTTTTGTCCTTTAGCAGGAAGCACACGCAAGAATATGGGTGTATCGCCTGAATCAGGCTGATTTTGCAGTACCTTATTAATCATTTCCCGCAATGCTTTTGGCAAGGCACCGTTTGGTGCGACAGATCAAACCAGCTTGGAAAAGGTCCGACATGACCAATAGCGCCGCACATGATGCCGACATCGAAAATCGCCTGTCATTCATCGATCTGGACAGCGCGGCCCAAGCGCGGCTACGCGCGCTGGCGCAGCCGATTGGCGACGCGATGGGCCCCGCCCTGACCGATTTCTATCAAAAGGTGGCGCAAACGCCTAGCCTGCGCCACCATTTCGCCAGTCAGGACAGGCTGAACAGCGCAAAATCCCGGCAGGAATCGCATTGGAAACGGATTGCGCAGGCTGATTTCGGGCCAGATTACGTATCGGCTGTGCGGCGGATTGGCGCGGTTCACGCCGACATCGGGCTAGAGCCGCGCTGGTACATCGGCGGCTACGGCCTTGTTCTGGACCGTATCGTGCGCGATCTGGTCGCCGCGCGCCGCACGTGGACACGCAAAGATCGGGCTGCGCTGGGTGCGGATTTGTCAGCCGTCATTTGCGCGGCGCTGATCGACATTGACCTGTCTATTACGTGCTATCTCGACAAATTGGATGAAGCGCGCGAGCGATCGGAAACCGCGCAGAGGACGGCAGCTCAGTCGATTGCGGACGCGCTGGGCAAACTGGCCGAGGGCGACTTGAGCGCGCGGGTCGACCCCGACCTGTCCGAGCGGACACGTTTCAACGAGACGATGGAACGCCTCGGCGGCGTCATCGCGGCTGTGGGGCGCGCGACCGAGGCGATCAACGTCGGCTCAACCGAAATCGCAGCCGCTTCCGACGATCTGGCGCGGCGCACCGAACAGCAGGCCGCCAGCCTTGAAGAAACCGCCGCGTCGATTGATCAACTGACGACGGCCGTGCAGGATTCCGCTATGCGCGCCTCGGCAGCCGAAGATATGGCGAACCGCGCGCGGGCTGTAGCCCAAAAAGGCAGCGCGATCATGGACGAGACGCGCTCGGCGATGCAGCAGGTCTCGGCCTCGGCGGGAGAAATGGGACAGATCATCGGGGTGATCAACGAAATCGCCTTTCAAACCAACTTGCTGGCCCTGAACGCCGGCGTCGAGGCCGCCCGCGCCGGCGAGGCTGGCCGCGGTTTCGCGGTAGTCGCCGCCGAGGTACGCGCCCTCGCCCAACGCTCGGCCGAGGCCGTTCGCACGATCCAGTCGCTGATTGATCGCAGCAGCGAACAGACCGAGCGCGGATCACAGCTGGTCGGCGCAACGCACGCGGCCTTGGCCGAGATTGTCGTGATGTTCAACGACATCAACGCGACGGTGTTCGAAATGGCGGCCTCGGCACAAAAGCAAGCGCTGAGCATATCCGAAGTGAACACCGCAGTGCGTTACCTTGACATGATGACCCAACAAAACGCTGCCATGGTCGAGGAGACCAATGCCACAACCAATTCCCTCAATAGCGAGGCAAAAGACTTGGCGGGCTTGATCGCCAGATTTAGCGGTCTGGACGATGGTATCGCCCAGCCAAGTTATGCGAGAGCAGGCTAGCGGCCTAACCCTCGGGCGGCCACGTGATGATTTCGACCTGCCGGCAACCGGTTGGGGCCGGCAGATCGGGATAAGCGGGAATGACCCACTCCCCCGCCGCGTCCTGCTCGGGTATAGCCCAAGACTTGGTTTCGTTGGGGATAGGCGCACCGCGCCGATCTGCAAGGGGTGTAGCTGCAATATACGCATTGAATGCAAGCGTGTTTGCTGCGGTTATGTGCTGATGAGATCCAATCCAGAACATCACGCGATCCTCGGGCCAAGGGTTTTAAAGGGGTGGTTTTCGGGCAATAGGGAAGCAATACCGTTGCGGTGAGCGAGAAAACCCTCGATCATCTGTTTGTGCGTCTGGCTGGGATCTGCGGACAACATGAGCACCTCGAATACATAGCCCACCCAGCTATGCATAGCCGAGGCGCCGCGCCCCAAGACCCAGTTGACGGCCGCGCCTGTGTTTGCAGGCCGCAGTGCGACGATGGATTTGGGCAACGGCAACACGACGGGAAAGAACGCGTCTGACCCGTTTTGCGCCGAAAGCGCACCATACCCCCAAGACGCCGTGTGAATGCGCGCGATGTTTGTCAGGGTGCCGTCGCTGACAAGCGTTGCGTTTCCACTGGGTGTCGCAGCCTCGGCGCCGCTCATGTACTGGGCGACGTAGAACTGGTAGGGCGCGACAAAGTTGTCGGGCGCGGCCAATCCGCGATTGGTGCTATTGTTGGTGAAATGAACGGCCGGGTAACCGCTTTCATCGGTATATGCGGGTTGGGCCGACGCCGTACCCTGCGCAAAATGGCGTTGGCCGATCTGGTCGGGCAGCGACACCACCCTGCCCGAGGCAACCGTCACATCGCGTTTCGGGTCTAACCACACTTGCGCCAACCCCGCAGGCAGGTCGCTGGGCAGCCACATTTGGATGATGTTGCTGGCCCCGCAGCGGATCGCAGCGCCTTCAAACTTTTGCGTCATGACCCAGCTGTTGCCCGTCGCGCCAGCGATCGCCTTGCCATCAGCCGACCACTGCCCACCTATCGTGCACGAATATACCGACCCAGCGTAACCACCGCCGGCCGTGACGCTGATCTGCGGCTGCGAAACACCCGATGCCGCCAGCGCCGCGACACCGCACAAGCCCAATCCGAAACCGAACATCACGCGCCCCCCACAGGTTTTGGCCGTGCAGCATGCCTTTTCTGGCACAAAAACAGGTCGATCAGGTGGCGCATGGGCTGTTCCCTTTCGCTGGGGCGAGACTGAATTTCCCCCTGATACCCGCATCCGCGTGAACATCCCGCTAGCCCACCGCGCGTTGCGCGATCACTTTCGCGCGCCCGTGCCGCCAATGCTCGTCAGGTCAAGCCGTTTCAACATTGCAGCTGCCCGCATTCACCCTGATGATGCGTCAACTTTTGACGGAGCCTGATATGAAGCACCTTTGGATCGATACCGACATGGGGTTCGACGACCTAGCGGCGATAGGGTTTTGCCTTGCCGAAGGGGCGCAGGTCGCAGCCCTCTCGATTGTGGCGGGGAATGTCGAACTGCCGCAAGGGGTCGAAAACGCCTGTGCAAGTGCCGATGTTTACGGCTGGACGATGCCGATCCACGCGGGCGCGAGTGCGCCGATTGCGGGGCCGCTGCACACTGCATCCTACGTCCTCGGCGATGATGGCATGCCGACGGCGGGCCGGCGCCTGCCCACGCCGCAGCCCCACACCGTCGGTCCGGACGCGATTGCCGCACTAGCCGACTGGATTCTTGCGGGCGGGCGCGATGTTCTGGCCCTTGGCCCGCTGACGAACATCGCCCATCTTGTGCAACGCTTTCCCGATGCGGCGCGTCTGGCCAAAGTCGTGTGGATGGGCGGCGCCTTTGCGCGCGGCAACCACACCGCCGTTTCCGAATTCAATGCCGCCGTCGACCCCGAGGCGATCAACATCGTCCTTCGCGGCGGGGTCGATCTGGTCATGGTCGGGCTGGAATGCTGCCGCGATGTGATGGTGACGCTGGACGACCTGCCCCCCTTACGCGCCATTGCGGGCGAACCCGCGCAGCTGCTGGCGGATGTGTACGAAGGTTACATCCGCATCGCCGCCAATGGCACGCGCCCCATGGCTCTTTATGACCCCGTCGCGGCGGCGGTTATTATCGACGAGGCTTTGGCAGAACTGCAGCCCGTCCATATGTTGGCCGAAGAAGACGGCACCCTGACCCGCGGCATGACCGTAATCGAATGGCGCACGCACAAAGCCGCGCCGAACATGCGCGTCGCGCTCAACCCGAACGCAACCGAAATACGCCGCCGCTTCCACGCGGCTTTGGCGGCCATGGCACAAGGGGCGGCCTGATGCACGAGCCACAAGACTTGAACGACGCCAATTTGCGCGACCGCGCCGTCGCCGCAGCCCTGGGAAACGCGCCATTTGATCTGCTGCTGGTCGGCGGGCAGCTGGTCAACGTCGCCACGTCCGAAATTTACCCCGCCGATGTCGGCATCGTGGGCGGGCTCATCGCCTCGGTTCACCAGGCGGGATCGCGCGCAGATGCGGCCGAGGTGATTGATCTTTCAGGACAATTCATCGCGCCCGGCCTGATCGATACGCATATGCATATCGAAAGCTCTATGGTGACGCCACGCAGATATGCGCAAACCGTGGTGCCCCAAGGCACGACGACCGTCGTCTGGGATCCGCACGAGGTCGGCAATGTCGCGGGCCTCGCGGGGGTCGACTGGGCGATCGCCGCCGCGCGCGGTTTGGACTTGCGTGTGCTGACACTGGCCCCGTCCTGCGTACCCTCGGCCCCTGGGATCGAGCGGGCGGGCGCCACCTTCGACCCGCCCCAGATGGCGCAGATGCTGGCCAACCCCGACATCTACGGCGTCGCCGAGGTGATGGATATGCGCGGCGTGCTGACGCGCGCGCCCAAGATGCGCGGGATTGTCGATGCTGGTTTGGCATCGGGCAAGCTGGTCTGCGGCCATGCCCGTGGGCTGCTCGACGCCGAACTCCAAGGCTTTGTTGCCGCGGGCATTTCATCTGACCACGAAATCAGCGCCGCAGATGATTTCATGCAAAAAATCCGTGCCGGTCTGACGATAGAACTACGCGGCTCGCATGACTATGTCTTGCCCGGCGTCGTCGCCGCGCTGAAGACGCTGCCCCACATGCCGCAGACGCTGACGATCTGCACCGACGACGTTTTCCCCGACGATCTGACGGCCAAAGGCGGCATGGCGGATGTGCTGCGACGCCTTGTCGGCCACGGCATGCCCGCTATCGACGCCCTGCGCGGTGCCACGCTGAACGCGGCGATGCGCCTCGGGCGGGCCGACTTGGGCGCGGTCGCCCCTGGCCGCCGCGCCGATATTGCGGTTTTTGCTGATCTGGTGGGCTTCCGCGCGACGTTGGTGCTGGCCTCGGGGCGCATCGCGGCGCGCAACGGCATGCCCACCCGCACCGAATCCGCCACTTCGGACCTGCCCTTCACCGATACGATGAAGCTCGATCCGCTGATTGCTGACGCGTTCGACATTCGCGCCAGCGGAGATGTGGCGACAGTGAACACCGTCGTCACGCCCCGTTTCACGCGCTGGGGCACCGCCGATCTGCCCGTAAAAGACGGCATCGTTCAGGTGCCCGCCGATATGCTGCGGATGGCCGTGATCCACCGCCACGGCCTTGCCGACCCGACGCCAGTTGTCGGACTGCTGCAAGAATGGGGCAGCTGGTCAGGCGCGATCGCCACCACAATCGCGCACGATAGTCACAACCTGAACGTCTTTGGCTCGAACACGACCGACATGGCGGTCGCCGTAAACGCGCTGATTGCATGCGGTGGCGGCATGGCCGTGGCAAAAGACAGCAAAATACTGGCTCTCTTGCCCCTGCCTGTCTGCGGCCTTCTATCGGATGCGCCGACACCCGAGGTTGGCGTCGCGCTGGAACAGCTGCGCGACGCGGCCGATCAAGTGGCCGATTGGCTGCCGCCGGTGCGCACGTTCAAAGCCTTGGTCGGCGCATCGCTGGCCTGCAACCCCGGCCCGCATGTCACCGACATAGGCATCGCCGACGGCAGCACGGGCGAAATCAGGCAGACTGTTGCGGGCTGACCGCCCATCCAGCTGCGCCTTGGTGCAAGATCGGGGTGGAGAACGCCCCGATCACCGGCAAACTCAACCGTCCGCGCCAGCTATCGCCCTGCAGCATCGCAGCGCCCACGGCCAAGGGCGCAACGCCTGCAATGTCCATCAGCTTCAACACTGTCGCAATGGATGCGCCGCTGGATAACACGTCATCGACCACCACAACCCGCTTTCCTTGCAGCAAAGCCAGCATACGCGGGTCGATATACAGCCGCTTGCCGCCGCCGGGCGTCGTGATCGAGGATAAGGGCAGCGACAGCGCCTCATCATACCAAAACTTGCGTGAATATCCCAGCGGAACCAAGCGATTATGCCCCAAGCGGCGCGCTACAGCCTCGGCCAACGGCAAGCCCAGCGTGGGCACAGCAACCACAACCTCGGGCGCATAGTCATGCAAACCAGCGGCGACAGCATCGGCCAAGGCGTCCAGCACCGAAAACCCCGCTTGGTTCAAGATCAACGAGGCTACGCCCCGCCCATCGGGCAGCTTGCGAATGGGCAACAGAATTTGCCGATCGCCTAACGCCACCGCAAAGCTGTCCTGATCTGCCTGCACTCCCAGCGTCAGATCGGTGTAAAGCTGTTGCCAGACATCTGTGCGCATGCGCGCCTCCTTTGCAGTGGATGTTTTCCGCTTTAATATGGCCGCAATCGAAAGGCCCTAAAAAATGACTGATCTTATCTCGCCCGCCGCCCACGCCGACCTTACGGCGCTGCGCCGCGACCTTCATACCCACCCCGAGCTGGGATTTGAAGAACATCGCACGTCCAAAATCGTGGCCGAACGTCTGGCAGCCGCGGGTCTGCAGGTGACGTTGGGTCTGGGCGGCACGGGCGTCGTGGGCACGCTGCGCAAAGGTACCGGCAACCGCGCAATCTTGCTGCGCGCCGATATGGACGCGCTGGCCATGACCGAGGTCACAGGCCTGCCCTATGCCAGCTTAACACCCGGAAAAATGCACGCCTGCGGGCACGACGGCCACACCGTCATGCTGCTGGGCGCGGCCGAGGAAATGACCAAGCGCGACTTTTCGGGCACCGTACATTTCGTGTTCCAACCCGCCGAGGAAGGTCGTGGCGGCGGTGCAGCAATGGTGCGTGACGGGTTCTTTGATCAGTTCCCTGTTGACGCTGCTTACGGCCTGCACAATGCGGTCGACATGCCGCTGGGCGCCATCGCTGCTGTCGAGGGGCCGCAACTGGCCAGTTCCGACCGCTGGCGGGTGACCTTCCGCGGCATGGGCACGCACGGCGCCAAGCCCCACAACGGGCGCAACCCCATGACCGCTGCCGGTCTGTTCCTTGCGCAGGTGCACAACATCGTCGCGCAAGAGGTTAACCCCCTGAAAACCGCCGTCATCAGCGCCTGCGCCATGCATGCCGGTGACTTCGAAGCGCTGAACGTCATCCCCGCCGAGGCCGCTATCGGCGGCACCGCCCGCAGCTATGACCCAGCGGTGCGCGATTATCTGGAAGAGGCCATCGGCCGCCACGCGCGGGGCATCGCCGCCAGCCTCGGGATTGCGGTGGATTACACCTATACGCGCGGCATTTCAGCCGTCGTGAACGAGGCCGCGCCGACCGAGGTCGCCCGCCGCGCCGCCGCCCGCGCGCTGGGCAGCGATGCGGTGATCACCGCGAATGACCCTGTCATGGCTGGTGATGATTTTTCGGAATTTGGTATGCGGGTGCCCGGCTGCTACGCGCACCTCGGCATGGGGCCGATGCGCCCAGGCGGCCAGCACCACGGCACAAACTACGACTTCAATGATGAATGCATTCCCGCTGGCGTCGCATGGTGGTGTGCCGTGGTCGAGGAAGAGCTGCGCTAAACCTTAGCCAGATCATCCATTACATTAACCCAAGCTTTCATGCCTTTGTGAAAGCTTGACAAATCATACTTCTCATTGGGCGAGTGGATGCGGTTGTCAAAGCGGGCGAAGCCCACCAGCAGCGCATCCACACCCAAAATACCGTTCAGCGCCCCGATGATCGGGATCGTCCCGCCGGTGCCGCATGTGGTCGAGCTGCCCCATTCGGCGGCAAGCCCCGCCAATGCGGGGGCCAGATAGGGGTTATCGGCCTGCGCGGCCCACGCGGGCGACAGGCCGTGGTCGGCAAATTCCACCGTGCAATCTGCGGGCATTTGCGACCGGATATGCGCCTGAAAAGCCGCGCGGATCTTTTCGGGGTCTTGCCCTGCCGCCAAACGGAACGACACTTTGGCATGCGCTTTGGCGGGGATCACGGTTTTAAAGCCCGGCTCGGTATAGCCGCCCCAGATGCCGTTGATCTCACAACTCGGGCGTGCCCAGATTTGCTCGAGCACGGAATAGGCCGCTTCGCCCGCAGGCACGGCACGGCCGACGCCGCCCAAAAAGGCCGCCGCATCAAAAGGCAGCGCTGCCCATTCGGCGCGGCGTTCTGCGGGCGGCATTTGCACGTCATCGTAGAAACCCGCAAAAGCGACCCCGCCTTCGGGGCTACGCATGCTGGCCAAGGCTTGCGTCAGCACAGTCACCGCATTGGCGGCGGCGTTGCCAAACATGCCCGAATGCAGATCGCGGTCACCCGCGGTGACGCTCACTTCCTGCCCCAGCAGCCCACGCAGGCTTGTGGTGATGGCGGGCGTATCCTGCCCCCACATATCGGTATCGCAGACCAGGACCAGATCGCAATCCAGCTCGTCCTTGGCGCTTTCAAGGAAGGCGGCCAGCGATGGCGAGCCGCTTTCTTCCTCGCCCTCGAACAGGAACGAGACGCGCAGCGGCAGGCTGCCCTTCACCTCGATATAGGCACGGCAGGCCTCGACAAAGGTCATCAGCGCGCCCTTATCGTCTGATGCACCGCGCGCGACGATGTGAGTCTCGTCGCCAACTTTGCGCAAGATCGGCTCGAACGGATCGCTGTTCCACAGCTCTAGCGGGTCGGCGGGTTGGACGTCGTAATGGCCGTAGAACAGCACATGCGGCGCATCGGCTGGCCCCGGCAGGTGGCCGACAACCATCGGGTGACCGGTGGTCGGGCGGACGCTCGCCTCGGCCCCCATCGCCTGCAACGTTTCAGCCAACCACGCGGCGCAGCGGGCCACATCGCCGGCATAGGCAGGATCCGTCGAAACCGAAGGGATACGGATAAGTTGGAACAGCGACTGAAGCCGCTGATCCAAGGTGGCGTCGATATGTGCCAGAACGTCGGCCGACATCAGGATTCGACCGGAAGCAGGCAGCACTGGTCGGCGTCCGGCACCAGAATGGCGGCGGTGCCACTCTCGTACGGGGTCGCCAGCGGGCCGTTTGCGGTGATCTGACCGGCGGGCGTCGCGCATTGGTACTGATAGGCGCGGCCCAGATAGGTGCGCAGGCCCAGCGATACCGGCAGGCCGGTTCCCACGGGTTGCCCTGCGGCGGGCGTCGCCACCAAACCTTCGGGACGGGCCGCCAGAATGAAACGCTTGCCCGGCACAGCGAAGCGGTCTTTGGGCAAGTCAACCAGCATACCGCCAGCCGCCTCAGCGCGGACGCTGGTGCTGTCTTCCGACACCACGGTCATTTCCAGCAGGTTCTCGAACCCGACGAAATTGGCGACAAACGCGTTTGCAGGCTTGGAATACAGCACTTCGGGCGTATCCAGCTGCATGATCTGCCCCTTGTTCATGATCGCGACACGGTCCGAGATCGAGAACGCCTCTTCCTGATCGTGCGTCACATAAAGCGCGGTCGTGCCGTTTGCCTGTTGCAGACGGCGGATTTCAACCCGCATGTCAACGCGCAGCTTGGCATCAAGGTTGGAAAGCGGCTCGTCGAACATCAGCAGCGGCGGCTGGATCACCAGTGCGCGGGCCAAGGCGACGCGCTGACGCTGCCCGCCCGACAGGTTTGCCGGATAGCGATCCGCGTAACCGCCAAGGCCTACCAGATCGACAAACTCGTTCGCGCGGCGCTTGCGTTCATCGGCGGGCACGCCGCGCTGCTTCAGACCAAAGGCCACGTTATCGCGCACGCTCAGGTGCGGGAACAGCGCGTAGGTCTGAAAGACCAGACCAATGTCGCGCGCGTGGGCCGGCAAGCGCGTCAGATCACGCTCGCCCAGCTTGATCGTGCCGCTGGTAGGTTCCAGAAAGCCGGCCACCAGACGCAGGGTTGTGGTTTTGCCGCAGCCCGATGCACCCAGAAGCGAGACAAGCTCGCCCTCTTTCACGTGCAGGGACAGATCCTCCAGCACCTTGGTGGTGCCGTAGTGGGCGGTGATGTTTTCAAGGTTCAGAGATACGGTCATTTTGTCATGAATGTCAGGCCGAGTGTCCGTTCAACCATTGCCATAACGACAACGGTGACGAGCATCAGCAATACGGAAACAGAGGCGATGGTCGGGTCGAAGAACTGCTCCATATGGGCGAGCAGTTGGATCGGCAGGGTCGAAACCCCCGGCCCCGTCAAGAACATCGAGACGGAAACATCGTTGAGCGAGGTAATAAACGCTAGGATGAACCCAGCAATAATACCCCCACGGATGTTCGGCAGTACGACGGTGAAGAACGCTTTCCAGCGCGGGCAGCCCAAGCTGACGGCCGCTTCTTCGATCGAGAAATCGAAGCTGTTCAGCGAGGCGCCAACAACACGTACGCAGTATGGCAAAACCAACAGCGCGTGCGCCAGCATCAATGTAGTCATCAGCGGCAGGTTCGCGCCGATAGCTACGGTTTTCATCATAGAAAAGCCCAGCACGATCTCGGGGATCAGGATGGGCAGAACATAGATATTGCCAAGGAACTGCGGTAGCTGCACGCGAAAGCGCGCCAGCGCGTATGCGGCCGGAATACCGATCACCATCGACAGCGCTGTGCCGGCAACGGCCAGTGTAAACGACGTGATAGCAGTGCGGCGGAACGCACTGATATCAAAAGCGTTTTGGAACCAGTGCAGCGTCAGCCCCTGCGGCGGAAACGTCAAATACGTCGTATTCGACAGTGCCGCGCCCAAGATGATGATCAGCGGCGCCAGCAAGAAGACAAAGACGACTGCGGCAAAGGCAATCAGGAACGGATTGATTTTTTGCTGCATGTCAGCCTGCCACGGGGTTAAGACGGCGTGCCAGTCGCGACATCGCCAGAACGGTGATCAGCGTGATCACGACCATGATGGCCGCGACCGTCGAGGCCCCGACCCAGTCGAACATGACCATCGCGCGTTGGTGCAGGAACGTGCCCATCATCATCTGACGCTCGCCGCCCAGCAATTGCGGTGTGGCATAGGATGTGAACGATCCGGTAAACACCAGCACCGCCCCCACGATCAGCCCGGGAACCGACATCGGCAGGATCACCTGCCGGAACGCCGCACCGGGTTTCGCCCCCAGCGAGGATGCAGCCTCGGTCAGGTCTTTCGGGATGCTTTCCAGCACGCCAACCAGTGTCAGGATCATCAGCGGCACGAACAGGTAAACCATGGCCGAGATCACCGCACCTTTGGTGTAAAGCATCGAAAGCGGTTCCGATATCACCCCCGAGTTAAGCAGCGTGGTGTTGACGATGCCGTTGCGCCCCAGCAGCACCAGCCATGCGAACGAACGCACGACCACGCCCGTCAACAGCGGGAAAACTGCGGCCACGATCATCAGGCTTTTCAGGCGCGCCGGTGCGCGCGCAACCACCCAAGCGGTCGCAAACCCGATGACGACCGAGATAACGGTTGTGATTGCGGCAATTTCAAACGTCCGCCACAGCACCCTACGGCGCAGGCCCGAATTGAAAAAAGCCTCGTAATTGCCAAAAATTCCATTGGCGTGATCAAACGATGATCCCAGCGTAGCCAGAACCGGCCACCCCAAGAACAAAAGCACCAGCAACAATGCTGGTGCGCTGAGCAGCCAAGCGCGAAGGCGATTGGACATTCACGGTCCTTCCTAAATGAAAGGTGCCCCGATTGGGGCACCCCTTAATCAAGTTCTGCGGCTAATTACATGCCGAAGATTTCGTTCCAACGTTCAATCCAGTCGGCCTTGGCGGCGTTCATGGCGGCGTAGTCGATGCGGTTCAGGGCGTTTACAGCGTCTGCGCCATATGTCCAGAGGGCAGCTTGCTCGGGCTCAAGCAAAACTTCGCTATTGATCGGTGCGTCGACGCCCTGCTCGGCGTTCTTCTGTTGCACTTCTTGCGACAAGATGAAGTTGATGAACTGGTACGCCAGTTCGGTATTCGCAGCGCCCGTCGGGATGTTGACGGTGTTCAGCGTAGCGATATCGCCTTCTTCCAGCGTAGCCCATTGCATGGTGGGCACGGCAGCGGTCAGCGATGCAAAGGTGAAGTCCTGCGCGATAGCGACCGATGCTTCGCCGGTCGAAATCAGGTTCACCATTTCCGAACCCGTATTGTAGTTCTTGGCCGAGTTGACCTTCAGTTCCTCGATCGCGGCAAAGGCTGCGTCGGGGTCTGCGAACGCGTCAACGCCTGCATGTTGGCCAGCCAGCGTTACGACCATGGGGCCCGCGGTGGTGGTGATGCCCGGCAGCGTGACCGACGAGGCCAGATCAGCGCGCCACAGGTCGTTCCACGAAGTCAGCGGCTCGGCGCGGGCGGTATCGTATGCGATGCCAACGCGGCCGATGGTGTAGGCCGGGCCGTAGCCGCCTTGCGGGTCGCGACCGATTTCATAGATGTTTTCCAGATTCGGGATCTTCGATGCGTCGATCGGCTGGAACAGGCCCTGCTCGATCCCCTGCTGCGAGAACGAGTCAGTCAGGTAAATGATGTCGATGCCCTGCCCGCCGCGCGCGGCCAGCTTGCCCAGACGGTCAGCGTTGTTGCCGGTTTCGAATTCGATCTCGCAACCGCAGATTTCCTTGAACGGGTCAATGATGTTTTCTTGCAGTTTGTCGCCGTTATAGCCCCACCACGAAATGGTGAAGGTTTCGGCATGCGCCATGCCTGCGCCCAGCGCGAGGACGATGGCCGAAAGGCTGGTAACAGATTTCATCGAAGGGCTCCTGAAAGGTGGACTGATGTTTCCGATAGAGAGCACACCCGCGCTGCGCAACCGCTTTACCGCGCAAAGCACCTAACGTGATCGGGCGTTGGCTGTAGCCTACCATCCATTCGATCATTTTTTAAGCTGTTCAATTGCCGCATGTGTGATCCAATTGCGCGGAAGGCGCGTAATACGACCGAAATCGGTTAAGGGGTCTGCCTTATGTTGCACGCGATTGGGTTGTATGTTGTCACCGCCGTCCTGTTTTTAGCGCTGGATGTGATTGGTATTACCAAGATCGTCCAGCCGGTGTTCGCGCGCCATATAGGGCCCCTTTTGGCCGATCCCATCCGGATCGGTCCAGCGGCGGTGTTCTACCTTTTTTACGTCCTCGGCCTTTTGTGGCTGGTGTCGCTGCCCGCACTGCGGGCGGGGGCACCGCTGCAGGCGCTGGTCGGCGGGTTGATACTGGGGTTGTTGTGCTACGGCACGTACGAATTCACCAACTACGCGACACTTGCCGACTGGACATTGGAACAGGTCGCGGTTGATCTGGTTTGGGGCACCTGCCTCACCGGATTTTGCGCTTGGGCCGGCGTTGCGATCTTCAGCGGAAAGCTGGCGTAAGCCAGCCAACCGCTAGATCCGAAACAGCGGCTGCAGCAAGCGCGGGATGAAGGAAAAAAACTTCAGCGGCGCATCGGTCGCCGCAAGGCAAATGCAAGCCTGACCCGCGTCTGCGATGGGTTGATGTTCGACATCATCATGCGCGGTTTCAAGATCGCCCCGGCCAAAACGGCCCTGCACATCCGAAAAGCTTCCCTGCAGCACCAGCGTCAGTTCCAACCCTCCATGGGTGTGTTCGGGAACGGCGCAGCCTTGCGGAATATACAGCAGCCGCAGTGACCCCGTATCGTCGGCAGACAGGATTTGCTGGCGAATGCCGCCCCCCAACATACGCCAGCGCGGCGGCTGGCCATTCAGCGCCTGCATTACAGGGGCAGGAAAAATACCCGAAGCCCGCACCGCAGGCGGCTGAGCCACAGGGGCATCCAGCGCCGCCAACATGCGCGCGCGCGCATCGCTGTGCAGGGCGACGGTGTCCAACGCTTCCAATACGATGCCTCCAACCGTGTCGGAAACCTCCAACCGAGTGCGGCATTCGTCGCAAATCGATATATGCGCAGCAACAACAACGGCAAATGGATGCGCCAGACGGCCATCTGCATATTGGCGCAGCAGATCGTCGGTGATGTGGTGATTAATCTCGGTCATGGCTTGATATCTTTCAGCTCGTGCCGCAATCGATCCAGCGCAAGGCGTATGCGCGATTTGATCGTTCCCAGCGGCAGGCCGGTTATCTGGCTGATTTGGCTATGCGGCAGGTCTTCGATATAGGCCTGCTGGATGGCGCCCTGCTGTTCGGGCGACAAACGCGACATGGCATCGCGCAAACGCAGCGTTTCCTCGCGCAGGGCCATCGCTTCGGTGGCGTCACAGGCCTCGGTCGGCATATGGACGATCAGGTCCGGCAGCGGCAGCGGCTTGCGCCGCGTCAGGTCGATCTGACGGTTGCGGGCGATGCGGTAAATCCAGGCGGAGGCCTCGGCCCGCTGCGGGTCGAACTGGGCGGCCTTGTGCCAGACAGCCAGCATCACATCCTGCACGACATCCTCGGCCGATCCGTCGCGCAAACCGCGCCGCATCATCATCGCCTTGAGGCGCGGGCCGAAGTGGTCGAACAACACCCCAAACGCCGCGCGATCACGCCGGTCGCGCACTGCGATCAGCGCGGCGGTCATGTCGGAATAGGGGCTTTGTTGCACAGTCGCGCTCTCCTCGGCTGTGGCGATGTTTCGCACAGCCGCGCGCACAGGCAACCCCATATCGTCGCGCACCAGTTCTGATCCTTGCATTTCAAGCCCTTGTCGCATGCAAGCGATTACGCCGCTCGCACAGGATTGGATCATTAGCGGACGATTTTGCTGATCCAGTTTGCTACAAGATGCGTAATCACCTGCAGAACGACCGCACCAAGGCCCGCAGAAACAGGCCCCACAAACCAAGGAATGTCCGATGCCTTTTGATCTGAGTAAAGGCGCCCCCCAGCGTATCGCCATTATCGGCGGCGGCATCGCAGGGCTTTCCAGCGCGTGGTTGCTGGGGCGCCACCACCAAGTCACCGTTTACGAGGCCGCGCCGCGCTGGGGTGGCCACGCCCGCACCGTGATGGCGGGGCGCAACGGGGATGTGGCGGTCGATACGGGGTTTATCGTCTTCAACCACGCCAACTATCCGCACCTGACGTCCCTATTCCATGCGCTGGACGTGCCGATCAAGAAAAGCGACATGAGCTTCGCCGTCTCGCTCGATAGCGGGCGCGTCGAATTTGCGATGAACACGCTGGGGTCTATTTTTGGCCAGCGCCGCAATATGGTCGACCCGCGCTTTTACAGCATGCTGACGCAGATCCTGCGGTTCAATGCGCAGGCCGAATCCGTCGTTGCGGCCTATCCGGGGCTGAGCATCGCGCAGCTGCTAGACCATATGCGCCTGGGCCGACGCTTTCGCGAACACTATCTATATGCCCTGTGCGGCGCGATCTGGTCGACGCCCCGTGGGCAGATCGGCGATTTCCCAGCCGAGGCCCTGCTGCGGTTCCTGCGCAACCACGCGCTGCTCTCGCGCGAGGGGCAGCACCAATGGTGGACGGTCGGCGGCGGCAGCATCAGCTATGTGCAGCGCTTGACGCAAGCCTTGCGGCAGATGGGCGTTGCGCTGCGCGTCGGCACGCCCGTCCAATCCGTCACGCGGGCGGCGGATGGCGTCACCTTGCGCGCCGCTGGCAGCACACCCGAGGTGTTTGATCAGGTGATCTTTGCAAATCACGCCGATCAGGCGTTGGCGCTGCTGGGCGACCCCACCCCGCCCGAGACGCAAGCCCTCGGCGCGATCAGGTTTCAGGAAAACCGCGCGGTGCTGCACAGCCACACTGGCGTCATGCCGCAGCGCCGCGCGTGTTGGAGCTCGTGGGTCTACCGCACGGACCGTTCCCTCGGGGCCGAGCGGAACGTCGGCATCAGCTATTGGATGAACCGGCTGCAAAGCCTGCCCGACAGCGACCCGCTGTTCGTAACGCTGAACCCCGAAATCCCCTTGCCGGACGCCGCAATTTACGACGAAACAACCTTTCATCACCCCGTATTCGACGGCCCTGCTTTGCAGGCGCAAAGCCAGATCGCGCAGATGCAGGGCGATAACCACACGTGGTTTGCAGGTGCATGGCTGCGCAACGGCTTTCATGAGGACGGTTTCGCCAGCGCCATGCGGATCGCGCGACGCCTCCTTCCGCTTGGGGTCCGGCCGTGACGGTTTCGCTTGCTGATCGGTTGGCGGGGGGTGCCGTGCTGCACCTGCCGACCGACGTCGGCCATGCACGGCGCGGCCCGCTGCAACACCGCTTCCGCTATCACGTTGACTACCTGCTGTTCGCACCCGAAGCCACATTGAAACGACCCCGCCTGTTCGGGCGCAACCGGCTCAACCTGTTTTCGTTTTACGATGCCGATCACGGCGGCGCGCGGGGGAACGGGTCAGGCGCTGACTGGGCGTGGGACCAGTTTGCCGCTGCGGGTCTGCCCAAACGCGCGGGGCTGGTCATGGCCCTGCTGACACAGCCGCGCTTTCTGGGCTACTGGTTCAACCCCGTCAGCTTCTGGATGGTGATCGAGGGCGACACCCTGCGCGCCGTCATCGCCGAGGTGAACAATACCTTCGGGCAGCGCCACAGCTATATTTGCCACCGCCCCGCGTTTGCCCCCATTGCAGCACGCGACCAAATCGCCGCGCAAAAGGTGTTCCATGTCTCGCCCTTTCAGGACGTGCGCGGTGCATACTTTTTCAACTTCAGCCTGCACCCCGACCGCCTTGCGATCCGCATCCAGCAGATCGACGGTGAAAACGGGCTGGATGCGGCGATGACAGGGCGCTTTCGCCCCCTGACCAGCCGGGGCATTGCCGCAGCCGCCGCACGCAGGCCCGGCGGCGCATTGCGCGTATCCGTCCTGATCATCTGGCAGGCACTGAAACTGCGTCTGAAAGGCGCCGCGTGGCGCAATCTCCCCCCTCCACCCTCGAACGAGATCAGCAAATGACTCCTCCTTCTCAGCATCGTTTTCTGGCCGCACTCGAAGGGATCGAGCATGGACGCCTGCACCTGCGCACCCCGGAGGGGCACCAGTATCAATTCGGGTCTGGCGGCCCCGAGGCCGACATCGAAATCCGCGACTGGGCTGTGTTGGCGGGCCTGACAGGGCGCGGAAAGATGGGCCTTGGCGAGGCGTGGATCGACGGCAAATGGCACGGCTCGTCCCCCGAGGCGGTGCTGGCCCTGATGCTGCGCAACCTTGACCGCCTGCCTGCTGCGGGCCCGCTGTCGCGTCTGCGCGCACATTTGGCCGCCCGCGTGCTGCGCGGCGCTACGCGCCAGCCGCATTGGGGCGGAAACGAATTTTTCCAGATGTGGCTTGGCCCGTCGATGGCGTGTTCAGGCGCATTTTTCGGCGCGCATGATGATTTGGAACAAGCCCAGTTGGAAACCCATCACCGTATTTTGGACTGCTTGGGCAACCGCAGCACTCTGCTGGAATTGGGCTGCCAATGGGGCGCGTTTACCGAAGTCGCCGCGGAATCGGGCTATCGCGTCACGGCCGAGGCTGCAAACCAATCCCAAAAAGGCTACGCCGATGCGCGTCTGGATGGCCGCGCCGTGGTGCGGCTGCGGCCCGCCCCGATGCACGAGCGTTTCGACAGTATCGTCGCCATCGAAACGATTGAAACTCTGCCCCAGCGCGCGTGGCCCGCGTTCTTTGCCAAAATCAAGGCCAACCTTGCCCCGAACGGGCGTGTGGTTTTGCAAACAGTGACGGTGCCCGATAGCGAGTTTTCCCTCCACCGCACCCGCCGCGACCTGCTGCGCCAGCAAATTATGTCTGGCGGCACCCTGCCCTGTAACGCGATTATCGCGCATCTGGCAGCCCGCGCGGGGCTATCGCTGCAAACCAGCCATTCATTTGGGGCCGATTACGCGCGCACCTGCCGCCAATGGCGCGACAGGCTGCTGGGCAATAGCGACCGTCTGCGTCAGTTGGGCTATGATGCGCGCTTCGTGCGGGGTTGGCAATTCTACCTCGAAGGGTGCGCCGCGGCTTTCGCCACCGGCCTAACCGATGTCGCCCAGATAGAGTTGACCCATATCCATGGTGCAGCCGCATGACCGCCCCGGGGGTTTTCTGGCTGACGCGCGATTTTCGCTTCGCCGACAATGCCGCACTCGCGGCGGCGTGCATCGATGGCCCCCTGCTCGCGGTTTTTTTGCTAGATCCGGTCACGCTGGCGCAGGGCGCGGCCAGCCGTTGGCGGTTAATGCAGGCGCTGCGTGCCTTTGACGCCGCCTTGCGGCGGCGCACGGGCGGCGTCGGCGTGACTGTGCTGAGCGGTGCCCCCGAGGATGTCTTTCCGCCGCTTTTGCAGCAAACGGGTGCGCGGCGAATCCACCAGTCCGACTGGCCCGTACCGCAGATGCAGGCGCAGCAGCAGCGTCTGCGTGGCGCGCTGGCACCTCTAAACGGGGCGCTGCATCTGCATGGCGGCCACCTACTGACGCACCCCCATCGCGTGATGACCCAACAAGGCACGCCGTTTCGGGTCTTCACCCCCTTTGCCCGTGCCCTGCGCCGGTTGGGGCCGGACCGTCCCGGCCCAGATGCGCCGCCGCGCATTACTGCATCAACAACAGGCCCAGCAGGCATATCGCTGGATAGTGTCAATCTTTCGCCCGATATGCACAGTGGCGCCTCGGTTTTAGAACACTATGCCCTGCCCTCTGGCGAGGATGCCGCGCTCGCGCGGCTGGAGGCGTTCTTCACCCGTGCGGCACCCTATTCCAGCGCGCGCGATCGCCCCGACATTGATGCGACATCCGGCATGTCCGAGCACTTGGCCTCGGGCGAGATCAGCCCCCGCCGCCTGTGGGCCATCACTGCCCTGCGCGCCGAGGCTGAACCCGCGCTGGCCGGCGCACTGCACACCTTTTTATCCGAGGTGATCTGGCGCGAGTTTGCATGGCACCTGTTGCTGGCATTTCCGCAAATGCCCCGTGCCGAATGGCGCGGCGAATGGGCTGATTTCCCGTGGCGCGGCGCGAATAGCGGCTTCACAGCATGGCAGCAGGCCCGCACAGGAATAGGATTGGTAGACGCAGGTCTGCGCGAGATGCGAGTGACCGGACGGATGCATAACCGTGTGCGTATGGTGGTGGCCAGCTGGCTGACAAAACACCTGCTGACCGACTGGCGGCTGGGTCTAGCGCATTTTGCCGACAGCCTGACCGACTGGGACCCCGCCGCGAATGCGATGAACTGGCAATGGGTCGCTGGCTGCGGGCCAGACGCCTCGCCTTACTTTCGCATTTTCAACCCCGAAAAGCAGGCGGCCCAATTCGACCCCGATGGCACCTACCGCGCCAAATGGTTGGCAGGATGGAACGCAACTACCGCGCCCCACGCTGCCGCCTATTACGACACGCTGCCATCATCGTGGCAGGTGCCGCAGCCCTGGGTCGCCGATGGTGATGCACAGCGCTTGTCAGCCGGACGTAACGCCGCGCTTGCGGCCTACTCGGCCTTCAAATCGAACGACGCCTCGCCGCGTTTTGAGGGTCTTTAGTTAAAACAGCACGCCAACGGCCAAGGTAATAAAGGGCACGACCGGCAGATCGTCGAGATCCGCGTTCAACCGTGCGATTTCACCTTCCACATCTGCACGATCGGCAGGGGACAAGGCGCTGATACCGTCAACCTTCAGCGCGTGTTTCACCAACTTCGCCCCGACCTCGGCCCGCAACGTCATCCCCGAGAAGAAGGCATAGCGGTAGCCCAGCGCCAAAACCGGTGCCACATTGCGCGTCTGCCGCATCTGGAACCGGAAATCCCCCGTAATATCGCCAGAATCTGTGCTGATCGTATCGGCATGCCCATCAAACGCATAGCCGCCGAACAGTAGCCCCGTAGACAGGTATAGCCCGCGATAAAGCCGGTAGTCGGCGACGACCCCCATCGCTTGAACATCCAGATCACCGCGAAGACGCGTGCCGTCGACGTCAAACTCGTCCTCGAGCCCCCCGAAAAAGATGGGCAAGCGTATGGTCGTGCTGTCGCCCGGGGCGAAACTGGGCGCGGCGTATAGCCCCAGCGTCGAGGCCCCCGCCTCGACCCCAAAGGGCCCCGATGGGGTTTGCGCCTGCGCCAGCCCTGCAAAAACGGCGGCACATAACGCAATGACGGCAGTCAGTATAGCTTTCATCGGCATTGCTCCTGCGGGCGCGGCTATGCCACGCTTTCCTTCGGGACATGCTATCCGCCGCGCCTTAAGGAACGGTTACCACCCCACAGCGGCTGAACGCTTGCGCGCTGCGCGCCGACCTGCCACAACATCCGCGCAGTACAGTTGCATATCAAAGGTGCCGGGCCGATCCGGCGCCCCAGCCCAACAGGAAGAGACCCGTATGTCCGAGATTAAGCGCATCGAAACTGGGGCCCGCATGAGCGCCGCCGTCGTCTTCAACGGTATCGCCTATTTGGCCGGCCAATGCGAAGCCCCCGGCGAAGATATTACCACCCAGACCACCGCCGTTCTGGCCGAGATTGACCGCATTCTGGCCTTGGCTGGCACCGACAAGACCCGTCTGCTGACCGCGCAAATCTGGCTTAAGGACATCGACGCCGATTTCGCTGGTATGAATGCTGTGTGGGACAAGTGGGTCGCCGCAGGCCACACGCCTGCGCGTTACACGGGCCAAGCCTCGCTGGCGACGCCGGACTACAAGGTGGAAATCATCGTGACGGCGGCTGTCTAAAACTGCGTCATTGCGCGCCCCGCCTGTCTGCGCGGGGCGTGCGCCTTAGCCAATGACGGCCAGCGCCGGAAATGTTTCCAGCAACCACCAGCTGAACGCCGTGAATTGCCCGGTGATCATCAGCAGGCCTACCGTCCACAGCATCAGCCCCGAGATCCGCTCGACCCGCTCCATATGGCGGCGCATGAAGGCCATTGCGCCCGTCAGGCGCGGGAAGAATGCCGCGACCAGCAAGAACGGAATGCCGAGGCCCGCCGCATAGAACGCCAGCATCGCGGTGCCGCGCCCCAAGTCAGCCCCCGATGCGGCGAGGCCCAAAATCGCGCCCAGAATCGGCCCGAGGCAGGGTGTCCAGCCGAAGGCGAACGCCAATCCCAGCACATAGGCCCCCAGGGCCGAGCCACCCTTGTCCCCCGCATCGATGCGCGCCTCGCGCGCGAGAAACGGGATGCGCAGGATGTTCATGAAGTGCAGCCCGAACAGCATGATGATCAAGCCTGCAATAATCAGCGTAATGTCTTGATAGCGCAGGAACACCCGGCCCATGGCCGAAAACGCGAATCCCAACAGGATGAAAACGGTCGACAGCCCCAAAACGAAAAAGACGGCGGCCAGCAGAACACCCCGGCGCGCCCGCGTGTCTTGCCCCATATCCTTAACCGAGACGCCCCCCATATAGGCCAGATAGGGCGGCACGATCGGCAGAACGCAGGGGCTGAGGAACGACAGCGCCCCTGCCAGCAAGGCGATCAATGCGGCAAGAAGGAACCCCGCGTCCAGAAAGGTGGCTGCATCCAGCATTTTACGCCTCGTCTTTGAAATCGTTTCGTTCAAATCGTTGCAACCGCTTTAGCCGCTTGTTGCAGCAAGGTCACGCCCCGCTGCGCCGCGCGCGCTTCACAAGTTGCTTAGCAGTCTGGCCGCGGGTTACGCGCCAGGCAGAATCGTTCGCGCCGTTAACCATTGGGATGAAAAATCCGCGGTCAGGCTGCGAATCTACGCTCCGTTGCCGTGCGCAAGACGGCTGTTCGGCGGTATGCGCGACGGGTCTTGCCGATCGCACAATTATTGACCTTTCGTCACGCAAACCGCCCAGCCCCTTGCCCCGTTGGCCCCGCAGCCCGCCGCGAAATGCGAGGACCTAAAGATAGTTGCGATGCGGACTTGCCTTCACGGATCGCCGCGCTTTAAAGCTGGTTCCACGCGCCCCAATTGGCGCTGTGCGCGCTGACGTTCGGTCGCCACCGGGCCAGGCGCAAAAATCATCACAGCCGCTGCCATCGGTTCTTGACTACAAGCGCACCGACGCAATATGTTGACGGAAGACCAAGCAAGACCACAACCTGATGTTTCGACGCGGCCTAAAAGCCATCATCGGCAGCATGTTGCAGATGCTTTAAATTGAGTGACTTACAACAGTAATGGCACCCTGCCGCGACCCATTTCACCCATGGGCCGACCGGTAGCGGCGCCCCAAAACAAAGGGACACGAGGCATGTCGATCATGATCTATTCCAAGCCCGGCTGCGTGCAGTGCACGGCAACCGCTCGCGCAATGGATGCACGTCAAATCACCTTTGAAATGGTCGATATTACTGTCGACGAAAGCGCCTTTGCGGCCGTCGAAGCCTTGGGCTATCGCCAGCTGCCCGTCGTCGTGGCCGATGACCAGCATTGGTCGGGCTTTCGCCCTGACCGCATTGCTGCCCTCGCTTAACAGGGCGCTGTTTTAATACGGTGCCCGTCATACGGCACCGTGCTCGCATTTCCTGACCTGCCGCCTACCACCGCACCCTAGCGGTGCTGCGGCGGCGAGGCACCATGATACCCGTGATCTATTTTTCGTCCGGAACGGCGAATACGCACAAGCTCGCCGTCAAACTTGAACGCCCGCTGATGCGAATCCCGATCCGACAGGACGACCCCCTGCCGCAGCCGGACGCGCCCTTCGTGTTGATGGTGCCAACCTACGGCGATGGCGAGGGGCGCGGCGTGGTGCCAAAGCGGGTGATACAGTTTTTGAACCTGCCCGAAAATCGCGCCCTTTTGCGCGGGGTGATCGGTACAGGGAACAGGAACTTTGGGACATTGTTTGCACAGGCCGCCAAAGTTGTGGCCGCAAAATGCGGTGTTCCAGTGCTATATACTGCGGAGCTGGCTGGTACCTCGGCCGACGTCCGCGCCATAAACGATATACTAGCGAGGCTGTGATGCTCGACCAAGACTCCAAAAACCACGTGATCCCATCGGTTTGGAACGGGCTGGACTATCATGCCCTGAACGCTGTGCTGAACCTGCCCGATGGCAACGGGCGAATCTCATTCGAAGCGGACCGTCTGGCCGCGCGCGAGTATTTTCTACGTCATGTGAACCAGAACACGGTGTTTTTCCACAGCCTGGAAGAAAAACTGCGCTATCTGGTCGACGAAGGCTATTACGAGGCCGAAGTGCTGGACCAGTACTCGACCCCGTTCAAGGAATCGATCTGGGCGCAGGCTTGGGCGCATAAGTTCCGCTTCTCGACCTTCCTCGGCGCGTTCAAATATTACACCAGCTACACGCTGAAGACCCGCGACGGTAACCGCTATCTGGAGCGGTTCGAGGACCGCGTCGTCATGGTCGCGCTGGCACTGGCCCGCGGCAACGAAGTGCTGGCCCGCCGCATCGTCGACGAAGTGCTGACCGGCCGCTTCCAGCCCGCGACCCCCACCTTCCTGAACGCGGGTAAAAAGTCGCGCGGCGAGCTGGTGTCGTGCTTCCTGCTGCGCTTCGAAGACAACATGGAATCCATCGGCCGCGGCATCAACTCTGCCCTGCAGCTGTCCAAGCGTGGCGGCGGCGTTGCCCTGCTGCTGTCGAACCTGCGCGAAGCTGGCGCCCCGATCAAGGGCATCGAGAACCAATCCTCGGGCGTGATCCCCGTGATGAAACTGCTGGAAGACAGCTTCAGCTACGCCAACCAGCTGGGTGCGCGCCAAGGCGCCGGTGCCGTGTATCTGCACGCCCACCACCCCGACATCATGCGCTTCCTTGATACCAAGCGCGAGAATGCGGACGAAAAGATCCGCATCAAAACGCTGTCGTTGGGCGTCGTGATCCCTGACATCACATTCGAATTGGCCAAGCAAAACGCAGATATGTACATGTTCTCGCCCCACGATGTGGAAAAGGTGACGGGCAAGGCGTTCGGCGACATCTCGATCTCGGATCACTACCATGATTTCGTGAACGATCCGCGCATCCACAAGACCAAGATGAAGGCCCGCCAGTTCTTCCAGACGCTGGCCGAAGTGCAGTTCGAAAGCGGCTACCCCTACATCCTGTTCGAAGACACGGCGAACCGTGCGAACCCGATCGAGGGGCGCATCAACATGTCGAACCTGTGTTCAGAGATTCTGCAGGTCAACAGCCCCTCGGTGCTGAACGAAGACTTGGGCTTTGCCGAAATTGGCTCCGATATTTCGTGCAACCTCGGCTCGCTGAACGTAGCCAAGGTGATCGACAGCGGTGATATCGGCGCAGCGGTGGAAACCGCCATCCGCGCCCTGACCGCCGTCTCGGAAATGAGCGCGATCGACTCGGTCCCCTCGGTGCGCGCCGGTAACGACCGATCGCACGCCATCGGCCTTGGCCAGATGAACCTGCACGGCTTCCTGGCCCGCGAGCGGATCCACTACGACAGCCCCGAGGCTTTGGACTTCACCCGCGCCTATTTCGCGGCCGTGGCCTTCCACGCGATTGCCGCATCAAATAAGGTGGCGATCGAACACAAGGCAACCTTCGAAGGCTTCAAGCAGTCGCGCTATGCCGACGGCAGCTTCTTCGATATGTATCTGGAAGAAAGCTTCCTGCCGCAAACCGACAAGGTGCGCGAGATTATGGAACGTTTCGGCGTGGCCCTGCCCAGCTTTGCCGATTGGGGCGCGCTGAAGGAAAAGGTCATGGAACATGGCCTTTATAACCGCAACCTGCAGGCCATCCCGCCGACGGGTTCGATCAGCTACATCAACCACGCGACAGCCTCGATCCACCCGATCGCGGCGCAAATCGAAATCCGCAAAGAAGGCAAGATCGGCCGCGTTTACTACCCCGCGCCCTATCTGACCAACGAGAACGCGGAATACTACCGCGACGCCTATGAAATCGGACCCGAGGCGATCATCGACCTTTATGCCGAGGCCACGCGTCACGTCGACCAAGGTCTGTCGCTGACCCTGTTCTTCCCCGATACCGCCACCACGCGCGATATCAACAAGGCGCAAATCTACGCCTGGAAGAAAGGCATCAAGACGATCTACTACATTCGCCTGCGCCAAGCTGCCCTTGCCGGCACCGAGGTGAAGGCCTGTGTATCCTGCCAACTCTAACCACCAAGAGCCCGACAGTGACATTCCAAGCCATCAACTGGAACCGGATCGCGGATGACCGCGATCTGGAAATCTGGAACCGCCTGACATCGAATTTCTGGTTGCCGGAAAAAGTGCCGCTGTCGAACGACATCCAGTCGTGGTCGGCCTTCACCGACGCCGAGAAAGAGCTGACGATCCGGGTTTTCACCGGCTTGACGCTGCTGGATACCATTCAAAGCAGCACCGGCGCCCCTGTGCTGATGCGCGATTCCATCACGCCCCACGAAGAAGCCGTCTACGCGAACATCGCCTTTATGGAGGCGGTGCACGCGCGATCCTATTCGTCGATTTTCTCGACGCTGTGCACCACGACCGAGATTGACGAAGCGTTCCGCTGGGCCGCCCGCAACCCCGAGTTGCAGGAAAAAGCCAAGCTGATCGAGGCCTGCTACAGCGACGACAGCCAACCCCTGAAAAAGAAGATCGCCTCGGTCTTTTTGGAAGGGTTCATGTTCTATTCCGGCTTCTACCTGCCCCTGCACTGGGCCTCGCGCGCAAAGCTGACGAACACGGCTGACCTGATCCGCCTGATCATTCGGGACGAAGCGGTGCATGGCTATTACATCGGCTACAAGTTCCAGCTGGGTCTGGCCAAGCTGCCGCAGGACGAACAGGACGCGCTGAAATCCTTCGCCTACGACCTACTACTGCAACTATACGAGATTGAAACCCGTTATACGGCCGACCTTTACGACAGCTTGGGCCTGACCGAAGACGTGAAGCAGTTCTTGCACTATAACGCCAACAAAGCGCTGATGAACTTGGGCTTCGATCCGATTTTCCCGGACGAGATCACCAATTTCAACCCGGCTGTTCTGGCTGCGCTGGCCCCTGACGCGAACGAAAACCACGACTTTTTCTCGGGGTCGGGTTCGTCCTATGTCATCGGGCGCACGGTTCCGACCAGCGACGAAGACTGGGCATTCTAAACCGCAAGAAAGGCCCTGTCGCTTATGTTCGAGGCACTTAGCCTGCATACTTTGCTGCCAATGGGGGGCGCGCTGGTTATAGCCGGCGCGCTTTCCGGCCTTTTGGCAGGCCTGTTCGGCATTGGCGGCGGCGCAATCGCCGTGCCCGTGCTCTACGAGATTTTCCGCCTTTTGGGCATAGACCCGACTGTCGCGATGCCCTTGGCCGTCGGCACATCGTTGGCGATTATCGTGCCCACATCTTTCACCTCGGCCCGGGGCCACTACCAACGTGGCACGCTGGATCTGCGGATTATCCGGCTGTGGGCGTTCCCCGTGGTGATCGGTGTCGTGCTGGGCGCGGCCATTGCACGCATTGCCAGCCCCGCTGTGTTCCAGATCGTGTTTATCGTCGTTGCATCGGTCAACGCCGTTAAAATGCTGACCGGCGGTGGCGGCTGGCAGATTGCACAAAGCCTGCCGGGCAAAGCGGTGATGCGTGTCTACGGCTTTATTATCGGGGTGCTATCATCGCTGATGGGCATCGGCGGCGGCACGATCACCAATCTGGTGCTGACGCTTTACGGGATTGATATCCGCCGCGCGATTTCCACCGCAGCAGGCGTCGGCACGCTGATCGCCCTGCCCGGCGCGATCGGCTACATGATCGCAGGCTGGGGTAAGCCGGGCCTGCCGCCCGATGCGATTGGCTATGTCTCGACCCTGGCGTTTCTGATCACCATCCCGACGACAGTGCTGGTCACCCCACTGGGGGTGCGACTGGCCCATACATTGCCGCGCCGCACGCTCGAGGTTGCTTTCGGCGTCTTCCTTCTGCTCGTCTCCAGCCGGTTTGTGTTCGATCTGGTGTTTCAGGCGTAACGCGCAAATGCCAGATCGTCGGACTGGATCGCCGTCTCGCGCCCGCTGATCACATCGGCCAAAACGCGCCCCGAGCCAGCGGACATTGTCCACCCCAGCGTGCCATGGCCGGTGTTCAAAAACAGGTTCGGGTAGGACGTCGACCCCACAACAGGCGTGCCGTCGGGGGTCATGGGGCGGAATCCCGTCCAGAATGTCGCCTTTTCTAAATCGCCCGCATCGCCAAACAGATCGGTCAGCGAGTGATCCAACGCGGCGCGGCGCTTTGGACCAAGGCTGCGGTCAAAGCCGGTAATCTCGGCCATGCCGCCCACGCGGATGCGGTCGCCAAGACGCGTGATGGCAATCTTGTGGGCCTCGTCCATCACGGTTGATTCCGGCGCGCGATCATAGTTCTGGATCGGCGCCGTGATCGAGTAGCCCTTCATGGGATACACGGGCAGTTTCATACCCAAAGGTTTGACAATAAAGGGCGAATAGCTACCCATGGCGACGACATAGGCATCGGCCGTCATCACGCCGGTGCTGGTTTCGACGCCAGTAATCTTGCCGCCATCATGCATCAGGCGATTGATTGTCACCCCGTTATGGAAGGTCACGCCCCGTGCGGCGGCCATCTGCGCCAGATTGTTGGTAAAGATAAAGCAATCGCCCGTCTCGTCCCCCGGCAGATAGAGGCCGGCTACGATTTTGTCTTGCGATGCTGCAAGGCCAGGCTCCAACCGCACGCAGCCAGCCGCGTCCAACATCTCAAAGGGCACGCCTTCGGCACGCAGCACCTCGATGTCCTTCTGCAGGCCGTCGACGGTTTTTTGGTTTCGAAACACCTCCAATGTGCCCTTCTGGCGGGCGTCGTATTCGATGCCTGTCTCGATACGCAGCGCCATCAGGCAGTCGCGGGAGTACTCGGCCAGCCGCATCATGCGCCCCTTGTTCACCGCATAGGCTTTGGGGGTGCAGTTCATCAACATCTGCCACATCCAACCGATTTTACGCGGCTCGGGCATGGGGTTGATGATCAAGGGCGGGTATTTGCTGAACATCCACTTAATGGCTTTCAGCGGGATACCGGGGGCGGCCCAAGGCGTTGAATAACCGGGTGAAATCTCGCCCGCATTGGCAAAGCTGGTTTCCAGCGCAGGGCCGCCCTGCCTGTCAACGACAGTCACCTCGTGTCCATCGGCGGCCAGATACCACGCGGTGGTGACACCAATCACACCCGAGCCCAAAACCAAGATCTTCATTCGTGCCACCGATCGCTGCGTAAAGTCGCCGCGAGTATACGCAATACCCGCGCAAGAGTTTCGCAAAGACAGCGCCCGCGCACCGCCGCTTGCGGCTTTTCAACCGAAAATGGCGCAGTATTCCGAATATTCTACGGTATGATTTAATTTTCATCGAATGATCTTCGACAACCATGAAACCCCTTGTCAGAATCGGCGCGGGCTTGCTAACTGCACCTCGTCAGAATCGGGAGAAACCGGCGCAGCCCTCGGGCAAACGCTGGTGCCGAAGGAGCAACCGCCCCGGTAAACTCTCAGGCAAAGGGACCATTCTGGCAACGGACTCTGGAGAGTGGCGCAAGCCCGCCGAAGGGATAACGATCTCAGGCGCCCGGTAACGGGTGAAGACAGAGGGGGCACGAAATAGCAGGCGCACGCCTGTTTGAGTGCTTGGCCATAGGCCAGCCGTTGCTTTTGGGGGTTGGCCATGGCCGAACTGATGACGAACGCGCTGCAGCAACTGCCGCTTGCAGCCCTTCACCATGAATTGGGCGCAAAGATGTGCCCCTTCGCGGGCTATGAAATGCCCATCAATTACCCCGCCGGCGTGATGAAAGAACACATCCATACCCGCACACATGCGGGTCTGTTCGACGTTAGCCATATGGGCCAAGTCTTGCTGCAGCCCAAAGGCGACATGGAGACGCTGGCGCTGGCGTTCGAACGGCTGATGCCCGTGGACGTGCTGGCCGTAAAGCCCGGCCGCCAGCGTTATGGCCTGTTGACGAACGAAGACGGCGGTATTTTGGACGATCTGATGTTCGCCAACCGCGACGATCACTATTATGTCGTCGTCAACGCTGCCTGCAAAACCGCCGACCTCGCTCACCTGCGCGCGCATCTGTCGGATGTCGCCGATGTGATTGAAGTGACAGACCGCGCCCTGCTGGCATTGCAAGGCCCTGACGCCGAAGCGGTTCTGGAGGCCATCGTGCCCGGGACCGCAGCGATGCGTTTCATGGATGTGGGCGTTTTTGGCGATCTGTGGATCTCGCGCTCGGGCTATACCGGCGAAGACGGGTTCGAAATTTCGGTGCCACTGGATCAGGTCACGGCGTTTGCGCACAGCCTGCTGGCCGACACGCGCGTGCAGCCCATCGGTCTTGGCGCACGCGACAGCCTCCGCCTCGAAGCGGGTCTTTGCCTTTACGGCCACGACATCGACACCACCACCAGCCCAGTCGAGGCCAATTTGACATGGGCGATTCAAAAAGCCCGTCGCACTGGTGGCGCGCGCGAAGGCGGTTTTGCCGGCGCTGATCGTATTCTACGCGAAATGCGTGACGGCCCTAGCCGCTTGCGCGCGGGTTTGCTGCCGGACGGCCGCGCCCCCTTGCGCGAGGGTGTGGAACTGATTGAAAATGAACAGGTGATCGGGCGGATCACATCGGGTGGCTTCGGCCCCACTTTGGAACGCCCTGTCGCAATGGGCTATGTCCCGACTGCCAAAGCCACCGTCGGCACCGAATTGACCGCCAGCCTGCGCGGGCGGGCGCAAGGTGTAAGCGTTGCCGACATGCCCTTCTTTCCAAACCGTTATAAACGCTGAGAGCCCCAATGAAATATACCGAAGACCACGAATGGCTGCGCGTCGATGGTGACGTGATCACCGTCGGCATCACCGAATTCGCCGCCGAACAACTGGGCGATGTCGTTTTCGTCGAACTGCCCGAGCTGGAAACCATGGTCTCGACCGGCGATGAAATTGCCGTGATCGAAAGCGTCAAGGCCGCATCCGAGATTCTCGCCCCGCTGAACGGCGAGATCATCGAGGTGAACGCAGAACTGACCGACAACCCCGCGCTGGTTGGTGAAGACCCGCTGGGCGCCGGCTGGTTCTTCAAGATGAAAGTCGACGATCTGTCGACCCTTGATGGGTTGATGGACGAAGAAGAATACCAGAACCACATCGCGTAAATTCCGCACGCGCAGCATTTTTGGCAAGGTTACCAATGTCTTATACGCCGACTACCTACGATCCCTACGACTTTGCAAACCGCCGCCACATCGGGCCTTCGCCCAGTGAAATGGCCGAAATGCTGCGCGTTGTCGGCACCCAATCGCTCGACACGCTGATCGACGAAACCATCCCCGCCAGCATCCGTCAAAAGGACGCGCTGGATTGGGCGCCGCTGTCCGAACACGACCTGCTGGCGCGCATGCGCGAGGTTGCGGGCAAGAACCGCGTTCTGACGTCGCTGATCGGCCAAGGCTATTATGGCACCGTCACCCCGCCCGCGATCCAACGCAATATTCTGGAAAATCCGGCGTGGTACACCGCCTACACCCCCTACCAGCCCGAGATTGCCCAAGGGCGGCTAGAGGCACTGCTGAACTATCAGACGATGGTCGCCGACCTGACTGGTCTGCCCGTCGCCAACGCCAGCTTGCTGGACGAAGCCACCGCTGCCGCCGAAGCCATGACCATGGCCGAACGTAGCGCGAAATCGAAGGCCCGCGCCTTTTTCGTTGACCGCAACTGCCATCCGCAGACCATCGCGGTCATCCGTACCCGCGCCCTGCCCCTTGGCATCGAAATCATTGAAGACGCGCCTGAGGCCCTAGACCCGACTGCTGTCTTTGGCGCAATTTTCCAATATCCTGGCACCTATGGCCACGTGACTGATTTCACCGCCGCCATCGCCGCCCTGCACGATGCCAAGGCGATTGCCGTGGTTGCAACCGACCTATTGGCCCTGACCCTGCTGAAAGAGCCGGGCGCGATGGGGGCCGACATTGCCGTCGGCTCGTCGCAGCGCTTTGGCGTGCCGATGGGCTACGGCGGCCCGCATGCCGCATTTATGTCTTGCCGTGACGATCTGAAACGGTCGATGCCCGGCCGTATCGTGGGCGTGTCGATTGATGCCCGCGGCAACCGCGCCTACCGCCTGTCGCTGCAAACGCGCGAACAGCACATCCGCCGCGAAAAGGCGACGTCGAACGTTTGCACCGCGCAAGCCCTGCTGGCCGTCATGGCCTCGTTCTATGCCGTCTTCCACGGCCCCGTCGGCCTACGCGCCATTGCCGAGCGTGTGCACGGCAACGCCACCCGCCTTGCCAGCGCGCTGAAGGCCGCTGGGGCAGAAGTGTCGCCCGATGCGTTCTTCGACACCATCACCGTCAAGGTTGGTGTCGGCCAAGCCGGTATTCTGGCCGCAGCCGAACAGCGCGGCATCAACCTGCGCAAAGTGGGCCGCGACCGTGTTGGCATCAGCGTGGACGAGACGACCGATGCCGATGTGATCACCCGCACTCTGGCCGCCTTCGGCATTACCGAAGCCGCGCCCGAGGGCTTTGCCCTTGGCTTCCCCGACGCACTGCTGCGCACGACCGACTACCTGACGCACCCCGTCTTCCACATGAACCGCGCCGAATCCGAGATGATGCGCTATATGCGCCGCCTGTCGGACCGCGATCTGGCGCTGGACCGCGCTATGATCCCGCTGGGCTCGTGCACGATGAAGCTGAACGCAGCCGCCGAGATGATGCCCATCACTTGGCCCGAGTTTAACCAGTTGCACCCCTATGCGCCCATCGATCAGGCCGCGGGCTACCACTTGGCCATCAACGACCTGCAAGAAAAACTATGCCAGATCACCGGCTATGATGCGTTTTCGATGCAGCCGAATTCGGGCGCGCAGGGTGAATACGCGGGGCTGCTGACGATCGCGGCCTTCCACCGCGCAAACGGCCAAGGGCATCGCGACGTCTGCCTGATCCCGATGTCGGCGCACGGCACCAACCCTGCATCGGCCCAAATGGCGGGCATGAAGGTCGTCGTGGTGAAATCCTCGCCGAACGGCGACATTGATCTGGAGGACTTCCGCGCGAAGGCCGAGGCGAACGGCGAAAATCTGGCCGCCTGCATGATCACTTACCCCTCGACCCACGGCGTGTTCGAGGAAACCGTGCGCGAGATTTGCGACATCACCCATGCCTTCGGCGGTCAGGTCTATATCGACGGCGCGAACATGAACGCGATGGTCGGCCTTGTGAAACCGGGTGAAATCGGCGGCGACGTCAGCCACCTGAACCTGCACAAGACCTTTGCCATCCCGCACGGCGGCGGCGGCCCGGGCATGGGCCCGATCGGCGTCAAGGCCCACCTTGCCCCCTACCTGCCCGGCGACCCCGAGGTCGGCGGCGAAGGCGCGGTCTCGGCGGCATATAGCGGTTCGGCGTCGATCCTACTGATCTCGTGGGCCTATTGTCTGATGATGGGCGGCAGCGGCCTGACGCAAGCCACCCGTGTCGCGATTTTGAACGCGAACTACATCGCCGACAGCCTGCGCGGCGACTACCCGATCCTGTTCAAGGGCAACCGTGGCCGCGTCGCGCATGAATGTATCATCGACACCCGCCCATTCGCCGAAGCAGGCGTCACGGTTGAAGATATCGCCAAGCGGCTGATCGACAACGGCTTCCACGCCCCGACGATGAGCTGGCCTGTTACCGGCACGCTGATGGTCGAGCCGACGGAGTCCGAAACCAAAGCCGAAATCGACCGCTTTGTGACGGCGCTGAAGGCCATCCGTGCCGAGATTCGCGACGTCGAAAACGGCGAGATTTCGCCCGAGGACAGCCCCCTGCGCCACGCGCCCCACACGGTCGAGGATCTGGTGGCCGACTGGGATCGCAAATACCCCCGCGCACAAGGTTGCTTCCCGCCCGGAGCCTTCCGTGTCGACAAATACTGGCCGCCTGTCGGCCGCGTCGACAACGTTTACGGCGATCGCAACCTGATCTGCACCTGCCCGCCAATGGAAGACTACCTTTGACCCTTATTTATAAGGGCTAGCGCTAACATGATGCGGGGCTGCCACGGGCCCCGCATCTTCGTCAAAATTAACTTGATTTCCCCCCAGATATCCCTTGAACGCCGCCATCCGCGCATATAGGTGCCCTGCGCAATAGTGCCGGGAGCCCCGGTTCGTAGTGATGCAATTTAGGTGCAACATGTCTGATTCGGTGCCGCAGCAGGGCGACAATCTGCAACAGGTATCGCAGGGGCAATCGCAAGCCGCGATCAGCCCAAACCAATCGCAACGCGCACGCCCCAGTGCCAGCACGCAAATGGGCGCAGGTAGCACGGACGACAGCTATCCGCCGCGTTTCATTTTCCGCGATCTCGCCAGTATCTGATCCAGCATCCGATAAAGCGTGATCTGACAGGATGGGTTTTGGCTGTTCGGGCGCGTCAAACGCCCCCGCCCGACGCAAGCCGTTGTGCCCCGTGGCCGTGCGATCTGCATGTTGGTAACAATTTGCAGCTCGCCCGTAGGCAAGGACGTTGTTTAGGTCTATACGCCTAGGGATTAACGACCACGTTGCAACAGCCACAGGCGACCCGATGAGAAGTTCCACTCCCGTTTCCAGCCAGAACACCGGCGCAGGGCAAACGCCCAAACGTGTGCGCACGCTGTTTCTGTCGGACATGCACTTGGGCTCGCGCGGCGCGCAGGCCAAGATGATCCTGGAATTTCTGGACGCCTACGACGCACCGACGATCTATCTGGTTGGCGATATTGTCGACGGCTGGCGGCTGAAAAAGTCGTGGTACTGGCCGCAGACCCACAACGAGGTTGTGCGCGCCCTGCTGCGCAAGGCCGATAGCGGCACGCGTATCATCTACCTGCCCGGCAACCACGATGAATTTCTGCGTGACTATCCTGGTGTGCACTTCGGCGGGATCGAGATTATCGACCGCGTCATCCATGTCAGCGCCACCGGCAAGCGCTATCTGGTTATCCACGGCGACCAGTTCGATGCGGTGATCACCAAAGCCAAGTGGCTCGCCCATGTGGGCGACTGGGCCTATACGTGGGCGATGGGTTTGAACTCGATCATCAACTTCGTGCGCCGCCGGATGGGCCTGTCCTACTGGTCGCTGTCGGCAGTTGCGAAAAGCAAAGTGAAGAAGGCGGTGAATTTCATCGGCCACTTCGAAGATACCCTGTCGGTCGAGGCGCAGCGCAGCGGTACCGACGGTGTAATCTGCGGGCATATTCACGCCGCTGCGAACCACATGATGGGCGATGTGCACTACCTCAACACCGGCGACTGGGTTGATGGCTGCACCGCGCTGGTCGAACACGACGACGGCGAATTCGAGGTGATCTACTGGAACCGCCCGAATACGTTGCAACTAACCGACAACCGCGTCGCCTGATCTATTGCCGCCCGAATAACGACGACATAGCACAATATGTATACAATACTAGCAGCCTACGCCCTCGGCAGTCTTTGCGCACAGGCCATCACCTGTGCCGTCACTGCGCGCCATGCGACGAAAGACACCCCCGAAGGCGTCGTGCCCGACGGCATTACAGTGCTGCGTCCTGTCTCGGGTCTGCACCCGGGGATCGAGGATACGATCAAATCCAGCTTTGGGCTAACCGGATGCCCGCACGAAGTTATTTTCTGCATCTCGGATGCGAATGATCCGGCTATCCCACTGGTTCAGGCTGCCCTTGCCGCCCACCCCCAGCATGATGCCAAGCTGTTGATCGGGCTGGACGAAAGCAGCTTCAACCCCAAAATCGACAACCTGCAAAAAGGCTGGGCCGCAGCGAAATATGAACGCGTGCTGATGGTCGACAGTAACGTCCGGCTTGCCCCCGATACCCTCTGCGTCGCCGAAGGGTTGCGCCAACAGCAAGACGTGGGCCTTGTCAGCTCACCCCCGCTGGCCGTCGAACCCGAAGGCTTCGCGGCCGAGCTGGAAACCGCGTTTCTCAATTCCCACCAATTGCGCTGGCAGTTGTTCTCGGACGCGCTGGGGTATGGCTTTGCCCAGGGCAAACTGCTGTATCTGCGCAAAGAACAACTGGGTAATATGGGGCTGGATGCGCTGACGGTAGAATACGCCGAAGATGCCGCTGCGACCAAGGTGATCCGCCGCCAGAACATGCGCGTCGTGCTGATGCTGCCGCCTGTCAGCCAAATCGTCGGGCGCCGCCGCCTGAAATCAATCTGGGGCCGCCAAGAACGCTGGGCCCAGCTGCGATGGAATTCGTTCTCGGTTCAATATCTAGCCGAGATCTTTTCGGGCGCGTTCCTGCCCTTCGTTGCGGCCGCTATCGCGTTTGGCTGGTGGGCTTTGGCCTTTGCCGCCGTCTGGTACTTGATCGAGATTTTGATGATCCGCCGCTGTGGCTGGCACCTTAGCCTGAAACAGGCGCTGTGCCTGCCGCTGCGCGATGTGCTGCTGCCTGTGGTTTGGGTGATCGGTCTGATCAAGCGGACCTACGAATGGAATGGCCATATCATCCGCCTATCGCGCGCAGGGCCGGACCAGAACTAACCCGCACGATTCGGAAAAATATTCCCCCTATTCAAGCCTTCCCGCTTGGATAGGGTTTTTTCATGTCGAACGATCATTCAAAAGTAGAATTTAATTCCTTTTTGATCGCAAAAATCGCCAATTCTTTTTCCTTGAAATAGACGACCACAAAAGTCGATATTTATTTAGCGGGTAAAAAAACCTGCAAATCAGCGATGCGGAAGGCGACCAGATGGGGAAACAAGCTTTGGATAGGATCGATCGCAAGATCATCCACGAGCTGATGCGCGACGCCACTCTGCCTATTGCCGAGCTGGCTGACCGCGTGAACCTGTCGCAAACGCCATGCTGGAAGCGTGTCCGTAAACTGGAAGCCGCAGGCATCATCACCGGCCGCGTCGCTGTGGTCGAGCCCGCTGCCATCGGCCTCGGCCTCAGCGTATTTGTCGAGATCGAGGCGACCGAGCACACAGCCGAATGGCGCAGCGCCCTGACACGCGTCGTCAAGGACTTCCCCGAGATCGTCGAAGCGCACCGCATGGCGGGCGATGTCGATTACCTGATCAAGGTTGCCGTGCCCGACATGGCCGCCTTTGACGCCTTCTATGTCAAACTGACCGAGACGCTGCCCTGCCGCAACGTGACATCAAAATTCTCGATGGAGCGGATCAAGGCGACCAACGCCTGGCCCATCGACATTACAACGCCGTAAGCAGGAACCCGACCTATGGCCATCCAGATCAACCAGCTTGCCAAGCACTTTGGCCAAACCCAAGTGCTGCGCGGCATCGACCTGAACATCGAAAAAGGCGAGCTGGTGGCGCTGTTGGGGCCGTCCGGCTCGGGCAAGACCACCTTGCTCAAAATCATCGCGGGGCTGGAATGGCCCGATGCCGGCGCCCTGCAGGTTGACGGTGCCGATTGGCTGCAACTGGCGGCCAAAGATCGCCGCATCGGCTTTGTCTTTCAGCAATACGCGCTGTTCCCGCATATGAGCGTGCGCGACAATCTGGCCTTTGGTCTGACTGTCGGCAGCCGCGCCAATCGCCCGGGCAAGGATGTCATCCGCCGCAAGGTCGATGAGCTGTTGCAGTTCCTGCAAATCCCGCAACTGGCTAACCGTTTCCCGACCCAGCTTTCGGGCGGGCAAAAGCAGCGTGTGGCGCTGGGGCGGGCTTTGGCGATCACCCCCAGTGTGCTACTGCTGGACGAGCCGTTCGGAGCCCTGGACGCAGCCATCCGCCGCGACCTGCGCCGCTGGCTGCGCGACGTGCACGAGGCCACCGGATCGACGACCATTTTCGTCACCCACGACCAAGAGGAAGCCTTCGAACTGGCCGACCGTGTTGTCGTGATGGGTGACGGCAAGATTGAACAAATCGGCACCGCCGACCAGATTCACGACCACCCCGCATCGCCGTTTGTCGCGCGGTTCATGGGCGCGACGGTCGAACTGCCGGTGCAAATGCACGCAGGCCGCCCCGAGGCCCGTGGATTGGATCTGTCGCGCATCGCTCGCCGTCCGCTGCCCGACGGTGCCGCAACGCTGTTCGTGCGCCCGCAAGACATCACCCCCGTCCTTGACCCCCACGGCGACTGGACGGTGACACGCCGCAGCAGCACCGGTGCCCAGCTGCGTCTGGTCGCCACCCACCCTACCTTGGGCGAGGTCGAAGTTGACCTGCCCCGCCGCGACGCCCCCGACGGGCTGGCTGCAGGCGCAACGCTGACCCTGCGCATCGAGGTCGGAACCCTTTTCACGACGCCAGCGGCACCCCAGACCGCAGCGACCCATACCCTTCACGCCGCCCCCCGCAAGGAGAATGCCCAATGAAATCCCGTTTCTTTCTGGCGACCGCCCTTGTCGCCACGCTCGGCACATCGCCCGCCTTTGCACAGGACAAACTGCTGAACGTCAGCTATGACGTCGCGCGCGAACTGTTCGAGGCGCTGAACCCCGTATTTGCCGCCCACTGGCAGGAAACCACCGGCCGCACGGTCACAATCGACCAGTCGCACGGCGGTTCCTCAGCGCAGGCGCGGGCCATTCTGGAAGGCCTGCCCGCCGATGTTGTCACCTTCAACCAAGAGACCGACATCGACGTTCTGGCCAACGGCGGCCTGGTCGACACCAACTGGCGCGAAGCCCTGCCGAACGGCGCATCGCCGTGGTATTCACTGCCCGCGTTCCTTGTGCGCGAAGGCAACCCCAAAGGCATCGAAGACTGGGACGATCTGGCGCGCGAGGGTGTGCAACCCATCTTCCCGAACCCCAAAACCAGCGGCAACGCGCGCTATACCTATCTGGCGGCCTATGCCTATGCGCTGGCGACCAACGGCGGTGATGATGCCGCTGCGCAGGAATTTGTCGGCAAAATCTTGGCCAACGTGCCGGTTTTTGACACCGGCGGCCGCGCGGCAACCCAAACCTTTGCCGAACGTGGCATCGGCGACGTGCTGGTGACGTTCGAGGCCGAGACGGCAGGCATCGCCGAAAGCTACGCCGACCAAGGCTTTGTGCGCGTGACCCCCTCGCGCAGCCTCTTTGCGGCCTTCCCCGTCGCGGCTGTCAGCGCCAATACCGAACGCAACGGCACGATCGAGGTCGCCAATGCCTACCTTGAATGGCTGTATTCCCCCGAAGCGCAGCGCATTGTGGCCGAATACCACTACCGCGTGAACGACCCTGAGGTTGCCGCCGAATTCGCCGACCAGCTTCCTCAGGTCGAACTGGTCACCGTTGACGACGCCTTTGGCGGCTGGGCCAACGTGAACGCCGAACACCTTTCGGACGGTGGTATTCTGGATCAGGTCTTCGTAAACCGATGATTTCACTTGCCCACCCTATCCGGCGCAAGCGTGTGTTGCCGGGGCTGTCACTGAGCCTCGGCACAACGCTGTTGTATGTAGCGCTGATAATCTTGCTGCCGGTCGTCGCACTTGTGCTGAAGGGCGCGGCCATCGGGCCTGAACGGTTCGTGGCGATCGTGACGTCGCCCCGCACCGTCGCCGCGTTCAAAATCACGCTGCTGGCCGCGACCGCAGCGACGATTATCAATGCGCTCTACGGCCTGCTGATGGCTTGGGTGCTGGTGCGGTACGAATTTCCCGGCAAGCGCATTCTGGATGCGCTGATGGATGTGCCCTTTGCCCTGCCAACAGCCGTCGCGGGCCTTGCCCTGACGGCGCTGTTTTCCGCGAACGGCTGGTTTGGATCGCTGCTGGATGCCGCCGGCATCAGCGTGGTCTATACCATCTGGGGCATTATCATCGCCATGACCTTCACCTCGATCCCATTCGTGGTGCGCACGGTGCAACCGGTGCTGGAGGACCTTGACCCCGCGCTGGAACAGGCCGCCGAAACGCTGGGCGCTAGCCCGTTTACCGTGTTCCGGCGGATCGTGCTGCCCGCCATCTTGCCCGCATGGCTGGCGGGGGCCACCGTGTCTTTCGCGCGGTCATTGGGCGAATTCGGGGCAGTTGTCTTTATTGCGGGCAACATCCCGATGAAGACGGAGATCGCCTCGCTGCTCGCGTTCATCCGGCTGGCCGAATACGACTATAACGGCGCTGCGGTGATCGCGCTTTGCCTGCTGGCCATCGCGCTGGTGCTGCTGGTCGTGTCGAACATCTTGCAACACTGGGCATCCCGCTACCGCGAGGCAAACCGATGAGCACGCACCCGATGACAGGGCGCCCCACGCGCACCGCGCATATCCTTATCGCCACCGCGGTTGTTCTGACGTTAGCGCTGGTTGTGGCCCCGTTGGTCTATATCTTCAGCCGCGCCTTTGCTGATGGCTGGCAGGTCTACGCCAGCAACATCATGAACCCGATGACACTGCACGCTATCGGGCTGACCGCACTGGTTGCAGTCATAACGGTGCCGCTGAATATCGCGTTTGGCATTGCGGCCGCGTGGGCCATCGCCAAATTCCGATTTCCGGGGCGTGGGGTTCTGGTCACGATGATCGAGATTCCCTTCTCAATCTCGCCCATTATTGCGGGTATTGCTTACCTGTTTCTGTATGGGCGTTCGGGCCTGTTGGGGCCGTGGCTGCTGGAACATAACCTGCAGGTCATGTTCGCCCTGCCGGGCATCGTCCTTGTGACGATGTTCGTGACATCGCCTTTCGTTGCGCGCGAGATCTTGCCGCTGATGCAGGCGCAAGGTTCGGAACAGGAGCAAGCTGCGGTCACGTTGGGGGCCAGCGGGTGGCAGATTTTCCGCCGCGTGACGCTGCCCAACATCCGCTGGGCGCTACTTTACGGCGCGGTGCTGTGTACCGCGCGCGCTGTGGGTGAATTCGGGGGCGTTTCGGTCGTCTCGGGCAATATTCGGGGTCAGACCAACACCCTGCCGCTGCATGTCGAGCTGCTGTTCAACGACCTGAACACAACGGGCGCCTTTGCTGCCGCATCAACCCTGACCGTCATTGCACTGATCGCGCTGGTAGTGAAAGCGGCGCTGGAATCGCGCCGCCAAGCCCACTGATCAGGTCGCCGCTGGCAGCGGAACCAGCCCGTTACGGGTCTGGATGCCTGCGGCGTTAAACCGCCGCGCGATATCGACGGTGATGTCCGAACGCACCGTGCCGCCCGAATTGATGTCGCGCACAAGGGCCTTCACCTCGAAATTCATAGTGTCAGCCGCAAATCCGGTCATCAGAACAGCCGGCTTTGTCGATAGCAGCACCATCGGGTGCGCTTCGGCGGCGGCGCGCATAATGTCCATCACCTGCGTGGGGTCGGTACCGTAGGCGACAGTCGCCGCGACTGTAATGCGCCCGACCGCATTCCCCCGCGTCCAGTTGGTGACCGAGCCCGACACAAGCGTCGCATTCGGCACGATCACGTCGCTGCGGTCAAAAGTCTCGATCCGCGTCGAGCGGACCGACACCTCGCGCACATAACCCGAGACACCGCCAACCTCGATCCAGTCGCCCTGCCCAATCGCGCGACCGGCCAGCAGGATGATACCGGCGACGAAGTTCTGGACCACGGTCTGCAGCCCAAAACCGATACCAACCGACAGCGCACCTGCAACCACGGCCAGACTGGAAAGGTTCAGGCCCGCCAGCGTAAATGCCAGCAGCGCGGCCAGCGCCAAGCCGACATAGCGGATCGCCGACAGCATCGCGGTTTGCGCGCCTTTATCCAGCCGCGTGCGCGGCAAAACGGTGGTCGTCATCGTCGACTGCACCAGCCGCGTGATCATGTAACCCACAGCGAACACAACCAGAAATGTAAGAACGCCGCTGGGCGACAGCTGCACATCACCGACGGTGAAGCCCTCGCCCAGACGCGCGGCAAGCTCGCTCATATCCTCGACGCGCACCCCCCAAATCAGGGCGGCCACAGGTATCGCAGCGATCATCAGGGCAATCGCGACCAATACCGGCCAAAGGGAATTCTGCGCCAGATCGCGCGAATGCAGAACAACAGCAAAGATGTCGAACACGAACCACTGCAGCGCTACCAGCGTTCCCAGCAGCAGTATCGTCATCACGGCGGGGTACAGCATCCATTCTGCGGCCCGGCCATAGCCAATCAACAGGGCAATCGGACCAAGGACAGCAATGACCTGCGCCATTTTGGCGACGAATCGTAGCATCAGCGACCACAAAAGCGTGCTGCGATTATCTTCGCCGTCGCCTGTGCCCTCGCGTTCCACCTGCGGAGCATTGTCCAGCAATCGGCCATAACGGAACAGCGTCAGCGCCACGAAAAGCACCACCGGCAGGCTGAAAGCATTACGGACGGCGGCAGATGTGTCACCGGTTTCCATCATGGCCACCAACAAAATGCCCGCGGCCATGACGACACCCAGTTCACGCGTGAGCCGCTTGCCTCGGGCCCGAACCTCGGGGGTGAAATCGAAGGGACGCGGGTTTGCACGGCTGTAAGCGAAAAAGCGTCCGCCGACCCAGCTAACCGCAACAATCAAACCACCCGCCATGGGCAGCGCGCCGATGACAAAAGCGGCGCGATAGCCGAACAAGCCGCTGGTTTGAAGTGCCCAAGTCAGCAGCAGCACACCAAAGAATTGCAGACCAGCCCGCGCGGCAGCCGACAAAAAACCCGTGACGTTGTCATATTCGGGGTATTTGTGCCCGATGCGCGCGCGCACGCGGCGGCTCGCGGGGCCCGCGCAGAACATCAGCGCCACGCCCAATACCGCGATCAAGATGACCGGGAACGCATGGGCGCGAAAGGTAGCCTGCCGCGACGCGCTTTGAAACGATAATTTAACCTCGGTCGCGAGTGCTTTGATACTAAATATGAATTGCGAATAAGCCTCTGTCAGCGTTGCCGGGTCTAGCGGCGAGTCTGTTCGCGTCAGCAAGGCCGCATGCTGTTTCACCCGCAGCGTGCGATCGATCTCGGCAATCAACCCATCGGCCTGCGCGTAGGCTTCGCCAGCCAAGATCGCCGGTGCCTGCAAGATCGCCAGCTGCGACTGCAGCGCGGTCCGGCGCGACGTGATGGCATTGGCTGCATCGGTGTTGGTCCCCAGCGCCGCGATCTGTGCAGTGACCGTTGCGATCCGTTCCGAATTCTGGTCGCGGGCGGGCGAAAACATATCGCGCCATGTGACCAATTCCGACCGCATACGTTCCAGCGCAAACGTGGACGGCGACGGCAGGGCGACCAGCGCCTCGGCGTGGGCGGCGAATTCAGCCCATCCGGCATAGTCGATGCCACTGAAAATACCAAAGGGAATACGTGCCGTATCAGCGGCGTCATCAGACGCCTGCGCGGCGTCGGCGGCTTCAGCATCAGCGTCAGCGGATTCGCTGGTTATCGCCTCTGCGGTCGCAGCTGTGTCCTGCGCGATAGCGGGCATCACCCATATTGCCAGCAGGGCGGCAAATATACCCGTCCGAAATGCGATCATGCTACGACATCCGGCAACGCCGCTGCCTGGGCGTCCATCCACGCTGGGACAGGCAGATTTTTGGCCCGCAAAAAGTCAGGGTTGAACAGTTTAGACTGATAGCGCGTCCCGCCGTCGCACAGCACCGTCACAATCGTATGCCCCGGCCCCAGCTCGCGCGCGAGGCGGATGGCCCCGCCGATGTTGACCCCCGTCGAGCCGCCCACGCACAGCCCTTCGTTCTGGAGGAGGTCAAAAATCAGGGGCAAAGCCTCAGTATCGGACACGTTATAGGCGAAATCGGGGGTGAACCCTTCGAGGTTGCCGGTGACGCGGCCCTGCCCGATCCCTTCAGTGATCGAGTTGCCCTCGGACTTCATCTCGCCCGTACTATACCAACGGTAAAGGGCAGATCCGTCAGGATCGGCAAGGGCGATTTTCACACCTTTTTCCTGCAAGGCCAGTCCCGTCCCCGCCAAAGTGCCACCTGAGCCGACAGCCGCGACGAAACCGTCGACAGCGCCGCCCGTTTGGTCCCAAATCTCGGGTGCAGTCGTCTCGATGTGGGCCTGCCGGTTCGCGGTGTTATCGAACTGGTTCGCCCAAATCACGCCCTTGGGGTCGGTTTTCGACAAAGCTTCGGCCAAGCGCTGCGAATAGCGCACGTAGTTGTTCGGGTTTGAAAAGGGCGCCGCGGGCACCAAAACCAGCTGCGCGCCCGCCAAGCGGATCATGTCCTTTTTCTCTTGGCTTTGTGTTTCGGGCATAACGATGACAGTCCGAAACCCCATCGACGCGCCTACCAGCGCCAAGCCGATACCGGTATTTCCGGCCGTCCCCTCGACAATCGTGCCGCCCGGCTGCAAATCGCCGCGCGCAATCGCGTCGCGGATGATGAACAGCGCGGCGCGGTCTTTGACCGATTGACCGGGGTTCATAAACTCGGCCTTACCCAAGATGATGCATCCCGTCGCCTCGGATGCGGCGCGCAGTTTGATCAGCGGCGTGTTTCCGACAGCGTCGGCGAGGTCTTGGCGGATTGTCATGGGGAAGGCCTTTTTATTGGGGCGTTCCCTTGATTTAGGACTGGCCTGCCCCCGAAATCAAGCCGCGACGCAAACCTTCGCGGCGGCGGGCCAATTGCAGCAACAGCAACTGTAGTGGCCCCGCATTGATCTCGCCACTATCTACCGCGTCCAATGCCTGCACGAAGGGCAGTATGTGCAGGCGCAAATCCTCGGCCTCCTCGGGTAAACCCCCAAAGGCGGGGTGGTGGTCGGGCAGATCGGTGATTGCTATGAAACAGTGGAAATATTCGCTACTCGCCCCCGGCGATGGGTAATACCCCCCAACATCCACCAGCGAGACAGTGGAAAGCTGCGCCTCCTCGATCAGCTCGCGGCGGGCGGCATCGGCAGGGGCCTCGCCTGCATCGACCAGCCCTGCGACGGGCTCGAGCAGCCAAGGCTGCGGGTCGGCGCGGCGCAGCGGGCCGGGGCGGATCTGCTCGACCAGCAGCACGCGATCAAGGCGCGGGTCGTAGGGCAGCATCAGCGCAGCATCGCCGACAACCAGCACATCACGCAACTGCGGCCCCGAATCGCTGCCGTCGAATCGCTTATAATCGACCGCGATCTGCGCCATCCGGTGAAAGCTGCCGACGAGCGGCGCCGCGTCGCGCCACCTGAAGTCATGCGCGGGCTGGCGGGTGATGCTGAGTGGGCGCTGACTGCCCTGCGCCAAGGCCTGTGCGGCAGCGCGGGCCAGCACACGCGGCATCATGGCAGGCAGGTCGGCTGGCCAACGGCCCAAGGCTAGCTCGCGCAAAGCTAAAGCCAGCGTGGCGGCATCGACGCGCGCGCCACTAACGCGCCCATCCACAATAGTACCGCCGGCGGCCGTCACAAATTCATGAAGCCGCGCCGCGCCTGCGGGATCGGCTTGCAGCGTGTTTCCGTCGACCTGCCCGAAATAGCGCGCCACCTTGGGGTCGGCCCATGGCTCGGCCAGCAGAAAGCGTTCCATCAGGCTGGCTTCGTCATCGAGACTTGCATCACGTTGCAGCCGCCGCCGTGGAAGACCCCCGCGCAGCTGGTCAGGTAGAAGTCCCACATCCGCTTGAACCGGTCGTCGAAGCCCAGCTTCGCGATGGCTGGCCAAGCCTGCTCGAACCGTTCATACCAGCGCCGCAGCGTGATCGAGTAGCTTTCGCCGAATTCCTTTGCACCAGCGTAGGTCATACCCGCCGATGCGATCTGGCTTTGCATCACCGCGTGGCTGGGCAGCATGCCGCCCGGAAAGACATAACGCTGAATGAAATCGACGCGGCTGCGGTAGTCGTCAAAGCGGTCATCGCGGATGGTGATGGCCTGCACGGTCGCCGTTTTGCCGGGCTTCAGGCAGTCGTTGATCTTGCCAAAGTAGGTGGGCCAATATTTCTCGCCTACCGCCTCGATCATCTCAATGCTGGCGATGCCGTCGTAACTGCCAGTTTCGTCACGGTAATCTTGCAGCTTGATGGTGACCTTATCGGTCAGACCTTGGCGGACCATCCGTTCCTGCGCGAAGTTGAATTGCTCTTGGCTGATGGTCAGGCAGGTGACGTTCAGGCCGCGCTCTTTTGCGGCGTATTCGGCGAAACCGCCCCAACCGCAGCCGATTTCCAACACATGATCGCCCGGTTGCGCGCCGATCAGATCGACCATCGACTTATATTTGCGCGTCTGCGCGACCTCGAGGCTCTCTTGCGGGTTTTCGTAGATGGCGGACGAATAAGTCATCGTTTCGTCCAGCCACATGCTGTAGAAATCATTCCCCAAATCATAGTGATACGAGATGTTCTTGCGCGCTTGCTTCTTGCTGTTCGACTGCAGCCAGAACCGGATCCGCTCAACCCACTGGGCCAGCGGCAAGCCGCGGAAGCTATCGAAGACAATCTCGAATTCGTCGTTGATAAGGTCAAAAAACGCCAGCAAATCCGGCGACGACCACTGGCCATCCAGATACGCCTCGGAAAAGCCAAGGTCGCCTTCGCGGATCAGGCGGGCGAAAACCTCGGGGTCGTGAATGTCGATGCGCGCAACATAGCCCGCGCCCGCGCCCTCGGCCCGAAAAACGCGGCCATCAGGCAGTGCCAGATCCAGCCGCCCGCGCGGCAGCTTTTGGGCAATGCCGAAGACCGATGAAAAATAGCGAGGCAGGTTCGACTGACCCTCTGTCGTCGTCAGGATCATAATGTGTTCTCCCTAAACCTTAGCGGCCCCGTTGGGGTCTGATCCGATCCGATTTCTTGGGCCAGATTATCCTGCGCGCGCGCAATGTCACGCGGACTATGGCTGATTTCGCACATTTAATGGCCCCCGCCTGTAAACAGCGCGCAACGGTTGGGCGAAATTTCGCATATAAATTAGGCACAAACCCGAAAAACACCGCCATCCGCAAAGTCATCTGCCCCACTGCAAACTTGCGCGGCAAGGCCAGTGGCGGCTAGGGTTGGCCCAGCACCCCCCGTCGTCAACGGAGATATGAATGAAACTCGCTATGATCCTGGGCGCCGCTTCGTTTGCCGCGCTTGCAACTGCTGCCGCCGCGCAGGACCCCGAGCTGCTGGTCTACGACTATCCGGCGTTTGAAAACCCCGGTTTCCACCAGCCGTATATCGATAAATACGGCGTCGGCCCGACCTTCGCGTTTTTCGGTGATGAAGAAGAAGCCTTCCAGAAGCTGAATGCGGGCTTTCGTGCCGACATCACGCACATCTGCGCCGGCACCGTGCCGAAATTCACCGAAGGCGCCGCCAACCTGATCGAGCCGTGGGACACATCGCGCCTGACGTATTTTGCCGATCTGAACGCCGACCTGCTGGGCACCGATATGCAGGCGCAGGGCGATCTGTTCTTCTTGCCGACTGACTTTGGCACCAGCGCCATCGCCTACAACCCCGACGAGGTTCCGGCCGAGGATGTCGCCTCGCTGAATGTATTCCTGAATCCGAAATACGCCGGCCGCATGACCATTCCCGACAACGTGGATGATGCCTACGCCCTCGCCTATCTGGCGACCGGCGTCACCGATTGGACTGACGCGACCCCCGAACAATTCGAGGCCGCCTCCGCATGGCTGCGCGAGGCGCATGCCAATATGCGCACCTATTGGGTCGATCCGGCCGAGCTGGCGCAGCTGATGGCGACCGGCGAAATTCTGGTCGCCTGGGCATGGAACGAAACCTTCCCGACGATGGTCGCCGAAGGCCGCCCGATCGGCTTCCAACGCGAACCGGCCGAGGGCTCGTCCCTGTGGCTGTGCGGATACCTGAACATGGCCAACGGCCCGGGGTCGGAAGACAAAGCGTATGACTATGTCAACGCCATGCAATCGCCCGAAACCACCAAGGCGCTGGTCGACGCGGGCTTTGCCCAAGCCAACGCCGTCGCCATGGAGAATATCTCGGAGGAAGAGCTGACCGCTGGCGGCATCGGCACGATCGACGCCCCCATACTGGCCCAGCTGCCGATGACCGTCGAACAGCGCGAGCTGCACGCCGAAACGTTCGAGATGATCAAAGCAGGGTTCTAAGCCGAACGAAATGACCTACGGGGCGGCAGCGCAATCTGCCGCCCTTTTCGTATTGAAATCGGCCCCGTTGCGGCCTATCTAGGCGGTGTCCTTCGGGACTATGGGCATAAACGCGCTCGGAATAAGCGGATCGGACCCGGGGGCGGTACCCGGCGGCTCCACCATATCCTTATTGGGGGATCATGGGGCCGAAACAGGATCGACGAACGTGTAAAGGGGATGGCTTTGTCCCGGTGAGGTACCACCGTTATCGGTCCGTATTGTACAGTTGCCAATAACAACCGTGCTCCGGCAATGGCTCTGGCTGCTTAAGCAGTTCGAGTCGCCGAAACTAAGTCCTAACGCTTAGCCGCGTTAGGCGGGGTTCGCAGGTACCTGGCAACAGAAACCTGCACTTCCCCCCTTCCCCAATTCGGCCCGCAGAACCCCAGTTCCCCCTTTCATCCGACGGGCAAATGGGGGTATCTTGCAGTAAATTTCTGGGGTGGAGGAAGAAGTGGCCCGCTCGATCGATTATGGTAAACTCATGCACCGCGCGATGCGGGGTTTGATTCAGGAAATACTGGGCGATGTGGCCCAAGGCGGCCTGCCGGGCGAGCATCACTTCTTCATCACATTCGACACGAACCACCCCGATGTCGAACTGGCGGATTGGCTGTTCGACCGCTACCCCGATGAGATGACGGTAGTGCTGCAGCACTGGTTCCAAAACCTTGATGTGACGGACGAAGGGTTCTCGGTGGTGCTGAACTTCGGCGACAACCCCGAACCGATCTATGTCCCCTATGACGCGATCCGCACCTTCGTCGACCCGTCGGTCGAGTTCGGCCTGCGTTTCGAGGCGCAAGAGGACGAGGAAGACGACGACGCCGAGGCGCCCATGGCCGAGATGCTCGAGCCGGAAGAAGATGGCCCCCGCCCGCAAGCCGAGATTGTCAGCCTCGACCAATTCCGCCGTTAAGCGCCCTAGGATATTTGCATATGACAGCCTTTCGCACCGAGACCGACAGCTTCGGCCCGCTTGAAGTTCCTGCCGACAAGTATTGGGGCGCGCAAACGCAGCGATCCATCATCAACTTCCCCATCGGGTGGGAAAAGCAGCCGGTGCCGATCATCCGCGCACTGGGCGTGGTGAAAAAGGCCGCTGCGACGGTTAACCAAGGATTCGGCGATCTGGATGCGCCCTTGGCCGACGCGATTATCGCCGCCGCGACCGAAGTAATCGACGGCAAGTTCGACGACAACTTCCCGCTGGTTGTCTGGCAGACAGGCTCGGGCACGCAGTCTAACATGAACGCGAACGAAGTCATCTCGAACCGCGCGATCGAGATGCTGGGCGGTGTGATGGGGTCAAAAAAGCCCGTGCACCCGAACGATCACGTGAACATGGGCCAGTCGTCGAACGACACCTTCCCCACCGCCATGCACGTCGCAATTGGCATGCTGGCGCGCGATGTGCTGCTGCCGGGGCTGGACAAGCTGTCCGCCGCGCTTTGGGCCAAGGCTGAGGAATTCAGCGCGATCATCAAAATCGGCCGGACGCACACCCAAGACGCGACCCCGCTGACATTGGGGCAGGAATTCAGCGGCTACGCCACGCAGGTCGATAAAGGCATCGCGCGCATCAAAATGGCGCTGCCCGACATTTACGAACTGGCCCAAGGCGGCACAGCCGTCGGGACCGGCCTGAACACCCGCAAGGGCTTCGCGGAAAAGGTCGCCGCAGAAATTGCGGCCATCACCGGCCTGCCCTTTGTCACCGCCCCCAACAAATTCGAGGCGCTGGCCGCGCATGACGCGATGGTCATGTTCAGTGGTGCGCTGAAAACGGTGGCGGCCAGCCTGTTCAAAATCGCCAATGACCTGCGTTTGCTTGGCTCTGGCCCCCGTTCTGGTTTGGGCGAGTTGATCTTGCCAGAAAACGAACCTGGCTCCTCGATCATGCCCGGCAAAGTGAACCCAACGCAGGCCGAGGCGCTAACCATGGTCTGCGCCCATGTGATGGGTAACGACGCCGCCGTCGGTTTTGCCGGCAGCCAAGGCCATTTTGAGCTGAACGTTTACAATCCGATGATGTCCTATAACGTGCTGCAATCGATGCAGCTGCTGGGCAATGCCGCCAGCAGCTTTACCGACAATATGGTCGTCGGCACGCAGGCCAACGTCGCGCGTATCGACAAGCTGATGAAAGAAAGCCTGATGCTGGTCACAGCGCTGGCGCCGACCATCGGCTATGACAATGCGACCAAGGTTGCCAAAACCGCGCATAAAAACGGCACCACGCTGCGCGAGGAAGCTATCGCTTTGGGGTTGGTCGATGGCGAGACGTTTGACCGTATCGTGCGCCCCGAAGACATGATCGGGCCGCACGGGTAAAATGGCCGAGGTTGTAAACCTCAACAAGGCCCGCAAAGATCGTGCCCGCGCCGAGGAAAAGATGCGGGCCGACCAGAACGCCGTAAAGTTCGGCCGTACCAAGGTGCAACGCGCAATCGAGGCGACCGCACGCGAAAAGGCCAAGCAGGCGTTGGATCAGGCCAAACGTGATGAGCCCTGACCTGCGGCCTGCCAAGCATTCCGTCACCCTGCACGGCCATCGCACCTCGGTCGCGCTGGAGCCCCCCTTTTGGGCCGCGTTTCGCGCCATTGCAGCGCGGCGCGATATGGCGCTGAACGCACTGGTGGCCGAGGTTGACGATGCGCGCGGCGATGTCGGTCTCGCGACAGCTATCCGGTTGTTTGTGCTGGCGGATTTACAGGCCCGCGTGGGGTGACGCGCAGCCAAATACCATCCTTGGCGCGCACGGTCATATAGGCAACGGGCACCGGATCGCGGCCCTCTACCACCTCGAACCGGAAGTCCCGTAGCAGCATTGCCAAGATCAGCGTACCTTCTAGCATGGCGAAGCCTGCACCCACGCATACGCGCGGACCTTCGGAAAACGGCATATAAGCGTCGCGCGCCGATGCTCTGCACTCGGGCGTTGACCAGCGGGCGGGGTCGAAATCGTCGGGCGACTGCCAAAAGCGCGTGTGGCGGTGCAGGTGCCACGGCGACAGCACAATCTGCGCGCCGACCGGCACGGCCCTGTCGCGGAACGTTTCTGGTGCAGTCGCCTCGCGGACCATCATGGGCACAGGCGGGTAAAGACGCAGCGTCTCGCGGAAGATGTCGCGGTTGATGCGCAGTTTTGACAGCGCGCTAAATTCGGCTGCCATACCCTGGGCCTCGCGCGCGGCTTGGTCCTGCCATTCGGGATATAGGGCGACCAAATACAGCGCCCAGGCCAAAGCCGACGCGCTTGTCTCATGCCCCGCCAAAAAGAAAATCGCGACCTGATCCACCATCTCGGCAGGGGTGAATAACGCCCCTGTTTCGGGGTCGGCGGTCGTCATGATCTTTGTCGCCAGATCGTCGGGGGCCGTGCCGGCCGCGATCTGGGCTTGCCGCTCGTCCACCATTTTACTGATCAGCCGACGAATGCGGCGCGCTGTTTCGCCCGTTTTACGGCTGGGAAAGCGCGGCACCCACGCGGGCAAATTGATGAACGCCCCAAGGTTCATGACAGGACGGCTGCGCTGATGATCGCGAAACGCCTCGAACACCTCGCGCGCGACATCACTCTCAATCGGGATCGAGAACAAAGTCCGAAAAATCACGTCGGCGGCGGCGTGACTGGCATGGTGGTCAATCTCGACCACACTTCCTGCTGGGGTCGCACCAAGGCGTGCCACGGCGGCTGCGGCAGATTCCCAAATGACGGGAAAAATCTCGCGCAGGCGGCCCCCTTCAAACGCGGGGTCAATAATCCGTCGCTGCTGCTTCCATTGGGCGCCGTTGGTCAAGAACACGGAATCGCGCCCCAAAAGCGGAATGAGGCCTGCGGCAATACGGTCGGACTTCGGGAAGTCGTCGGGGCGTTCTTTCAATACCACTTTCGTCAAGGCGGGATCATTCACCATGAACGAATGAAAGAAAGGCGTGCGCATTTCAGCCATCCACGCCTGGTAGAGCTTATCGCTCTGCGCGGATAAAATATCGTTACGAAACAACCGCAGATAGCGCCAGATCGAGACGCGACCCACGCGAGATGAGGGTTTTGGCGGGGTCATGCAGTGTCCCGAAAAGAAGAAAGCGGCCGCGCAAGCCGCGAGGCGGAATGGGCGCGCCCCCGATAGCGGTCGGCAAGTTTTACGGGGCCCGCCGTGATCAGGAAATAGTCGTAATCGCGCGGGCGATCAAACGCATGCAGGTATTGAAAGTGCAGCCGGAACCATTTGCCACGCAGATCACGCTGCATCTGCGCCGACAATGTTTGCGTGAACGCAGCGGATAGGACAAGCGGCGCAAGCTGCGGGTCGGGCGCAACGCCAGTTACAGCCGGCGGGTCGCAAAGAGCAAAGCAACAGGCGTCGCCCGGGGCCGACACATCAACCCATGCCACACGCTTCTGCCCAGCCAACATTTGCAGATCGGCCCGCAGGCGCTGCGCATCCGGCAAAAACGACATCATAGGAATGACTTGACCCAACGTCAGAAGTGCCAGCCTGTCGTCTGCCTGCCCCGTGCGCATCACATCGGCGACCACCGAAACCGCCAACTGAGCGCCCGACGAATGCCCGATAACCAGCACCTCGTCGTAGTCTTGCGATAGGGCGGCAGTCACCTCGCCCGCGAACTGCGCCAGCCGTGCCTGCAGCGCGGGGGCATATGCGCCCCGCCAATGGGCCGCAAATGCATAGTCCAGCATCAAATAATGCGCCAAAACCTTGCCATCGCGTGCCTTGAACCAGCGCAGCACCGCATAGGCAGCGGCGGCCGCCAGCGCGCACCACACCAGCGCCCGAGACCAACCCGCAAGTGGCAAGGCAAGGGCCACCGCCCCGACTGCGCCGCCCAACAAAAGCGCGGCAATCGCTTGAACCAGCAAAATCGCAATCGGATAAAAAGCGGCCAAAACAGGCCCGCGGCGCATCTGCGCCAGCCGAAACAGCGTGCCTGTCGTGGTGTAGATCCACAAAGTACGGACCATCTGCAGGTAGCTGTGCAGAATGCCGCCCTTCATCTGGTCCCGCACCAGATCCGACCAGACCAGCAGGGCTATATCGGCTTGACTGGTCTCGCCGTCGACCGTCACCTCGGCCTGCCACCCGAATGGCCCTTTGCCCTTCGAACGCGGTAGTATGTTGAAGGTGTAGCCTGAAATATCGGCCTGCGCGGCGCCCTCGCGCCGGTAAAACTCGCGATACCGGCGCGGATGCATGGGGTCAAATCCGGCGATGTAGAACACCTTGCGGCGTTTGACTTCGGGCGCCCGCGCCGGATTCATCGGGTACTACGCGCCCGCGCTGCGCAAAAAGCCGACTAGCGCCTGCGTCGAGGCGTCCTGCCCCGCCGCCGTCGCGGTGCCGTCCACAACGGGTTGCAGCTGTGTGGCCAGCTCTTTCCCCAGCTCGACGCCCCATTGGTCGAACGAATTGATGCCCAGAATCGCGCCTTCGACAAACACGCGATGCTCGTACAGCGCCACAATCTGCCCCAAGACATAGGGGGTCAGCATCTCGTACGCCAAGGTCACCGACGGGCGGTTACCTTGAAACACACGATGGGCAGCCTGACGGTCCAATTCGGGGCCGGTGAAGCCCTTGGTCGCGGCAATTTTACGCGCCGCATCCAGATCGCGGCCCTGCATCAGCGCTTTGGATTGGGCCAGACAGTTTGCGATCAGCAGCTCTTGCTGATGCTGCAGGTCGGGTTCATGCGCGCGCGCGGCGATCATGAATTCGCACGGGATAACGCGCGTACCCTGATGGATCAGCTGGTAGAAGGCGTGCTGGCCGTTGGTCCCAGGTTCGCCCCAGACAACTGCGCCGCTGTGGTATGGCAACGCGATACCGTCCATCCCGACGCCCTTGCCGTTGCTTTCCATCTCGAGCTGCTGGAGATACGCCGGCAGCCGGCCAAGGCGGTTGTCGTATGGCAGCACGGCCCGGGTTGCATAGCCGCAAGCGTGACTATGCCATAGCCCGACCAGCGCCAGCAGTGCAGGCAGGTTCTGGTCCCACGGCGCGCTGCGGAAGTGGCTGTCCATCGCAGCGCCGCCGGCCAAAAACGCCCGGAAATGGGCCGGTCCCACGGCCAACATCACCGACAGGCCGATCGGCCCCCAGACGGAATACCGTCCGCCCACGTAGCTGCCAAACCCGAATACGCGGTCCGCGGGGATGCCGAAAGCAGCCGTCTTGTCCAAATCGGACGAGATCGCCGCAAACTGCGCCGCAGGATCCGCAACAGACGCCGCCATCCAGTCACGCACGGTTTCGGCATTCGTGATGGTTTCGATGGTGGTAAAGGTTTTGGATGACACAATCACCAGCGTCCGCGTGGGGTCGCAACGCTTCAGCACCTCGGCTACGTCACCGGGGTCGATGTTACTGACAAAGTGGCACCGCGGCCCATCGTGATAGGGCGACAGCGCCCGCACGGCCATCACGGGCCCCAAATCCGACCCGCCGATCCCGATGTTGATCACGTCGGTGATCGACCCACCCGCGCCGGTAAAGCTGCCGTCGCGCACAGATGCGGCAAAAGCCTCCATCCGCGCCAGTGTTTCGCGGATCCCCGACATCACATCTTCGCCGTCGACGATAATAGGCCCGGCATCCATATTGCGCAGGGCGGTGTGCAGCACCGCGCGGCCCTCGGTCTCGTTGATGGGTTGGCCCGTGAACATCGCCTCGCGCTTTTGCGCGACACTCGCCGTATCCAACAGGCCCAGCAAAATGTCGCGGCTGGGGCGGTCAATCGTTGTCTTGGAATAATCGAACAGCAGCCCGTCGTGCGTCAGGCTGAAATCGGCCGCACGCGCCGCGTCATCAAACTGCGCAACAATCGGTTTAGCTACCGCTGCACGGTCTTGCAGTTGTTTGAAATCAATCATGATTCTGCCCAGTGAATGGTTGCGCCGCGCAGCACTGCCGCAACGGGTGCGCTTTCGGGCGACAACGTGCGTGCCCGCTCGAATGCCTCGCGTTTTGCGGGACCAATAATCAGAATATGGCGGTTCAGCGCGCCATTGAGCACGGGCGCCGTCAGCGTCATCCGCACCTCGGGCGCGCCGGGGGCGCGCATTGGCAACAGTACGTCAGGTCCGTTCAGCGCGTCGGTCAGGCGATCAGCCCCCGGAAAGATCGAGGCTGTGTGCATATCCTCGCCCATTCCCAACAGGCAAACGGTCAGTGGCAAACACGGCGCGATCCCCTCGGATAGGGCAGCCAGCGAGTCCTCGGGCTCGGGCGTTTCAGCATGGAGGGGGATGTAGTTCGCCTCGTGCGCGCGGCTTGTCAGCAGGCGCGACTTGATCAGGCGCGTGTTCGACCGCGGGTTGCCTTCGGGCACCCAACGCTCGTCGGTCAACATGACGTCGACACGTCCCCAATCCAAGTCAGCCGCGCAGAGGCTGTCGAAAACCGGGCCGGGCGTTGTACCACCCGGCACGGCCAAACTCGCCCGCGCGCCGCCCGCCAGCGCCAAGCGCAGCTCGCCGGCGATTTGGTTCGCCAGCGTGATCATCATAATGTCGGAATCGGGATATTCGATGAATTCCATGTCTTACGCCTTGATATCGCGCCAGCGGCGCCCGTCGCGATGCAGCAGCATCAACGCATCTTCGGGGCCGGACGAGCCCGGGACATATTGCTTCGGCACGTCATGGCGCGCTTCCCACCCTTCGATGATCGGGTCGGTCCAGCCCCAGGCTGCCTCGACCTCGTCGCCGCGCATGAACAGGGTTTGGTTGCCGCGAATCACGTCCATGATCAGGCGCTCGTATGCCTCGGGCGCGTCAGCCTCGCGCAGCGCCTCGGCGAAGGTCAGGTCCAGCGGCACATCGATCAGGCGCATACCGCCCGGACCGGGTTCTTTGACTGTCACCGTCATATCAATCCCCTCGTTCGGCTGCAGCCGGATCGAGAGGATGTTGCGATGCGGGGTCGTGTCACCCTCGAAGATCGAGTGGCCGAGAGCTTTGAAAATGATCGAGATTTCCGACGTGCGGGCCCGCAATTTCTTACCAGTGCGCAGATAGAACGGGACGCCAGCCCACCGCCAGTTCGCAATCTCGCAGCGCATAGCGACGAAGCTTTCGGTAAACGACCGCAGGTTGCCCGCGTCTTCGCGGTAGCCGGGGGCCGTGTCGGTCGCTTCATACTGACCGCGTACGATGTGGTGCGGCGCGACGGGCTGCAGCGCGCGGATGACTTTCAGCTTCTCATCGCGCAGCGCATCGGCATCGTAGATCGCAGGCGGCTCCATCGCGATCAGGCACAGCAGCTGCATCAAGTGGTTCTGCACCATGTCGCGCATCGCACCGGATTTGTCGTAATAGGCCCCGCGCCCGCCAACGCCAACGGTTTCGGCCACGGTGATCTGAATGTGGTCAATGTAGTGGTTGTTCCACAGCGGCTCGAACATCATGTTGCCGAACCGCAAGACCATCAGGTTCTGCACCGTCTCTTTGCCAAGGTAATGGTCGATCCGGTAGATCTGAGTCTCGTCAAAATGCTCGGCCAGCGTCGCATTCAGTGCGCGCGCGGTTTCCTGATCACGGCCAAAGGGCTTTTCAACCACCACCCGCGCCTGCGAGCCCGCGATCTCGTAGGAGTTAAGCCGCTCGGCCAAGGCGCCGAACAGGCTAGGCGCAACCGAAAAGTAAAAAGCTTGCACGCGGTCGGTGCTGGTTTTGGTCTTCAGTTCTTCCCAACCATCGTCGCCAGTGGCGTCAATCGGGACATAATCCAGAAGATTAAGAAAATCCTCTAACCCCTCTGAATTTTCGTCATATTCTGCAGAAAACTCTTTCAACGCTTCTTTCGCAAATAGCCGATACTCCACCGGCGAGAGGCCTGCGCGCGCAGCGCCGATCAAGCGCGTTCCATCCTCGAACTGGCCGGCCAGATACCGACGGAACAGGGCGGGAATGATCTTGCGGCGGGCCAGATCGCCAGTGCCGCCAAATACGATCAGATCGAAAGGGGCGACCGGGATGACACGAGATACCATGAGATGCCTCCGCTAGGATGCCGGATAATCCGACCAAATACCCCCCCTTGCGGCATGGCGGCAGGGGGTCCAGTCAATACCTTAGCACCGGCTTATGGCAGGCTCAAACCCAACAACTTCACTTGGCAGAAATTTGTCGTCTTTTTCGCGCATCACGCCTCTAACTCGCTGTCCCAGTACAAATAATCCTGCCAAGTGACATGCAAAGCGCGCGGCTTGAACCGCCGACCGACCGATTGCAGATCGGATGCAGTCGGCTCGCGCGCGGGGCGCATCAGTTGCATACCGGCCTGTCGCAAGCTGCGCGATCCCTTGTGCAGGTTGCACGGCTGGCACGCTGCGACAACGTTTGTCCAACTGGTTTTGCCCCCGCGCATACGGGGCACCACATGGTCAAACGTCAGATCACTGGTCGAACCGCAGTACTGGCAACAAAACCCATCGCGCAGAAAAAGATTAAAGCGCGTGAAGGCCACGCGCTTTCTAGGTTTGACGTAATCTTTCAGCACGACGACCGACGGTATCCTGATCGTTCTTCGCGGACTGTGTATCGTGGCGTCATACTCGGCCACGATGGATATTCGATCCATCACCACGGCCTTTACAGCCTCCTGCCATGGCCAGAGTGATAGCGGATAATAGGATAGCGGGCGGTAATCCGCGTTCAGCACCAGCGCCGGATGCCGCTTCAGGTCAGCCTCTTCCCGCACGAAGGCCGTGCGAAAATCCTTGTGATGTGACAGATCCTGCATGGTTCCCCCGCACGGTCATTACGCATAGCGCCACCATATGCGCTTATTGACCCAACGGAAAGACACAAGATCAGCTATACCCCAAGCGATCGCGCATGAAGGCCAGTGCAACCTGCAGACCGTCCTGCGCGATGGTATGGCCTGCCCCTTTCTGGATATGGGCGAAAATCTCTTTGAAACCGGCGTCTTGCATGGTCTGGACGGCGCTCGGCAGGTTTTCGGGGGGAACGGTCGTGTCCTGATCACCGTGAATAAGCAACGTGGCTGGGAATACTTGCGCCTCATCGGCCAGTGCCGCCGGGCGCAGCATGCGGCCAGCGATAGCAACCACGCCAGCCACAGCATCCTCGCGGCGCGGGGCCGCCAGTAACGACATCATCGCACCCTGCGAGAAGCCGAACAAAATGACCTGCTCGGGCAGCAGATCTTCGTCCACCATGATGCCATCCAGAAACGCTTGCAGATCATCCAGCGAACGGGTGACGGATTCCTCCACCTCCTCTTGGCTGGCACCATCGACCCAAGGGATCGGGAACCACTGAAAGCCGCCCGGCCGCCCCGCGCAGCGTTCGGGCGCATCGGGCGCGATGAACAGCGTATCGGGCATATGCTCGCCAATCAGCGAGGCGAGCGAGAGCAGATCCTCGCCATTGGTACCGTAGCCATGCAGGAACACGACGGCGGATCGCGTCTCGCCGCTGACGGGTTCTTCTCGTAGGGCGTTGAGGGCACGGGTCATGGCTTCACTCCTGCAAATGTTTGCCGCAAGGCTAGCTAAAGACCCCTAAAATGGCCAGCACCGATTAGACGCCCGCCCGCCCCTTCACCTCGCGATACCAACGCCATAACAACGTCGCGGCAACGGATCGCCAGGGCTGCCACGCCTCGGCGAGCTGGCGCAGCGCACGTTCACTCGGGCGCGCCTCGAGGGTGAACAGGTCACGCGCGGCCTCTTGCAAAGCCAGATCGCCTGCTGGCATCACATCGACACGCCCCAGCGAAAACATCGCATAAATTTCGGCCGTCCAGCGTCCGATACCCGGTACCATAACCAGCTGGTCGATGACTTCCCCATCCGCCAGTAGCGGCAGGCGGTCAAAATCGATCCCGCTGGCGGCCAGTGCACGGGCGTATTTTACTTTCGGGCGGCTAAGCCCGACCGCCCGCATTTCATCGTCGGTCGCCCCCAGAATGGCGGCAGGCAGATGTAGCCCTGCCCCCTCGACACGGGCCCAAATCGCGCGGGCCGATGCTGTGGACACCTGCTGACTAACGATGGCGGATAAAAGACGAGGGAACCCCTGCGCATCGCGCCGCAATTCCAGCGGGCCGATGATCGACAGGGCATGAGCAAAGCGCGGCTCGGCATTGGACAGCCAATCGCTGCCGCGTTGCAATAAATCTAGATCAAGAACCTGTTCCGCCATGGCCGAACCATGGCACATTGCGGCGGAACAGGGAAGAACAAAAAGGGATCAGTCCTTGGCGCGTTCGACGTAAGAATTATCTTCCGTCAAAATGATGATGCGCGTGCCGGCCGAAATATGCGGCGGCACCATCACGCGGATGCCGATGTCGGTCATCGCGGGCTTGTAGGACGACGACGCGGTTTGGCCTTTCACGACCGGCTCCGTCTCGGTGATTTCAACGGTCACACGCTGCGGCAACTCGATGGCAACGGCGGTGTCTTGGTAGATTTTCAAGAACACACGCAGGCCGTCTTTCAGGAACGCCTTTTGGTCGCCGATCACATCACCATCAACGGTGATCTGCTCATAGCTGTTCGGCTCCATAAAGTGGAAGCCTTCGCCGTCTTCATAGAGGAAGTCGTATTCCACATCCTCAACGTGGGCGCGTTCAAGCGACTCGGTGGTTTTCCAACGCTCGGACACCTTTACACCATCCGAGATGCGGCGCATGTCGACTTGGGTCACAGGCGTGCCCTTGCCGGGGTGGAAGTTTTGCGCGGTCAGCACGGCATACAGCTTGCCGTCGATTTCCAGAACGTTGCCCTTGCGGACGCTAGAGGCGATGACTTTCACGGGGTTCATCCTTGTGATCGGTGCACCACCGCCCTAGGTAGGCGGCAGCTTTGCCTCGCTGCTAGCGTGGTTTGGCCGCAATTTCCAGCCCGCAAGGCAGAATTATGACGAATCCATCCGATCAATGGTGGTCGCCCCACCGCCACAGCGAACGGCGCGGTCTGCTGCTGGCGCGAAACCGCATCCAGCGCGCCCTGCGCGACTGGCTGGACGCCCAAGGGATGACCGAGGTTGACCCGGTCGGCCTGCAGGTCACGCCGTCGAACGAGGCGCACCTGCACGGGTTTGCCACAACTGCTATTGGCAATGACGGCGCACCGCGGCAGATGTATCTGCATACATCGCCAGAATTCGCGATGAAAAAGCTGTTGGCGGCGGGTGAGACCGCGATCTACACCTTTGCCCACGTCTGGCGGAACCGCGAACGTGGCCGCCTGCACAGCCCCGAATTCACCATGCTGGAATGGTATCGCACAGGCGCGGATTACAGCGTGTTGATGGATGATACCGCCGCGCTGGTCCGCACTGCCGCGACCATCACTGGAGCGGCCCAACTGCATTTCAACGGCATATCCTGCGACCCCTTCGCGCCGTTTGAGCGGTTGTCGGTGGCCGAGGCATTTCTGCGCTACGCGGACATCGACCTGCTGGCGACAATCGCCGCCGACGGCACGACCGACGCTGCGGCCCTCGCAACCGCCTTGGCGCGCACGGGTATTGCGAGCAGCGCCGACGACACGTGGTCCGACATGCTGTCGCGCGTTTTAGTGGCACGGGTCGAGCCGCATCTGGGCCACGAACGCATTACCGTCCTTGACCGCTACCCCGCCGCCGAAGCTGCCCTTGCCCGCCGCGTGCCCGGCGATGCGCGCGTGGCCGAGCGGTTCGAGGTTTACGCCTGCGGGGTCGAGCTGGCGAACGGCTTTGGCGAATTGACCGATGCCGCCGAACAGCGCCGCCGGTTCGAGATCGAAATGGACGAGAAAGAACGCATCTACGCCGAACGCTACCCGATTGACGAGGCATTGCTGGCCGCCCTGCCCCTGATGCCGCCAACCGCCGGTATCGCGCTGGGGTTCGACCGTCTGGTCATGCTGGCCACCGGCGCGCCGCGCATCGACGATGTGATCTGGGCCCCTGTCGAATAAAAAACCCGCGCCGATCAGGGCGCGGGTTCAAACCGTAAAACGTGGCTAAAAATTAGCCGACGATTTCGAGGCCTGCGAAGAAGAAAGCGATTTCTTCGGCAGCAGCTTCGGGGGCGTCCGAACCGTGGACCGAGTTCTCGCCAACCGATTCAGCAAATTCTGCGCGGATGGTACCGGCAGCTGCGTCCTTGGGGTTGGTCGCGCCCATGATTTCGCGGTTACGCACAACAGCGTTTTCGCCTTCCAGAACTTGGGCGATGATCGGGCCCGAAGCCATGAATTCGCACAGCTCGTCATAGAAGGGACGCTCGGCGTGGACGATGTAGAACTGGCCAGCTTGTGCCTTGGTCAGGTGAATGCGCTTTTGTGCGACGATGCGCAGGCCAGCTTCTTCGAACTTGGCGTTGATTTTGCCGGTCAGGTTGCGGCGGGTAGCATCGGGTTTGATGATCGAGAAAGTGCGTTGGATCGCCATTTTCTTGTCCCTTATAAGTGTGGGGACACGCGCCCCCGGTTGCATTTGGCGCTGCCCTATCATGCGATTTATCCGCTGAAAAGCCACTTGAGGGCGATTGACCCGCCAAGCGCGTTCAGGCAAGACCCGCGCAAGCGAAAGGGGCCCGTTATGCTGAAGATTTCCGATATTTCCTACTCGGTCGAGGGGCGGCCCCTGTTCGAACATGCCTCCGCCGTCATTCCGACCGGTCACAAGGTCGGCCTTGTGGGCCGCAACGGCGCGGGCAAGACGACGCTGTTCCGCCTGATCAAGGGCGAATTGGCGCTGGACACCGGTGTGATCGAAATTCCCAAAGGCGCGCGCATCGGCGGTGTCAGCCAAGAAGTGCCGGGCAACGAAGTGTCGCTGCTGGATACAGTCATCGCCGCCGATACCGAACGTGCCGAGCTGATGGCCGAATCCGAAACCGCGACCGACCCGCACCGCATTGGCGAAATCCAGACCCGTCTGGCCGACATCGACGCGTGGTCGGCCGAGGCGCGCGCCAGCAACATCCTGCGCGGCCTTGGCTTTACTGACGAAGAACAGCGCATGCCCTGCTCGGCTTTTTCGGGCGGCTGGCGGATGCGCGTGGCGCTGGCAGGGGTTCTGTTCTCGCAGCCCGACCTGCTGCTGCTTGACGAGCCGACCAACTACCTCGACCTTGAAGGCGCGCTATGGCTGGAATCCTATCTGGTCAAATATCCGCACACCGTCCTCATCGTCTCGCACGACCGCGAATTGCTGAACCGCTCGGTCACCGGCATTATGCATCTGGACGAGCGCAAGCTGACGTATTGGAGCGGCCCCTACGACCAATTCGTGCGCCAACGCGCCGAACAGCGGGCCGTGCAAACCGCCGCCGCCAAGAAACAGGACGCCCGCCGCGCCCACCTGCAAAAATTCGTCGATCGTTTCCGCGCCAAGGCCAGCAAGGCCAAACAGGCCCAAAGCCGCGTCAAGATGCTGGAAAAGATGGAAACCATCCGCGCCCCCGAGGATGCGGCCGCCACCGTCTTCACCTTCCCCGAGCCCGAGGAACTGTCGCCGCCAATCATTTCAACCGAGAGCGTATCGGTCGGCTATGATGGGCATGTCGTGCTGCGCAACCTGAACCTCCGCATCGACCAAGACGACCGCATCGCCCTGTTGGGCCGCAATGGCGAGGGTAAATCGACCCTGTCGAAGCTGCTTTCGGGCCGCCTTGCGCCGATGGGTGGCAAAATCGCCCAGTCGAATAAGCTGCGCATCGGCTTTTTCGCACAACACCAAGTGGACGAGTTGTTCGTCGACGAAACCCCGATCCAGCACCTGCAAACCGTGCGCCCGGGCGAGCACCAGTCGCGCCTGCGCGCCCGCCTTGCCGGCTTTGGCCTGATGGCCGATCAGGCCGAAACGCTGGTCGGCAAGTTGTCGGGCGGCCAAAAGGCGCGCCTCTCGCTGCTACTGGCCACGATTGACGCCCCGCACCTGCTGATCCTCGACGAGCCGACCAACCACCTCGACATCGAAAGCCGCGAGGCTTTGGTCGAGGCGCTGACCGCCTACACCGGCGCCGTCATTCTGGTCAGCCACGACATGCACCTGCTATCGATGGTGGCCGACCGGCTGTGGCTGGTCAAAGACGGCCGCGTCTCGCCCTACGAGGACGATCTGGAGGCTTACCGCCGCCTGCTGCTGGAAGGCGCAAAGCCCGCTGCGTCGAAGACCGAGCCCGAAGCCCCGAAGGTCCGCAAGGTCAGCCGCGAGGAAATCGCTGCCCTGCAGTCCGAGGTGCGCAAATGCGAGGATCGCCTGCAAAAGATCGACGACATGCGCAACAAACTGGCCGCAAAGCTGGCCGACCCCGAGTTGTACGAGGACGACCGTCGCGGCGATTTGGCGGTTTGGAACAAAAAATATGCCGAGGTGATGGACGCGCTAGCCCGTGCCGAAAGCATGTGGGTCACCGCCAGCGAAAAGCTGGAAGCCGCCCGTAAGCAAAGCTGAAACATCCAGCCTGCGCCCGCGGATGCACGCTGCATTCGTGGGGGCAGCGCGGCAGGTTTCACACCACACTCCGACAAAATAGCGACAGCAAACGCAATTTTACCAGAAAGCGATGTCATTTCCTGCCCTTGTGGTAAGGAATGTGAAACCCTCGCTATGGTGAAGTTACGACGTTAAGCACTTTATGGTGGTCGCCGGAATGTTCTACGTCCTCGAATGCGTCACGCAAAAGCATGATCCCACTTTGGTGGCGCTGGCGCTGATTATCTGGATGATCGGCGGCACGAGCCTATTTTTGCTGATGCGACGCGCGCAGGAAAGCAACAGACGCCGCCAACGCCAATGGATCGCCATCGCAGCCGTCAGCGCGGGTGTCGCCGTTTGGGGGACGCATTTCGTCGCCATGCTATCCTACGACGGCGGCGTACCCTTCACATTTGAAATTCCGCTGACGGTGGTTTCTGTTCTGGTAGCGATCGTGCTGTTTTGGGTCGCCCTGCAGGCGTATTTCAAGCTGAATACGCCGTATAACCCGCTAATATCAGGAACGCTTCTTGCCTTTGCCATCGCAGGAATGCACTTTACTGGCATGGCCGCGATCGATGCCGCAGCCGTGGTGAATTATGATTTGAGCATGATCGTTTGGGGCCAGATCGTAGCCAGTCTTGCGGCCGTCGCGGCCTTCTATGTCTTCGACAAGATGCCGGGTCGACGCGGCATCATGGTCGCTATGGCGCTGTCGCTAATCGCTGTGGGCGCCATGCATTTCACCGCGATGAGCGCGACGCAGCTGATCCCCGACCCAACGCGAGCCGCCGTCAATGACAGCGACAGCCGCCAACTGATGATCGCGATGACTGTTTCAGCCTCGATCATGCTGGCATTGATCGCACTGGGAACATCTTTTGTAGATCGCTACTTGAACGATCTACGCGGCTTGGTCGATGCGTCACTGGACGCCATCGCCATTTTGCGCGATGGCACAGTGATCGACGCGAACGACCGCTTTCTGACTTTGGTCGGCGCGCGGCGCGACATGGTTATCGGCAGCGAAATTGCAAAAATCGTCGTCGCACAGGACGGCATGCCGCTGGCCGCCCTTTCCAAAACCGCGACCGAAGGCCAACTGACGCAAAGCAACGGCGAAATGCGCCCGGTCGAGATCGCGGCCCACGTCATCGAATACCGCGGGCGCGACTGCCAGGTGATCTCGATCCGCGACTTGACGCGTATCAAAGAAAGCCAACGACGCATCACGCACCTGGCCAAGCACGATTCGCTGACAAATCTGCCGAATAGGGCCACCGCCATGCAGGCCATGTCGCAAGCGATGGAAATGGCCGCACTAAACGGGGAACAGATAGCCGTCCTCGCGCTGGACCTCGACAGGTTCAAGGCGGTGAACGACATTTTCGGCCACCAAGAAGGCGACCGCGTTCTGTGCCAAGTGGCCGACTATCTGCGCACAGCCGTCCGTTCGACCGACCTTGTCGCTAGGTTAGGCGGTGACGAGTTCGTGATTATCCAAACCGGTGCAAGCCAGCCCCAAGGGGCCAAAGCGCTGGCAGATCGCATCATCGCTATTTTCGCGCGTGACCAAGCCGAGGCAAAAAAACTGCGTACCGTCGGCACCAGTATCGGGATTGCGGTCTTTCCCAACGACGCGGCAGACCCATCCAGTCTGCACCATGCTGCCGACTTGGCCCTCTACCGCGCCAAGGCTGCCGGTCGCGGCACCGTCTGTGCCTACGATGTCGCCATGGACAATGAACAGCAGCAGCGGCGCGAGCTGGAACACGACATGACCCAAGCCATTGCGCGCGGCGAGTTTTGGCTAGCCTATCAACCTCTGGTCAATTCGCAATCGCGCGCTGTGACAGGTTACGAGGCCCTCCTCCGCTGGGACCATCCGCGCCTCGGGGCTGTGCCGCCTGACCGATTCATTCCCTTGGCCGAAGAAACCGGCGCGATCATCTCAATCGGCGAATGGGTTCTACAAGAAGCCTGCCGGCAAGCTGCGACATGGCCCGATGACCTGCGGATCGCGGTAAATGTGTCTGCAGTGCAGTTCTGGGTGCCGAACCTTGTCGATACCGTCCGAAACGCCCTCAGCATCAGCGGCCTTGACCCGCATCGTCTGGAGCTGGAAATCACTGAAAGCGTCGTCATGCGTGATAACGACAGCGTCGTCGCAACGCTGGATGAATTGCGTGAACTGGGCGTCTCGATTGTCATGGACGATTTCGGCACAGGCTTTTCATCCCTCTCGAACCTGAAAAGCTATGCGTTTGACAAGATCAAAATCGACCGCAGCTTTATCGCCACGATCGACAGGGACACGTCATCGCGCGCGATCATGCGGGCTATTGTCGGCCTTGGACATTCGATGAACTTGCCTGTCGTCGCCGAAGGGGTCGAGACCGAGGAACAGCTGCACCTTGTCGCACTGGAGGGGTGTGTGCAGGTTCAAGGCTACCTATTCGGGCGGCCTAGCGTCGCACCAGCGTTTGAAACGCGCCAAGTTTCTGCCATTGTTGGGGCCTAATCATCTGGCGCGACAGGCCATCCCTCGGCTAGGTTAGCGCATACGGCAAAAAAAAGCGACGGGACATATGCTGACGACGACGGCCGCGATCACCGCGTTCACAACGATATTCGTCATGATCGACGCCCCCGGCCTGACGCCGATCTTCCTGTCGATGACCCATGGGATGAGCGCGGCGCACCGCAGGCTTGTAGCAATACGCGCTTGCTTGGTCAGCCTCGGGCTGATGATGTTTTTCCTGTTTTTGGGGCAAGCCGTGCTGGATTTCATCGGCATTTCAATCCCCGCCTTTCGTATTGCGGGTGGGGTTCTGCTATTCCTAACCGCCCTTGATATGCTGTTTGAGCGGCGCCAGACGCGGCGGCGCACCAGCGCCGAAGGCGCGCTCGATCCCAGCCACGACCCGTCTGTTTTCCCCTTGGGTATTCCGCTGATCGTCGGGCCGGGGCTAATTACGACGCTGATCCTGCTCGCCTCGACGTCCGAAGGGGCCTTGGGCCTTGCCGTCGTTGCGGCGATGGCAATCATCAATATCGGCATTGTTTTCGTGACATTCTTGGCCGCCCCCAGCATCGGAAAGCTGCTGGGCACCACGGGGCTGAACGTGATGACCCGCCTTCTCGGCATGTTTCTGGCCGCGCTTGCGGTTCAGTTCATTCTGGACGGCATCCGCAGCGCGAACCTGATGGGCTAACGGATGAGCGGAGATGACGTCGTTCGCTTGGTCGCCTTGCTGGTCATTTTGATGGCTGTTGGCGGCACTTTCATCGCCAGCGGGCGCGGACGCATAGGGCAAATGGCGCAGCACGCTGCCATCTGGGGGCTGATCTTTCTGGGCGCGCTGGCCGCCATCGACCTATGGCCGACCATTTCCCAAACCGTGCGCCCCCAGCAAACCCAAGAATCGGGCGGCGTTGAATCGGTTTCGCTGCGCGAGGATGGCCACTATTACCTGACGCTGCAGGTGAACGGTCTGCCCGTCGTATTCGCGGTTGACACCGGTGCAACTGATGTCGTGCTGAGCCAAGCTGATGCGCGCCGCATCGGGATAGATGTAGCAAATCTGGCCTACGTGCGAACGGCGCAAACCGCGAATGGCACAGTACGGCTTGCGCCAGTGACGTTAGATACCGTCGTACTGGGCGACTTCACCTGGCACAAACAATCCGCCGTGGTGAACGAGGGCGAGATGGGCCAATCGCTGCTGGGGATGAGCTATCTGCGCCACTTCCAGCGGATCGAAATTTCCGACGGCCGTCTTGTGCTGACCCGCTAGGTGACACTACCAGCGGATCACCAACCGCTCGGCTAGTGTCACAATTCCGACCAACACCAACGATGTCAGCGCCGACAAGAAAATCGCGGCCCACATCTGCGACAGATTCAGGAAGTTCGTCGCCAACACAATCGTTGCGCCCAGCCCCTTCGACGTTCCCATGAACTCGGAAACGACGGAACCGACCATCGCCGATGTGATCGACAGCTTGGCCCCGGCAAACAAATGCGGCAGACTGCTGGGCAACCGCAGCCGCAAAAACACCTCGGTACGGCTGGCAGACAGCGCGCGAAACACGTCATGCGCCTCGCGATCTATGGCACTTAGGCCCGTCATCGCATTGATCAGCAGCGGAAAAAACGCCGCCACGCTGGCAACGATGATATGCGGCACCGCATTGAACCCAAAGGCCACGATCAGCGCGGGCGAGATTGCGACCACCGGCGTCACATTCAGCAACAGCGCAACGGGAATGATCGCCATCCGCAAAAAGCCGAAATAGACCATCAACACGGCCAGCAAAACTGCCGACCCCGCCCCGAACGCAAACCCCACCAGCGCGTTGGCCAAGGTCACACCCAGATTATCAAGGTAGAACAAGGGCCTCTTGCCGAATTCCGCGATGATATTAGCAAACGGGGGTAGAATGGACTTGAGGTTTTGCGCCACCCATTCCCAGCCAAGGTAAAGGGCACCGAACACCAACAGCGGCGCAACCACGCGCAAAAGCGTCTCGCGGCGGATCATTCGTCGGCCTCCCATCCCTCGCGGAGGATGCTTTGCACCTCGCGCACCTTGTCGATGAAGGCCGCGCTTTCCAAAATGGCGCGGCTGCGCGGGCGCGGCAGATCGATATCGACAACCCGATGCACGCGGCCGGGGCGCGGCGTCATCACCACGACCTTGTCCGACAACAGTACCGCCTCGGGCGCGGAATGGGTCACGAACACCACTGTTTTGCGGTTCTTTTCCCACACGTCCAACAGGCGCAGCCGGATCGCCTCGCGCGTCAGTTCGTCCAGCGCGGAAAAAGGCTCGTCCATCAGCATCAGCGGCGCGCCCTGCACGAAGCCGCGGGCAATCGCCGCGCGCTGGCGCATGCCGCCCGAAAGCTGCGCAGGCCGCGCATGGGCAAAATCGGCCAACCCCAATTCGGCCAAAACCTTGTCGGGGTCTTCGGGTATCCGCTTACGATCGCCCGCAGGCATACGGTCGGCGGCGCGGTTCACAAATTGCGACAGCAGAATATTCGACCGGATCGACAACCACGGCAGCAGCGCCGCGCTTTGCGGCACCCAAGCGACATTTTTGGCCCGCGCCGCCTGTGCGGGGGTTTCGCCAAACAGACTGACGGTGCCTGCGGTCATCTCCTCCAGCCCGGCCAGAATCCGCAGCAGGGTGGTTTTGCCGCAGCCCGATGGCCCGAACAACGTAACAAACGTGCCTTCCTGAAAGGTCAGATTCACGTCAACCAACGCCCGCACCACATCGTCACCACGATCAAAGGTCTTGCTGACCTGATCGATAACGATTGCTCCGGTCGGCGCAGCGGCGCCCAAGGAGGTATTCATACGAGGATCTTCCCCACACAGATGTCGTTTACGGCGCGCCTCGACTTTACAGGGCGACACCCTACCCTGCAATCGCGCCGCACAACAGCCTTGGTGGCGATTAGCGCGGCGGATAGCAAGATATCATTAACGAACCAGAGTGTTAAAGGGTGCTTAGGGCGCAGGCCAGATCAGCGCGCCCGCGTCGTCATAAATCGCATCAACGTAAACGGTGCTCATCGCGGTGGCGACGTCGGGCTTGTTCTGCACCAGGCCGAAACGCTCCAGCATATCGGCTTCGGGTTGCCATTGCGCGACGCTTTGCTGGCCCAGCGCCATACCGGCGGGAAGGCTATCGGCGACCAGCGCCACCTCGGTATTATAGCGCACGCGCGACGTGTCGATGTCATAGCCTGCGGTCGACAGCTCGGCCGCCCACTGCAGCGCTTGGTCCAGATTGTCGGGGCTTTCGTTCATCCACGCATAGGCCTTGAACGTGGCGCGCAGAAAATCCTCGATCACGGTGGGGTTGGCTTCGGCAAAAGCGATATTCGCGATCTGCGTGTTGAAATTCGACTGGATGCCGAACGCGTTCGGATCCCATTCGGTGACCTCAAAGCCCTGCGCTTCCAGCGCGCGGGGCTCGTTCGATTTATACGCCCCAAGGCCCTGCACCTGCCCGTTCGACAAAATGCTGGGGTCGAACCCGACCGAGACCCAGTTGATCGTTTCCGGATCAATCCCGTTATCAAGGAACATGGCCGAGAACTGCGGCGCGACGGCCCCCTTATACCCGACGGTCTTGCCGACGAAATCGGCCAGAGTCTCGATGCCGCTGCCGGCCATGGTAATCACTTCGATCGCGCCGACGTTGCCATAGGTCGCGATGCCGACGATTTCGGCGCCGTTATCAATGCCGACCATCGTGTCGGACGGGCCACCGATACCGGCCAACTGCGCGGTATTGGCCGACACCAACTGAATATTCGTGCCCCCCGGCTGGATGGTCAGATCGATGCAGAGCGCGTCGTAAAGGCCCAGCTCTTTCGCAGCGACAATGTCCAGAATGCCGGTCGACGCCGCATAGGCGAAGGAGGTCAGAAAGATCACCTCGCCCGGCGCTTTGTTCAGCGCGCAACGTTCTGGGCTGATGTCTTGCGCGCTGGCGAGGGCGGGAGAAAGTCCGGCACCTGCAACGGTCAGCGCCAAAAGGCTCAGCTGCGGCATCTGGAAGGAAGGAAGGGTCATGCGGCATCCTTGTGGGTGTAAAGGGGGATGTAGGCTGCATCCAAATTGGTGTAAAATACGGGAACGGCGCACAGCCGCAGCCCCGCAAATCTTGCGCCGACCCTAGACCAGTGACTTCAGCAGAGCAACGCTTTGCCGCAAAGCGCAAACACAAATACACATAAACGAACATTTTTCAGGAATTTCGCACAAAACAAGCGCGATTTTTATACCCTTTGCTCCCCACGCGCAAAGCCGCGAATCTTGTCGCGCTGCAGCCCTATGCAAAACAACCGGGCCACGGTTGGCAGCCCGGTCGTGCAGGGCACTGCCCTACTTAGGCGCGGCCCGCTTTAACGACCGCCATGAACGCTTTGGCGCGCTCAGGATCGACGGCATTCCACGTGTGGCCATCAACCTTCAACGACGAGCCGACGATGCAGCCATCGGCAATCTTTAACACATCTGCGACCGTTTCGTGCTTGACCCCCGTGTTGGCCAGCACCGGCACATCCGGCAGCACTGCTTTGACGTTTTCCAGATCCAGCATTTTGGCCGCCTCGCCCGTGATGGCACCCGATACCAGAACCGCATCGGGGATCGACGAAAACACGGCCGAGCGGGCGCGATCGGCCAGTGGGCGACCATCCATCGAATGGGCGAATTCGGCCGAGACGTTGTTCAAGATCACCAGATCCTTGCGATCCAGACGGCGCGCGTAGCGCATGGCGCGCCCGGCGTTCGGCGTCCACGGCCCCATATCCGATGCGTAAGTGCCGGTGAAAATCTCGCGAATGAACGACGCGCCGGTGGCGGCGGCCAGCGCGACGGTGGCATCGGGGTCCCACAGGACATTGACACCGAACGGTTTTTGCAAAACCTCGCGCAGGCGCCCGATGACAAAAGCCATGGCCGAGGTCGTTGCCACATCGACATTCAATTCGTAGGGGCGGTCGTTTTCGTTGCCGAACATCACCGCGTCGACATCGGCGGCTTGCAGGGCCTGCAAGTCTTTCAAGGCGGCGTTGTAAATCCCCTCGATCCCCGCATCCGCGTCATACAGCGGCGTTCCGGGCATCGGGTTCAAGTGCACCATCGCGATGACGGGCTTGATCCCCGGAAACAACTGCGCGAATTTCGTCATTCTTCTTCTCCGTTCTTGTTCCGCGCGATCCTGCGGCGGAACATCATGTCATGTAGACGCCGCCGGTCACATTGATCGCCTGCCCCGTCATAAAACGCGCGGCGTCCGAACACAGGAAGACGACCACACCGGCCACGTCCTGCGGGGTTTCAATGCGACCCAGCGGGGTCTGCGAAATGTAATCGGCCTGCACGGCGGCGGGGGTCATGCCGCGCAACTCGGCCTCCCACACCAACTCGCGCTCTTGCATGGCGGTGCGGACGAAACCGGGGCAGACGGCGTTCACGCGAATGCCGCGCGGGGCCAGTTCGCGCGCCAGCCCCTGCGTCCAACCCACGACGGCGAATTTGCTGGCCGAATAATGCGCCAACAGCGGCGCACCGACCTTGGCCGCCAGCGATGCGGTATTGACGATGCAGCCCTTGGCTGTGGCCATAAAATAGCGCGCGGCGATCTGGTTGGTCAGGAACACGCCGCGGGCGTTCACGTCCATGTTGAAGTCCCAGTCGTCATCGGTCAAATCGCACGCCGCGCGCATGGTTGAAACGCCTGCGTTTGCGATACAGATGTCGACCGTTCCGGTCAGCACCAGCGCCTGATCGAACGCAGCCTGCACGGATGCGCGTTGACGCACGTCGATGGCCACTGCGTGGTGCCCGTCCCCCAAGGCTGAAGCGGCTGCGGACGCGGCGGGCAGGTCAAGGTCGGCAATCACCACCCGCACCCCCTGGGCTGCCAGCCCCTGCGCGATGGCAAGGCCGATGCCACCGGCACCGCCTGTCACGAACGCGACCTTTCCGCTCAATCCTGGGTGTTGCTGTACTGCCAGTTCGTGTTCGCCCATTTTTCCATCACCTTGCGCCCCTGTTTTTAGCAAGCACAGTTGCGATATGACCTCAAGCACAATGTTTGCAAATGTTCTGTTGCGCCCGAATTTTTGTTCCGCTTTGCTCTTATTTGAACATTCCTGCGCAGACTGAAAGACCTTCGCCATGCCCGTTTTTCTGGGTCTCGATATCGGGACGACATCGACCATCGGTATCTTGATCGATAGCGCCGGGGCCGTGCTGACCAAGGCCGCGCGCCCCGTGACCCTTTACGCCGATCACCCCGGCTGGGCCGAGGAAGACCCACAGCAGTGGTGGGACAACGTCTGCGCGCTGATCCCCGATCTGCTACAGGACAGCGGTTGCGCCGCAGCTGATATCGCGGGCATTGGCGTTGGCGGCATGCTGCCAGCGACGATCTTGCTAGATGCGCAAGGCCACGTGCTGCGCCGCGCGATCCAGCAAAGCGACGGCCGCTGCGGCGCGGAAGTCGCCGAGATGCGCGCCCAGATCGACGAGGCTGCGTTTCTGGCGCAGGCTGGGAACGGCGTGAACCAGCAATTGGTCGGCGCCAAGCTGCGCTGGCTGGCCCGCCACGAACCGCAGGTGCTGGCGCAAGCCGACACCGTCATGGGCTCGTATGACTATATCAACTTCAAACTGACGGGCGTGCGCGCGATCGAACAGAACTGGGCGCTCGAGGCCGGTGTCGTTGCCGTCGCCACGCACCAGATCGACCCTGCTCAGGCCGAGGCGACCGGAATTCCCGCCCGGCTACTGCCCCGCCTTGTCGCCGCAACCGAGGTGCTGGGCCACGTCACCCCCGACGCTGCCGCCGCAACGGGGCTTGCCGCTGGCACGCCCGTGATGGGCGGCGCGGCCGATATGATCGCGTCATGTCTGGGCGCGGGTGTGGTGGCAAATGGGGATGTTCTGCTGAAATTCGGCGGCGCCGTCGATATTTTGACGGCGACCGATACCGCCCACCCCGACGCGCGGCTGTTTCTGGACTACCACCTTATCCCGGACCTCTGGATGCCGAACGGCTGCATGTCGACCGGCGGCGCGGTGCTGAACTGGTTCGTCGATACGTTTGCCGCCGACATTACCCCACTCGACGGCTCGCGCCACAAAGCGCTGGACGCGCTGGCCGCTCAGCGCCCCGCGGGGTCGCTGGGGCTGGTGTTTCTGCCCTATCTACTGGGCGAGAAAACCCCCCTGCACGACCCCGATGCCAAGGGCGTGTTCTGGGGGATGACCCTGTCGCACGATCTGGGGCACATCTGGCGCGCGCTGCTGGAATCCTATGCCTATGCTATCCGCCACCACATCCAGACTTTCGCCGAAATTGGCTACAACCCGCAGCGATTCTTCGTCTCGGATGGCGGCGCGCAAAGCGATGTCTGGATGCAGATCGTGGCCGATGTCATTGGGCAATCGCTGCAACGCCTTTCGGGGCATCCCGGCACCTGCCTTGGGGCCGCATGGGTGGCTGCTGTCGGCACCGGCGCGGCTGAATGGGATGGCATCACAGCCTTTACCCAGAAAGAGGCCCTCATTTCACCCAACGCTGCGCATCGTGCCTTGTATGACGCGCAGTTTGCCGCTTTCCTGAACCTCTATCAGCGATTGAAGGGCTTCGGTGTATGAACAGCTTTCCGTGGCAGGGCGTCGCATGGGATATTGACGGCACCTTACTGGATTCCGAGCCGCTGCACGCGCGGTCGCTGACGGCGGTTTGCGAGATGTTCGGCGTCGCTGTGGCCGCCGATGACGCGCAATTTGTGGGCATGCACATTATCGATGTCTGGAACGTGCTGCGCCCCCTGTTTCCCGCCGGCACGACCGAGGCTGACTTCATGGTGCCCCTGCGCGCCTATTACCGCAACAACGCAAGCGACCTCGCCATTATTCCCGGCGCGCGCGACGTGATCACCGCCCTGCATGATGCAGGGGTGCGGCAGGTGTGTGTCTCGAACTCGACCCGCGACGTTGTGGACATCAACCTTGCCACACTGGGAATGAACGCGCTGCTGCAAGGCGCGCTGAGTTTGGACGATGTGACACGCGGCAAGCCTGCACCCGACCCCTACTTGCAGGGCGCGGCGCTGCTGGGCCTGCCGGTGGATGCCGTTCTGGCGGTCGAGGATAGCCCCACGGGGGTGCGGTCGGCGCAGGCGGCTGGACTGGCCGTTGCCATGTATGTGCCTGCGGGGCACCCCGAACCCACCGATGTCACCCCTGATTTCATCATCAGCCGCCTTGACCAGATCCCCCTGCTAATCCCCCGCTGAGAGGACACTATGGCCATCGTCATCGACAATCTGCATGCGGGCGGCGCGCCCTTTTCCCTGTTGATCGCCGATGGCGTCATCGCGGCCATCGGCCCCGACAGCGACATGCCAGCCGACACGGTGCGTTACGATGCGGGCGGGGCGCTGCTGTCGCCGGGGTTTACCGATGCACATGTGCACCTAGACAAGGCAATGATTCTGGGGCGCTGCCCGATTTGCGAGGGCACCCTGCCCGAGGCTGTCCACCTGACCGCCACCGCCAAAGCCGCCTTTACCGAGGACGATGTCTACGCCCGCGCCGAGGCCGTGATCGAAATGGCTGTCCGCGCAGGCACGCAAGCCATGCGCAGCTTTGTCGAGGTTGATCCCCGCGCGGGACTGCGCAGCTTCCACGCCCTCAAGCGGCTGCGGGCCGAATGGGCCGATGTGATCGACCTGCAACTATGCGTCTTTGCGCAAGAGGGGCTGACGCAAGAGATGGAAACCGTCGACCTGATGCGCGAGGCCATGGCCTTGGGCGGCGACGTGGTGGGCGGGTGCCCCTATACCGACCCCGATCCGGTGGCGCATGTCGGGCTGATCTTCGATCTGGCCGCCGAGTTTGATGCGGATGTCGATTTCCACGTCGACTTCAACCTCGACGCGTCAGGGTCCATCCTGCCCGAAATCATCGACCAAACCACGCAGCGCGGCTGGAACGGGCGCGTCACGGTGGGACATGCGACCAAATTTGCAGCCTTCCCCCCGTCGCAACGGGCCGATCTGGCGCGCCGCATGCACGCAGCGGGTGTCGCGCTGGTGGTGCTACCCGCGACCGACAGCTACCTGAACGGCGACGCGTCCGACCCCATGCGCCCCCGCGGCGTCGCGCCCGCCTATGCCCTGTCCCAACTCGGGGCGACCGTCGCGGTGGCAACGAATAATGTCCAAAATCCCTTCACGCCCTTTGGCGATGCAAATTTGCTGCGTATGGCAGGGTATTACGCCAATATCGACCAGCTATCGTCCGACGCGCAGATGGAGGACGTGTTCGCCATGATCTGTGAAAAGCCCGCGCATATTCTGGGGCGTCAGGGGCATGCGCTCACCGTTGGGGCACCTGCAGATTTCATCTTGCTGGCCGCCGACAGCCGCGCCGATGCTGTGCGCGCCAACAGCCCCGTGGTGGGCGTCATCAAGGGTGGCAAGATGCGGCTTTGGGCCCCACGCCAGCCCCTGACCCGGGGCTGAACATGGCTTTTTGCGCCATCAGCCCCCACCCTGAAGCGACGAAAATCGGCAACGCGCTGTTGGCCGATGGCCACAGCGCCGCAGCCGCCGCCGTCGCCATGGGGGCCTATCTTTCCGTCGCCATGCCACATTTTTGCGGGATTGGCGGCGATGCGGTCTGGTTGGTCAGCGATCGCACGGGCGCGGTACAAGCGATCAACGGCATTGGGCAAGCGTTCGACTTCACCGCGCAGGTCGACCAAATCGACACACGCGGGCCGCGGTCCATCCTTACAACAGCCGCCGCCGTCGCCACGTGGGACGCTGCTCTGCGCCTGTTTGGCGATACCACGGCGCTTTCGACCCTGCTCGGCCCAGCGGCCCGGGCCGCGGCCGATGGGATCGTGGTAACCCCATCGCAAGCGTTCTGGCGCGACATGCGCGCCGAGGAGATGGCCGCGTGGCACGGTTTCGCCCCCTATCGCAACGCGCCTGCTGGTAGCCTGCTGCGACAGCCTGCGCTGGCCAACACCCTGACAGCGTTGATCGAAAACGGCTTGCCTGATTTCTACACAGGCACACTCGCCAACACCATTTTGGATGATCTGGCGCAGTTGGGCGTGCCCGCCACCGCCGCTGATTTGGCCGCGACCAGCGCCCGCGTCACGCCTGCGCTTTCGGTGGGCTATCGCGGCGCGCAGCTTTACGCACCCCCGCCGCCGACCCAAGGGGTCACCACCCTTCAGATCATGGGTATTCTGGCAGCCAGCGGCCCTGCACGAACAGGCGCCGCCGACTACCACCTGATGGTCGAAGCGGTAAAACGTGCCTTTCTGGATCGCCGCACGCTAGACGATTCACCGCAGGCCCACGCGGCAGCTATTGCGACGCTGGCCCCCGCGCATCTGCAAGCGCAGGCCGCAGCGATCGACCCCAATCAGGCCCTGCCCTGGCCGTGGCCCTACAACAGCGCCGATACCGTCTATTTTGCCGCTTACGACCAGAATGGCGGCTGCGTTTCCGCACTGCAAAGCACGTACTTCGACTGGGGTAGCGGCTGCGTTTTGCCCCAAACGGGGCTGATCTGGCATAACCGCGGGGCCAGCTTTGGCTTGACCGACGGGCCGAACCGCCTTGCCCCGCGCAGGCGACCCTTTCATACGCTGAACCCCGGGATAGCGACCAAGGGCGGCAAACCCTGGCTGCTTTACGGCACGCAAGGGGCCGACGGGCAGCCGCAGACGCTGACCGTCCTGCTACGCCACGCGATCGACCAGAACCTGCCCCCCGCCGATGCCCTACGCGCGCCGCGCTTTCTGCTGGGGCGCACATTTTCGGACGGGCGTGATACGCTAAAGCTTGAACCGACGGGGTATGAGGATGCGCTGCGCGCCCTTGGGCACCAGATCAGCCCGATCGCGCCGCTAAGCCCGTTGGCCGGCCAAGCCGGCATGATCCGCATCGAGGGTGAGACTGTGACCTGCGCGCACGACCAGCGCGGTCAGGGCTGATCCTGCCGCCCGCCGACAACGCGGACATCAACGCCCGCCTCGCGCAGCAGCGCATCAAGTTCGGCGGGGGGCGGCGCGTCGGTGATCAACACCGATATATCCTGCAGCGCGCAAATCCGCGTCAGGGACATACGCTCAAACTTCGATGAATCGCACAGAACCACGCGCACGGCGGACTGGTTCACATAGACACGCTTCATTTCGCTGTCTTCGATGGAATAATCGAACAACCCGTCGGCCGTCAGGCCCGACACGCCGATGACCGCGACATCGAAAAACAGTTGCGAGAACTGGCTTACGGCAATAGGGCCGGTGATCGACATCTCGTCCGCGCGCACGCGGCCGCCCGCCAGATACACCTCGGACGGGGATTGCGACAGCAGCTGCGCCACGCGGACCGAGTTGGTGAACACCCGCTTGCGCGCGGGCTTTTCCATCATCTGCGCGACCAGATAGACCGATGTTCCCACATCCAGCGCGACCGTGCGATATTGCGACAAGATCCGCGCCGCTTCGTGGGCGATGGTTTCCTTGGCGGCGCGGTTGCGGGCGAAACGGGCGTCGAACTCGGGCTCGATATCATCGACCACCGCATGGGGCCCGCGCGCGGTGGGCACTGCGCCGCCGTGGACGCGGGCCAGATGGCCCTCGGCCTCCAGCTCGGCCAGATCTCGGCGCACGGTCATGTCGGATACATTGAATTCCTTGGCCAAATCGACGACCGAAACCGACCCGCCCGCATAAAGGCGTTCCAAAATGGCTGCCAGCCGCGCTTGCCCCGGCAGTTTCTGCCGCTCGTGCGGGGCGGGGCTGCGGGTGGTCGGGGCTTGCCAATCGTCAGAATTCATACGTCTCAGGCCCCTGCTGTTTTACTGCGCAAAACAAATCGCAGTGATATGCCCGATTTTTACGATTTTCGGGCCAATGAAGGCAAGCCCGAGTTACCCGGCGACTGCCCCCCAACCAGCTTGCCATCCACAGCAACAACCCGACCCGCCTTGATCACAACCCGCTCGCCCGCGCGGTCGGCGACGGCCTCGGCAATGCTGGCCGCGCGCAGCAGGATAAAATCGGCAGGCGCGCCAACCGCCAGCCCCGTGCCGCTACGCCCCAGCAGGGCCGAAGGCACAGTGCTGACCAAGTCATAGGCCAGCGCCAAATCGGCATCGGCCCGAAAGTCCTGTCGATCACACAGAATTCCCGCGCGCTCTAGCAGATCGCCGTTACCGAAAGGTGACCACGCATCGCGAATATTGTCATTGGCCGCAAACACCTGCACCCCTGCGGCGCGCAGGGCCTTGATAGGCGGCATCGGCACTGGCCCAGGGGCAGATGTCATGATCGACACCCCCGCGCGCGCCAGATGATCGGCCACCTCACCCAGTCGCGCGTCGCCCAACGCGCCCAGACAGAAGGCGTGGCTGACGTTGACGCGGCCCTGCAGGCCCAGCGCCTCGGTGCGCAGGGCAATCTGTTGCAACTCGTGCGCGCCCAGATCAGCGGGGTCGTGCAGGTGAATGTCCACCCCAACGCCGTATTTGTCGGCCAGCCCGAAAACCGTATCGAGATGCCCGGTAATGTCCCCATCAATCCCCGCCGGATCGAGGCCCCCGACCAGATCGACCCCCGCGCGCAGCGCCGCAGCCATCAGATCGGCCGTGCCCTTGTCGCGCAAAATACCCGATTGCGGGAAGGCGACGGTCTGGATGTCGACCAAATGGCCGTGGGTTTCGCGCAGCGCCAGAACTTCCTCGACGTGCCGCAGCCCGATTTCGGTGTCGATATCGATATGGCTGCGCACGGCCACGGTTCCGTAGGTGGCCAGTCGATCCAACAGCGCGCCGCCGCGCAGACGGACGGGCACATCCAGATCGCGCCGCAACTGCCGCTCGGCTGCAATGCGGGCGGCCACCGTTTCGCCGGGCAGGTGCGGAATGAACGGCAGGCCAATCAGCGTCTTATCCAGATGGATGTGCCCGTCGACCATGGCGGGCAGCGCCAAACGCCCGCCCGCATCAAAAACCGGCGTGTCGGCGGGCTCGGGCAGCGCCCCAATGGCCGCGATACGCCCCTGCCGGATCAGGATCGACTGGGTGCCTAAATCACCCAGCCGCAGGTTTTTCACAAACAGATCGTCCATACCCTACCCCCCTATCAACTTTACCCGCCGCGCGGCGACAACGCGGTAGAGCGGATCGCCCCAGAATGCCCCCTCTTGATACGCCGAGAAGGTCAGGCTGATATCATGTTCGTCTGGCGATGCGCAGGCCGCTGAAAAAATATCGGGCCATTCGGGCGCGGGCGCCGCGCGCATTTGCTGCAGGGCCTCGGGGGTGGGAAGCGTCGGAAAGCCGATTTTGGGGATGAGCGCCGCAATAATCGCCCACAGGATTGGGTAAAGCGCATCGGGGTCGTCCAGATGCGGGCGTATGGTGCGCAGCCAATGAAAACCTGTCACGGCGTGCAGGGCGGAAAAATCCATCGTTTGGGCATAAAGGGCCAGCGAGAGCGCCGCCATCTGGCGCGGGGTATCTGGCGTCATTTCCAGTCGGCCCACCAAGGCGGGAAAGGCGGGCAAGGCGCAGACCGCGCGAATGTTGTGCCACAGCAGGTCTTCCTCGACCGTATAGCTGCGGGCACCCGGCAGGTCATACATCCCTGCGATTATATCTTGCGGGTTTTGCGTGCGCGGCAGCGCGGCGCGGTCCATCGGCACGTCCAGATAGCAAGCGGCCCAATAGCCCAGCGCGTGCCCAACCTCGGTCGGGTTTTTCCCGATGATCGCATAGGCCAGCCGCATCAAAGGATGGAACGCGCTGCCCGCCATGCCTTGCGCCAAGCGTGGCACATAATGGCGGATGGCCTGATCGGCCCCGCGCTGCGCGACCTCGGCCACGAAGAAGGCGCGCAGGTCGGCCTCGCGCGTGCGATCGCCGATCGCCGTGCCCCATGTGGTTTGATCCAGCGGGCCTTTCGACGCTGGCTGGGGTGGAACCTGTTTGGCGATGACATAATCGCCATACCACGCGGCGATACGGGCATTATCCGCGCCCATCTGGCGCATGGCCTCCATCACCATCGGGGCGTGATTGGCCAGCAGAACCGGAAATTCCGCCGAATCCGCCTGTGCGCGGGCGAACGCGTCACCGTGGGGGGGCAGGTCTGTCATGCGTTATCCTTCCCGTCGCTGCGCGGCACGAAATGGACATCGTTGAATGCCTCGTAAGCCGCCAGAAAATGGTCGCGGTTTTCTTGAAATAGCTGGCGGGCCAGCGCAGTGACCAGCATCGGTATCCCGTATTTCGCGCCGGTAATCCCGTTGGCAACCGGCCCGAAGCTAAGCATCGCCGCGGCGTTGAACATATGGATGCGGCTGATCCAGACCTGCGCCGGATCATGCGGTAGCAGTTCGAAATCATACCCCAAATAGGGGTGCGCCGCCAGCGCGCGGTGACCTAGCGCTGCGGGCGGCGTGTAGACATCGCCCCACAGCTTGACCAACCCTGCCACCGATGACAGCTCGGGCCGGGCCGACAGGTCGGATGTGTAGCCCGTACCCAGCAGCAGCTGGTCAACCTCGAACGTGCCGCAAGCGTTTTCAATGCGCACGCGCCCCGATCCTGTCAGGCTGTAATGCGAGGCCCCCGCCCCCGCGTGGTAGTGAAAGCGCGGATCAAAGGCCGCGCGATTGTACTGGTCTTGGGTCGGGGGGATGCCCATGGTGAAATAACGGTGCATATAGCGCCAGCGATGGTCATCGGGCAAATCAGCGTAATGGCCCAGAAAGCCGGGGAAGTTCATCCACGCCAATCCCTCGGTCGCCGCGAAACCGGCGCGGCGCGCAAAGTGGGTCACGGATCTCGCGCCCCGTTCCAACGCTGTGACCGACCAGTCGAAGGCTGACGTCGCGCCGCCGATAACGGCAACATCGCGCCCCGCCAAACCCGCATCGCTGCAAATATCGGCCGAATGCGTGTACATATCGCGCGGTAAGGCCGCTATCTCAGGCGGAATCCACGCCGCGCCGCTACCGACCAGGCCCGTGGCCATCACCACGTGCCCCGCCTGCACGTATTTGCGGCCCGTTGGCGTCGCCAGCTCCAACCTCACGCCCGATGGCGCTGGGGCAAGCCCGACCAGCGTCGTATCGTTTTCGACATGCAGGCCCGTCACCGCCCGAAACCAGATCAGATATCGCATCCAATCCTCTTTCGCGGGCTTGTCCAAGGCGTCCCACGCGGCGGTGCCGTAAGTTGCCTCGTACCACGCCCGCAGGGTCAGGCTGGGCACCCCCAAATCGACCGACGCCAGATGCTTGGGCGAGCGCAGGGTTTTCATCCGCGCGGCGGTGACCCAAGGCCCCTCTTGCCCTTTGGGGCGCTGGTCGATGACCAGCACGTTGTTGATCCCCCGCCGCTTCAGCCCGAACGCCACCCCAAGGCCCGCCAAACCCGCACCGCAGATGACCACATCGTAACTGTCCGGCGCGCGGGCGGGCAGCCAATCGCAGGCGAGCCCCTCGATCCGATCGAGTTCCGAGGCGACTTGTGCCTGCAAGGCGGCAAGGGCGCCCATCAGGATTGCACCATGCCCTTGGACCAGACCCCACCGCCCAGCGCGTAATGTATGCGGCGGTTCAGTGCGTTGGAGTGCCCTTCCCAAAATGTCATCGCGTCAGGGCGGATACGGTACCATTTCCAATAGGGCGGCCGCGCGATGGGGTCGTGCCCCTCGGCCAGCGCGCGAAAGGCGGCCAGCTGCGCCGCCTCGTCCGGCAGGGGCCGCCCCTGAAACGACACCGCGCGCGAGGCCTGCACCCAGCGCGGGTCTTGGGCAAAACGGAGGTCGTTTTCCGCATCATCCGCGACCGCGACCGTGCCAGTGAAGTTCACCGATTGCGCCGTCTCGCGCCAATAGATCGACACTGCCGCGCGGCCCGTTTCGGCCATTTCGGTACCCTTGCGGCTGCCGAAATTGGTCGTGAACAAGATGGTGTCGGCCTCGACATCCAACATCTGCACTGTGCGGCTGGACACCACACCCGCCCCGCTGGACGTTGCCAGTGTGACATACATCGGCTCGACCGCGGCGATAGACAGGATGTGCGCGACCCAATCACCCAGCAAGCGCAGCGGGTTTTCCGGGGCGCGTGTCAGGTCAAGCGAGGCTGCAGCTTGCGCAGGTTTCGGGGGTGTATGCGTTTGGGGGCGCAGCAGGTCGTTCATCATCCGTGTCCTTATCGCGTCACCTTTGGCTAGCATGTTCCATTTTGGTGGAAAAGGTTTGATGATGTTTGATCGCCGCGCAGCCCGCAGATGCGCGATTTGGGAACAATTATTGTGCAATCGTGCCGATTGACGTTGGCGGGCCGCGCTGTATTTTGGCTTTTGTCTTCGGGGCGAGGCGTAATTCCTCACCGGCGGTAGGCGCGGCCATCGGCCCGCGCAAGTCCGCGAGCGCCTGCGGTGCAGGGTCAGCAGATCTGGTCAGATGCCAGAACCGACGGTCATAGTCCGGATGCAAGAAGACGGCCCGATGCCGCCCACGCGCACAAAGGGCCCAATCACCCTGGAGCGCCCTTTGACGCACATGAAGGAGCGTACCACATGACGAAATCGACCCAAATGGCGGGGGGCCGCTGAATGTTCACCGGCATCGTCCAAACCACCGCACCCGTTCTGCGCGCAACGCGCGGAAACGAGGTTCTGACCTTCGCCCTCGGCATGACGCCAACGCTGCTGGACGATTTGAAAATCGGCGCGAGCGTGGCAATCGAGGGTTGCTGCCTGTCCGTCACCAGCATGGGCGAAGGCTATGCGACATTCGACGCTATGCTGGCCACGCTAGAGCGGACTAATCTGGCCCGCATCGCCGACGGCGTCAGTGTGAATGTCGAACGATCCATGAAACCCACCGACGAAAACGGCGGGCACATGGTGTCGGGGCACGTCTCGACCACGGCGCAGATCACGGCCCTTGAAACCGAGGGGCCGAAAGCACGCATTTCGTTCCGCGTCGCGCCCGAATGGGCCAAGTATATCTTTGTTCGCGGTTTTCTGGCCGTCAACGGCTGCAGCCTGACCGTGGGCGACGTGCAAGAAGACCCTGCAGGCGACATTTTCACGGTCTATCTGATCCCCGAGACGCTTCGTTCGACCACGTTCGGCACTTACAAGGTCGGCGACTACCTGAATATAGAGGTCGAGCACCAAACCATGATCACCGTCGAGGTGATGGAGCGGACACTGACGCGTCTGCTGCGCGACAAAACCCTCGCGTAATCAGATCTTTTCGGCCTTTTTAACCCAACGCCCATCTTCTTGGGCGAAATAGCTGGCGGGGATCCCCTGCCCCGTCAGCGCCTTCCACTGCGCGCGGGCATGGTCCAGCGCCTGCATGTCGTTGCCGTCGAAAATCAAAACAGTGCGGGCCGTCGCCGCGCATTCGCTGGCGGTGGCGGTCGCCATGTCGATGCAAATCAAGCAATCGCAGGGCGGCAGGTCGTTCGCGGCTGTCAGCAGAACAGGCTGCAACGCATCGTGCGGGCCACCCGCCAGCCCATGGGGCAAAAAGCCATCGTCGCGCCGCCACAGATCCAGATCCAGCGCGGCCAATCGCCCGACATCGGTGCCGCGCACCACCACCTGCCAGCCGCGATCCAGCGACCGGCCCAGCAGCACCGGCAGTGTCGCGACCACCGGCCCCTCGGTCAGGTGGAAGAACTGGATCTCAGCCATTCGAAATGCCTCAGGACTTCTCGAAATGCTCTTGGATCAGGCGGTTGATCAGCGCGACCCCCCAGCCCGTCGCGCCGCGCGGTGCCAGCCGCGAATCGCGCGAGAGCGACGCGACACCCGCGATATCAACATGTGCCCACAGCGTGCCAGGCTGGACGAACCGCGACAGGAATCGCGCTGCGATGATCGCGCCGCCCTGCACTGCGCCTTTATTTTTCACATCGGCCACGTTTGATTTCAGGCTTTCGTCGAATGCGGGGGGCATCGGCATCGGCCACAGCCCCTCTGATTCGGTGCGCGATGCCCCCATCATGCGCGATGTCAGCGTGTCGTCATTGCAGAACAGCCCCGCATATTCGGCGCCCAGCGCAGCGATGATGTTGCCCGTCAGGGTGGCAAAGTCGATCATCACGGCGGGTTTGAAACGTTGCTGCGCATACCACATCACGTCGGCCAGCAGCAGGCGCCCCTCTGCATCGGTCGAGATGATTTCGACCGTATCCCCCTTCATCGATGTGAACACATCGCCCGGGCGATAGGCATTGCCGGCGGGCATGTTTTCGACCAGCCCGACGACGCCCACAACGTTCACCCGCGCGCGCCGCAGGGCCAGGGTGCGCATCACGCCGCACACCAGCGCCGCGCCGCCCATGTCCATGGTCATATCTTCCATGCCGCCGGGGTTTTTCAAGCTAATCCCGCCGGTATCGAAAACGACGCCCTTGCCGATCAGCGCCAGCGGCGGTGCATCGCTGTCGGGTAGTCCCGTCCATTGCATGACGGCGACCTTGGTCGGGGTGACGCTGCCCTCGCCCACCGCCAGAAGCAGGTTCATGCCCAAGGCGCGCAGATCGTCTTCCTCCAGTATCTCGATTTTCAGGCCGAGATCAGCCATCCCAGCAATACGGCTGGCAAATTCGCTGGTGGTCAGGATGTTAGCAGGCTCGTTCACCAAGTCGCGAGTAAAGAAGACCCCCTCAGCTAGCGCTGCCAGCGGCGACGCGGCACGGGCGACAACTTCGGGGTGGCGCAAGTAAAACACGACCTGACCGCGCGCGGGGGCGGCCGCGGTTTTGTGGTCACCGAAGTGATAGCTGCGCAGCGCAAGCGCGTGGGCGACTTCCTCAATCCGCGCGTGGTGACCGGCGAAAATCGCCAAGCCACCCGGCGCCACATGGGCAGCCAGTGCAGCGCCAGCCGTGCGCGCTTCATCAACGCTGGGGCGCATCGGCAGGTTCACGATCAGCAGCTGTTCCGATGCGATCCCCGCTGGAAAGCCAAGGCTGAGAATGGTGCCCGGGCGCGAGGACGTCCAGCTTTCGCTGGCCAGCAAGCGCGACAGCGATTTGCGCGTTGCCGTGTCCAGTTTGCGCAACTGCAAATCCAGTTTACCTGCGGGGTCGATGATCAGGGCCAGACGTTGCCCTAGGGCAGCCAGTTCAATATTGGCGGAATCACGGAAATCGATCGGCAGCGGCGTGGTCATATCGGGCCTTTCAGTCGAACTTTTCAGGGCGATGGCAATGGCTTGTTGGCATAAAGCTACCCGTAAGCGCGCCTGAAAACCAGATACCAGTTCAAACGGACACAGCGATCAGTTATCCAACACAAAGAACCCGCACGAAGGAGAAGGCCATTGGGACGTTTCGACAGATATCTTCTGTCGCAGCTGATGACGCTGTTTGGCTTTTTCTCGCTCGTGCTGATCATGGTCTATTGGGTCAACCGCGCGGTGGTGCTGTTCGACCAGCTGATCGCAGACGGCCAAGGTGTGTGGGTTTTTGTTGAATTTACTGCCCTATCGCTGCCCGCCATCATGAAACTGGTGCTGCCGCTGTCGGCCTTCGTCGCCAGCGTCTATGTCGCCAACCGCATGAGTGGCGAATCCGAACTCGTGGTCGTGCAGGCGACGGGGTTTTCGCCGTGGCGCTTGGCGCGGCCGGTGCTGGTCTTTGGCCTGATGGTCATGGGTCTGGTGCAAGTTCTGGCCCATGAACTGGTTCCGTTATCGAACCAGCGCCTTGCCTTCCGGCAGCTTGAGGTCGCCCAAAGCGCCACCGCCCGCCTGCTGCAAGAGGGGGAATTCACGACGCCCGTCACGGGCCTCACCCTCTATGTCCGCAAGATCGACCCCGGCGGCGAGATGCACGACCTGTTCCTGTCGGATACCCTCGCCACCACCTTGGATACCGTTTACACGGCCACCCGCGCCTATCTGATCAGCACGAACGGCATCCCCCAACTGGTCATGCTTGACGGAACGGCGCAAAGCCTGTCGCGCGCGACGGGGCGGATGACGGTGACGTCTTTTTCTAACTTCACCTACGACATCAGCACATTGATGCCAGGCGGCGGGCCACTTGCGCCCAGCTTGCGCAGCACCACCACGCTGCAGCTACTGCACCCCTCGGATGAACTGCGGGCCCTTTACGACGACAATGCCATCTGGGCCGAGATCCACGACCGCGCGAGCGAGCCGATGCTAGGGCTGATTGGGGCGCTGATGGGCTTTGCCACGCTGCTTCTGGGCGGGTTTAGCCGGTTCGGGCTGACGCGGCAAATCGCAGGGGCTGTCGGGCTAGTGATTCTGATCAAAGGGATCGAATCCGTTGGAACGGGCGCTGTGCGGTCGGATGGCGCGCTTTGGCCGCTGTTGTATCTGCCGTTGGTCTGCGGCTTGGCCATTACCGCGCTGCTGCTGACGCTGGCCGGGCGCCCGGGCCTATTGCGCCGCATTAAAAGCACCCTCACCCCGTGGCGGAGGGCCGCACAATGATCCTGCACCGTTATTTTGCGTGGCGCTACCTGAAGGCATTTCTAAGCACCGCGGCCGGTTTCTTTCTGATGCTGATGATGATCGAATTGGTCGAGCAATTGCGCAGGTTCGGCGGTCAGCTTGATTTCGGGGCGATCATGCAGCTGACGCTGCTGAATGTGCCGGGGACATTCTACACCGTGCTTCCGCTGGTCGTGGTAATCTCCGCGTTGATGCTGTTTTTGGGGCTGGCCCGTTCGTCAGAAATGGTTGTCACGCGCGCGGCGGGCCGGTCTGCCATCATCGCGCTGGTATCGCCGGTGGTCGTGGTGTTTCTGATGGGGATGCTGGCGGTGATGGGGATGAACCCGATCGTTGCGGCAACCAGCCGGCAGTATGATGCGCGTATCGCAACGCTGACTGGCGGCGGTCAGGTGCTGCAGTTCAGCAATGGCGCCATCTGGCTGCGCGAAGGCGACGCCGACGGCCAAAGCGTGATCCGTGCCGGGGCCAGCGACACAGATGGCACGACGTTCCGCGACGTGACGATGATCTCGTTCGACCCGCAGGGCCACCCCTATCGACGCATCGCCGCATTGGATGCGACATTGGATAGCAGCGGCTGGCTGTTTCATGGCGTCAAGGTTTGGCCGCTGGGGCCCGACATCAATTCCGAAGCAGCGTCCGAAGTCTCGGATATGCTGCGTATCCCCTCCAGCCTGACCGCCGATCAGATTCGCGACAGCTTCGGCAGCCCGTCCAGCATATCGGTGTGGGAGCTTCCCACCTTCATCGCACGGATGGAGGCTTCGGGCTTCGCAGCGCGCCGCCATGTAGTTCATTTGCAAAGCGAATTGGCGCAGCCCGCATTTTTGGTCGCCATGATGCTGATCGCCGCCGTCTTCACTTTGCGCCATCAGCGCGGCGGGCACACCGGCATAATGGTGCTATTTGCAGTGCTGATCAGTTTTTCGCTTTATTTCGTCCGCAACCTCGCGCAGATCCTAGGCGAGAACGGGCAGATACCGCCGGTTATGGCAGCATGGGTCACCCCATTGGCCGCCATTGCGCTGGGGGTTGGCCTTTTGCTGCATCTGGAGGACGGCTGACATATGGCCCCGACATATTTGGACCGTAAGTCACACCCCCTGCGCAGCTTGCTGGCGGCACTGCTGGTCAGCAGCAGCATGGTATTGTCGGGCGGCGCAGCTGTTGCCCAGCAACAGGCTGACCAACCTACGCTTTTGGCCGACCAGATCGTCATCGATGATGAAGGGCGTCTGGTTGCAACGGGCCACGTGCAGGTATTCCACCAAGGCACCGCCCTGACCGCGTCCGAGGTTATTTACGACCGAGATAGTGACGCGCTGACCCTGTCGGGCCCGATCCTGATCCAACGGCCCGATGGCACCGTGATTTCGGCCGAGGCTGGGCAGCTTGACCAGGAGTTGCGCGGCGGCCTGTTGCAAGGCGCGCGGATGGTGCTGGACCAACAATTGCAACTGGCCGCTAACGAGGTGCGCCAAAGCCCGAACGGCGTGACCCGCCTGACGCGCGTTGCGGCGACATCCTGTCAGGTCTGCGGCACCAGCACCCCGCTGTGGCAGATCCGCGCCGCCCGCGTTACCCACGATACCGAGAGCCAACAGATCTGGTTTGAAAACGCGGTGCTGATGGTGCGCGACGTGCCCATCGCTTGGCTGCCCGCGCTGCGCGTTCCCGCACCAGGTGTAGCCCGCGCGCGGGGTTTTCTGGCACCGGGCTTGGTGACATCGACCTCCTTGGGCGCCGGTGTGCGGTTGCCGTATTTCCTGCCCATCGGGGATTCGCGCGATGTTACGCTGACGCCCTATCTGGCCGCGAACGGCAAAGCCCTGCAGGCTGACTATCGACAAGCGTTCTCGTTCGGGCGGCTGCGGGTGAACACGTTGGTCGGACGCGATGAAATCCTTCCCGACGATTTGCGGTACTATATCGACGCGGCGGGCGATTTCCGCATCTCGCCCGGCACGACGATGCATCTGCAACTGCAGCAAATTTCGGACACGGCAGTAATGAATAACTATGGTTATTCCTATGCCGACCGCCTGCAAACGGGTGCCGAGGTTCTGCGCATCAACAACAACATCCTGTCGACCTTCGGCTTCTGGGGTTACCGGTCGCTGCGCGGCAGCGAGACTAACCGCTCGCTACCGCCCTATCTGGCCTTTGGCCGCTGGGAACAGGACGTAACCCTTCCCTATGTGGGCGGGCGCCTGACCTATGGCGCGGAATACGCGGGCCTGTGGCGCACCGACGATACGCCAGGGCCGCTGGGCCGTGATGTCAGCCGCCTTTCGACCTTTGCCGAATGGTCGCGCAACTGGACCCTGCCCATGGGCCTGCGCCTGCGAACCGAAGCCGCGAGCTACGTGCTAGCCTACGGTATAAACGACGACCCCGCGTATTACGACCAAGCCGTTCGCGTGCAACCCTCCATCGCCACGACGCTGTCATGGCCGCTGATGCGGCGTGAAAGCGGGGGACGCACCCAGTATTTGGAACCTATCATCTCGATCGGCTGGGCCGACGGCTATGGCCGCAATGTCCCGAACGAGGATTCGCCCATTGTCGAGCTGGACACCGCGAACATGTTCGCTTTGCAGCGCTACCCCGGGCAGGACGCGGTAGAATCGGGCGCGCGGATGGGCATCGGGCTGCGGTGGGGCTTCGTCGATCCATCTGGTTGGGCTGGCGGGCTTACCGTCGGGCGCATTCTGCGGCAGGATTTTGCCGATTCCAGCCCGATCAGCTCGGGCACGGCCGAGCGTGCGAACGACCTGCTGCTTGAGGCCGAACTGGTCTCGCCGGCGGGGTTCAGTCTGGATGCCCGCACATTGATCAATGACAAGCTGGACGGCTTCGGTAAGTCGGAATTGCGGCTGAATTGGTATCATTCCAACTACAACCTGACCGCAGCCTTCATCAACCTGCCCGAAGAGCCATGGGAAGACCGACCGCGCAAAATAACCGAACTCACCCTCGGCGGCGCCTATAGGTTCAATGACACATGGCGCGTGTCCAGCGATCTGCGTTACGATTTTGCGGCAAGCCAGATCATGCGAAACGGATTTTCGATGCAGTGGCAGAACGAATGCGTTGTTGTAGACCTTTCGGTCTCGCGTCGCTACACATCAGCGTTGTATGTCGAACCTGCGACCGAATTCGGTCTGTCGGTGAACCTTACCGGTTTTTCGGTGGGGGGCGTCCGTCGGGCCAGCTCGGCTTGCGGCACATGACTGAACCGGCAGGAGAAGGCCAATGACCCAGATGCCCGAAACCAAAGCGCGCGGCGCGGCCCGCCACATGCGGCTGGTCGGCGCGCCACTGCTGGCGGTGATGCTGATGACGGCGGCCATGCCCGCCGCAGCGCAGGGGTTGTTCTCGCCGGCGATCACGGTGGACGACCGTGCCATCACGCGATTTGAAATCGACCAGCGCGCAAAGCTGCTGTCGTTCTTCAACACCCCCGGCGATCTGCAAACGGTCGCGCGCAACCAGTTGGTCGACGACGCGCTGCGTCAAGCCGAAATGACCCGCTACAACCTCAGCCTGACGGACGAGCAGTATCAGGCCGCGCTGAACGAATTTGCCGGACGCGCCAACCTGACCAGCACCCAACTGGCGACGACGCTGCGCGAACAAGGCATCGATCCGGCGGCGCTGCGCGATTACCTGCGTGTCAACGTCTTGTGGCGTGATTATATCCGCGCGCGGTTCAACACCCGCGTCACGATCACCGATGCAGACATCGACGATTATATCGCCCGAACGACCACGGCCAGCCAAGGCATGCAGGTGCTTTTGTCCGAGGCGATCCTGCCCCTGATCCCCGGGCAAGAGGATCAAATCCGACAGATCGCAACGCAAATCTCGCAGATCAGCTCTGTGCAGGCGTTCTCGGATGCGGCGCGGCAGTATTCCGTCGTGCCCTCGCGCGAACAGGGCGGCCAGATGGACTGGGTGCCGCTGTCTAACTTCCCTGCCGGGTTGCAAAACCTGCTGCGTAGCCTGCGCGAGGGTGAAGTAACCAGCCCGCTTTACGTTGAAGGCGCCGTTGCCCTGCTGCAGCTGCGCGGCCTGCGCGAAGGGCCGGTCAGCGCCCCGCGCATTGCATCGATCGAATATGCGACCTTGCGCGTCGCCAGCACAGACGAGGCCGCCCGCCTGCAAGGCCGCATCGCGGTGTGTGACGACATGTACACCTACGCGCAGGGCGAAAGCGCGGCCAGCGTTGTGCGGCAGACCCTGCCGCCCGCCAATGTCCCGACAGATATCGGCGTGTTGCTAAGCAGCCTGAACCCCGGCAATAGCCTGATCACGCCCGCCGCAGATGGCAGCGCGACCATCGTCATGCTGTGCGCCCGCACGCCCGAAGCCCCCGCCACCCTGACACGCGATGTCGCCAGCAACATGCTGCGCGGCGAGCGTTTGGAAAGCTACGGCGACGGCCTGATTGCCCAGCTGCGCGCGAATGCGGTGATCCGCGGACTATGACCATTGCGATCACTTGCGGCGAGCCCGCCGGTATTGGCCCCGAAATCGCCGTAAAGGCGTTTTCGGCGCTGCGCGGCGAGCTGCCGGTGCTGTGGATTGGCGATCCTCGCCACCTGCCAAACGGGACGGATTTCGTCGTCGTTGATGACCCTACCGGCCCGATCCCGACCGATCGCTTTCCCGTGCTGGCGCAGAACTACGGCCCCGCGCCGCGACCCGGTGTTGCCGATCCGGCGCTGGCGCATGGCGTAATCGCCGCGATTGAAACGGGCAGCCAGCTTGCCCTGCGAGGCGTGATCGACGGCATCTGCACTGCGCCAATCCACAAAGCCGCGTTGGTGAAGGGCGCAGGTTTCCCCTACCCCGGACATACCGAATTTCTGGCGGCCCTCGGTGGGGTCGATCAGGTTGTAATGATGCTGGCCTGCGATGCCCTGCGCGTCGTGCCGGTGACAATCCACATCGCCATCACCGATGTTCCGCGCCGCCTGACGCCCGAACTGCTGGCACAAACCCTGCGGATCACCCACGCGGGGCTACAGCGCGATTTCGGGCTGGCGGAACCCCGCATTGCCGTGGCCGGCCTGAACCCCCACGCCGGTGAAGAAGGCCTAATGGGGCACGAGGAGATCGACATGATCCGCCCTGTGCTGGACGAGTTGCGCGGCGAGGGCTTGAACCTGATCGGCCCGCTGCCCGCAGACACGATGTTCCACGCGGGCGCGCGGCGCGGCTATGATGTCGCCGTTTGCATGTACCACGACCAAGCGCTGATCCCCATCAAGACGCTGGATTTTGCAGGCGGCGTGAATGTCACGCTGGGCCTGCCGTTCATTCGCACATCGCCAGACCATGGCACGGCCTTTGATATCGCCGGAAAAGGCATGGCCGACCCGTCGTCAATGATTGCAGCCCTGCGCATGGCGGCGCAAATGGCGGCAGCACGAAAGGTTTAGCCGATGGCCGCAATCGATTCCCTCCCTCCGCTGCGCGACGTAATCGCAACGCATGAACTGTCGGCTAAAAAGGCGTTGGGGCAGAACTTTCTGCTGGACCTGAACCTGACGGCGAAAATCGCGCGGCAGGCTGGCAATCTTGCCGGATCGGACGTGCTGGAAATTGGCCCCGGCCCCGGCGGCCTGACGCGCGGCCTGCTGGCCGAGGGCGCACGCCGCGTGCTTTCGATTGAAAAGGACGACCGCTGCCTGCCTGTGCTGGATGAAATCGCCGCAGCCTATCCCGGTCGTTTCAGCTACATCCACGGCGATGCCCTGCAGGTCGACCCGCTGGCCCACCTGACGCCGCCCATCCGCGTCGCGGCCAACCTGCCCTACAACATCGGAACCGAACTACTGATCCGCTGGCTGACGCCGCCTCAGTGGCCCCCATTCTGGGAAAGCCTGACTCTGATGTTCCAGCGCGAAGTGGCCGAGAGGATCACAGCAAAACCCGGCACAAACCATTACGGGCGCCTTGCGATCTTGGCGCAGTGGCGTGCGGATGCGAAAATCGTAATGGACCTTCCCCCGCAGGCCTTCACGCCGCCGCCCAAAGTGTCGTCAGCCGTCGTCCACCTGACGGCCCTGCCAGAACCGCGCTATCCCGCCGACCTGAAAGTGCTGGAGCGTGTCACCGCAGCCGCTTTCGGGCAACGCCGCAAAATGTTGCGCGCATCCCTTAAAAGCCTGTCGCCGCAGATCGAAGACATCCTGAACGCGGTTGGCATTCCGCCGACGGAACGCGCTGAACAGGTGGATATTGAGCACTTCTGTGCGTTGGCCCGCGCCCTCGCGACTGCATAAAAAAACCGGCCCTAAGGCCGGTTTTTCATTACTCGGTCGTCTCGTGCGAGACATTGCCCGCTTCAGGCTTGCGCGTGCGGCGCGGGGCGCGCGGCTTTGCAGCAGCACCTTCGCCTTCGTCCGCACGCACAGGCGGACGGCGGCGGCGCTGGGGTGCGGGTGCGTCGGCAGCCACATCCTCGACGGGAACGGTTACAACTTCATCCGCATCGATGCTTTTTTCGGCGGCCTCGGGCACTTCGACCAGATCATCGACGAACGTCTCGTCTGACGCGAAATCGGCGACTTCAGCGGGCATGTCTTGCGCCGTCACCTCGGGGCTAACGTCATTTTGGTTGCGCTGGCGGGCCGAGCGTTCGCGGTCGCGTTCGGCTTGGCGGTCACGGTTGGCTTGTTCCATCTCTTCGCGGGCGCGGTCGACTTCGCGCTGCGCCTCGGCCAACATGCGGGTGTAATGCTCGGCATGTTGTGCAAAGTTTTCGGCATTCACGCGGTCGCCAGACAATTGGGCGTCACGGTGAAGCTGGTTGTACTTTTCGATAATCTGCTGCGGCGTGCCGCGCACCTTACCGTCGGGGCCCGAGCTGTCAAAAACCCGGTTGATAATATTGCCACCAAACGGCCGGTTATTACGGTTCTTATTCCCGCGCGAGCGTGATTTGGAAGATCTCATTGGGCTTTGATCCAGCCTATTGATTGCTATTGCAAATGCACCCCCTACCCGACCCTACGCCGCCAAGCAGTTTGGCGATCATGCAGAAGGTCGAAATGGGCGGGCGTTCAGCGCGGGAAGGTTATCTACCTTCCGCATCGCTGCGTGCAGGTAGCGCGTTATTCAGCCCGAAAGCAAGTAAAAACTGCGAAAAAATTGCTGCAATCACGCATTAATGCGAAAAAATCAGGTTCCGGTCGCGCCCGTCCATATCTTTGCGCAAGCCGGTGCACCGCAGCCCTGCTGCCAGCCCAATCGCGCGGACGGCTTCTGCCTGTGTTGGCCCGAATTCAACGATAATGCGGCCCTGCGGTGCTAACAGGCGCGGCGCATCGGCCAGTATCGCGCGGTAGGCCGCCAGCCCATCGCCGCCATCGGTCAGCGCCATGTCCGGCTCCCACGCGGTGACATCAGGGGCGAGGGTCGGCATTTCGTCCAGCGCGATGTAGGGCGGGTTCGAGACGATCAAATCGAACGGGCCAACAACTGCCGCGCCCCAGTCCGACAGGATGAACTGCGCGCGCGCCTGCAGGCCCAGCTGCACGGCGTTATCCTGCGCTACGGCCAAAGCGGCGGGCGACAGATCAACCCCCACGCCTGTGGCGCTGGGTTGTTCGGACAGCAAGGTCAGCAAGATACAGCCCGATCCGGTCCCGATATCCAGCACGCGGGTGAACGGTGCCTCTAGCGCGGCGGCGACCAACTCCTCGGTCTCGGGGCGCGGGTCCAGCACATCGCGCGTGACGCGAAAGCTACGCCCGTAAAACAACCGCCGCCCGAGGATTTGCGCCATCGGCTGGCGGGCCGCACGCTGATCGACAAAGCCTTGAAACCGCGCGGCAGTGTCTACCGTCACGGGATCGGGCAAGACCAAGGTCAGGCGTGCCGCGGCGATGCCCAACGCTTCGGCCAGCAATAGGCGCGCATCGCGGGGCGCATCCTCGACCCCTGCCGCGCGCAACTGCAGCACAGCCGCGCGGATCAGGTCGTTGCCGCTTGTCACAGCTGCGCCATCTCGGCCAGCAAGGTGGCCTGCGCATCCGCGACCAGCGCGTCGACGATCTCGTCCAGATCGCCCTGCAGGATCTGGTCCAGCCGATACAGCGTCAGGTTGATGCGGTGGTCAGTCATACGGCCTTGAGGGAAGTTGTAGGTGCGAATGCGTTCACTGCGATCACCCGAGCCTACCTGCGCCTTGCGGTCAGCCGAACGCGCGCCATCGACGCGGCTGCGCTCCAAATCATAAAGGCGCGCGCGCAGCACATCCATCGCCAGCTCGCGGTTGCGGTGCTGCGATTTTTGCGAGCTGGTCACGATAATGCCGGTGGGAATGTGCGTGATGCGCACCGCCGAATCCGTCGTATTGACGTGCTGCCCCCCCGCACCCGAGGCGCGCATCGTATCAATACGAATATCTTGCGGGCTGATTTCGATGTCGACGGCTTCAGCCTCGGGCAGCACGGCCACTGTTGCAGCCGATGTATGGATGCGCCCGCCACTTTCGGTTTCGGGCACACGCTGCACGCGGTGCACGCCAGATTCGTACTTCATGCGGGCAAAGACGCCCTCGCCCTCGATCCGCACGACGACTTCTTTGATGCCGCCCAGCTCGGTCGTCTGCTCCTCGATGATCTCAAACCGCCAACCTTTGGCTTCGGAATAACGTTGATACATCCGCAGCAGGTCGGCGGCGAACAGCGATGCTTCGTCGCCGCCGGTTCCGGGGCGGATTTCCAGCATCGCGGGGCGTGCGTCGGCCGCGTCACGTGGCAGCAGCGCCTTTTGCATCGCCAGCTCGGCCTCGGCAAAGGCGCTGCGCAGTTGCGGCAGCTCTTCCTCGGCCAGTGCCCGCATGTCCGGGTCGGTCAGCCATTCCTCGGCACTGGCCAGATCCGCCTCGAGCTGGCGGTAATGGTTCAGGGTTTCGACCACGGGCTTCAGCTCGGAATATTCGCGGCCAAGGCTGGCAATTTCCGCGCCCGACAGGCCGGATTGCATCTTGGCCTCCAGAAACTGGAAGCGATCGGTCAGTTGGGCAAGTTTTTCCGCAGGTATCATGGCGCTTCAATGCCCGTAGCCACGGGGCGGGTCAAGCGTGCGCAGACTTGACGCGCTGCTGCGGGGGCGGCACACCTGAACCACAACGCCCGAGGGAGCCGCCATGATCTATGATTCCGCCCAAAGCTGGCGCGATGCGCCGCAAAAGCGCGTGTTGTTCTTTGGCATGTCAGGCCTTGGCAAAACGCATGTCAGCCAAATCCTGCGCGATCAGGGCGACTGGTTCCACTACTCGATCGATTATCGCATCGGTACACGTTATCTGGGCGAGGAAATCGCCGATAACGCCAAGCGCGAGGCGATGAAAAACCCCTACCTGCGCGAGTTGTTGATGAGCGATTCGATCTATATCGCCTCGAACATCACCTTTGCGAACCTGAAGCCGGTTTCGATGTGGCTGGGAAAGCCTGGCGACGTGACCAAAGGCGGCCTGCCCTTCGCCGAATACCAACGCCGCCAGACCATGTTCCGGCGGGCCGAGGAAGCCGCCCTGCTGGATACGCCCCATTTTATTGATCGCGCGCACGCCATATACGGCTATCCTCATTTCATCTGCGATACCGGCGGTTCGATCTGCGAATGGGTTGACCCGAATGACCCGGACGACCCCGTGCTGACCGCCCTGTCGCGCAACACGTTGATGGTCTGGATCAAGGGCAGCGACGCGCACACCGCCGAACTGGTGCGGCGCTTTGACCGCGCGCCGAAGCCCATGGCCTATCAGCCCGCGTTTTTGGCCCGCAAATGGGATGAATATCTGGCCTTGCGCGCCATTGCGCCCGATGCCGTCGACCCCGACGATTTCATCCGCTGGACTTATGCCCAAGCGCTGGCGCACCGGCAGCCTTTGTATCAGGCAATGGCCGACAACTGGGGCGTGACCGTCACCGCCGAAGATATCGCCGCCGTGCGCAGCGCCGCCGATTTCGATGATCTGATCGCAGCAGTGCTTGACGCGCGTTAACAGGCAGGGGGTGCGGCATTCGCTGCCCCTTGCCCTGCGGCAGCCAGCGGCATACATCAGCGGCCTACGTTAAAAGGTTCCGCCCCATGCCGATCAAACTGCCAGAAAACCTGCCCGCCTACGACGTCCTCTCGCGCGAGGGCGTGATGGTCATGTCGGAATCGCGCGCGGGGCGGCAGGACATTCGCCCCCTGCGGATCGGGCTGCTGAACCTGATGCCGAAAAAGATCCAGACCGAGAACCAGTTCGCCCGTCTTATCGGTGCGACGCCCCTGCAGATCGAGCTGTCGCTGATCCGCATGAGCGAGCACCAGACCAAGAACACCGCCGCCGAGCATATGGAAGAATTCTACCGTCCGTTTTCCGACATCAAAGCCAGCGGCGAGAAGTTCGACGGCCTAATCATCACCGGCGCGCCGATCGAGCACCTGCCCTATGAGGAGGTGAGCTATTGGGACGAGCTGCGCCAGATTTTCGACTGGACGCAAGACAACGTCTATTCGACCTTCGGTGTGTGCTGGGGCGCAATGGCGATGGCCTATCACTTCCACGACATCCCGAAATATGACCTGCCGCACAAAGCCTTTGGCTGCTTCCCCCACCCTGTCGAGCGGGCAGGATCGCACATCTTGCGCGGTTTGTCGGACGAGGTCTATGTGCCCGTGTCGCGCTGGACGGAACTGCGCGCCGATGACATTCGCAACGCGCCTGGGATGGACATTCTGATCTCGTCCCCGGAAACCGGCCCGTGTCTTATCGAAGAACCGGCGCAGCGCCGTCTTTATGTGTTCAACCATTTCGAATACGATAACGACACGTTGAAGCAGGAATACGATCGGGACGTGGCCAACGGCACGCCGATAAACGTGCCCACGCATTACTACCCCCAAAACGACCCCGCCCAGACCCCGAAAAATCTGTGGCGTGGCAGCGCGCACCTGATTTACGGTAACTGGATCAACGAGATCTATCAGGGCACCCCCTACGATCTGGCGACTCTGACCCGCCCCTAGGAAAGCAACGGCATGGCCAAAACCGGCTACCACCACGGCAACCTGCGCGCGGCACTGCTGGATGCGGCGCTAGCGTTGGTGGCCGAACGGGGCCCGAACGGCTTTACCCTTTCCGAGGCGGCGCGCCATGCTGGCGTCACCCCCGCAGCCATTTACCGCCATTTCGCTGGCCGCAAAGACGTGCTTGTAGCAGCGGCTGATCATGGCTTTGCCATGCTGGCGGCTGACCTGCAAAAGATTACCCCCGCGGCAGGCCCCGGCCCGTTGCGCGCGGCGGCACAGACGTTTCTGGCCTTCGCACGGCGGCAGCCAGGCCATTACATCGCGATGTTCGAAAGCGGCCTGTTGGCCGACCCTGTGCTGTCCGATGCGATTGACCGTACTTTTCATGTGATGGACGCCCTTGCTGCGCCGATGCAGATCACCGCAATCCCCCCGCGCGCTATCACGGCGCAGCTGTTGGCTATCTGCCATGGCACGGTCGAGCTTTACGCTCGTTCCGAAAAAACAGACGCCGCCCAGCTGCTGGACGGCGCTGTGTCGATTTACCTGCGTGGGCTGACGGTCAATCCTTCAGAATGACCAAAGCGCGTTCTTCCCATGCGACGCGGGTTTTTTCGCCCACGTTCAGCACGGGGCGGCTGATCAAGTTCTTCATCGAGATCGTCAGCGGCTTTTCCACCCCCGCGATACGCACGTCGTAATAGGTCATATCGCCATAATAGACGACCTCGTCCACGACACCCTCCACGACGCGGCGATCAGTCTGCTCGCCCTCGTACAGGATCGTCAGCGTCTCGGGGCGGATGCCCACGATCGTCTCGCCAAACTCGCAGCCGCCCGGGGCTTGCTCGGGCGGGACAGTCGCCGCACCAAGGCCCACGACATCCAGTTGAATGCTGCCCTCGGCAACCTCGAGGACTTTTGCGCTGAAGAAGTTCATCTTGCCGATGAACGATGCCACGCGCTTGCTGACGGGGCGGCGATACAGCGTTTCGGGGTCGGCCAGCTGGCCGATCTGGCCTTCAAACATCACGGCGATGCGGTCGGACATGACCAGCGCTTCCTCTTGGTCGTGGGTGACCAGAATGAAGGTGATGCCGACCTGACGCTGCAGCTTGATCAACTCGACCTGCATATGCTCGCGCATGTTCTTGTCGAGGGCCGAGAGAGGTTCGTCCAGCAGCAGAACCTTGGGCTTCAAGATCAGCGCCCGCGCCAATGCCACACGCTGGCGCTGGCCACCCGAAAGCGCATGGGCCGAACGGCTGCCGTAGCCACCCAGACCAACCATTTCCAAGGCCTCAGCGACCGCCTTGGCCTTTTCATCCTTGCTGCGGCTGTCTTTGCGCAGCCCGAAAGCCACGTTCTGCGCGACGCTGAGGTGCGGGAAAATCGCGTAAGACTGGAACACCATATTCGTCGGACGTTCGTTCGCGGGCACGCGGCGCATGTCTTTGCCGTCGATCAGCATGACGCCTTCGCCGATTTCCTCGAACCCAGCGATGGTGCGCAGCAGCGTGGTTTTACCGCAGCCCGACGGGCCCAGAAGCGAGAAAAATTCGCCCCGCCCGATCGTTAGGTCAACCTCGCGCAGGGCGTGGTAATCGCCGTACCATTTATGGATACCGCGCAGCGTAATCAGTTCTTCTCTCACAAGAAGCCCCCCCGGTCTTTGACGCCGGCCCGGGCCAAGCCGCGGCGACGGAAAAATTCAGCAATAACCAAAAGCAGGATCGAGAGCCCTACCAAGATCGTCCCCAGCGGCATCACAACCGGCAGTTGGTCGATCTTGCGCGTCAGGCCCCAGATATAAACCGGCATCGTCGGGCTGGAGCCCGTCAGGAACGACGCGATAATGTATTCATCCAAGCTAATCGTGAACGAGATCAGCAGCGACGACACGATCCCGGGCGTAATCAGCGGTAGCGTCACGCGGACAAAAGCCGACCATTCGGTTTCCCCCAGATCCAGCGCCGCTTCCTCGAGCGAGGGGTCGATGTTGGCGAAAGCCCCGTTCAGGATAGCGATGGTAAACGGCATGGTGATCAACGTGTGCGCCGCGATCAGAATCCACACGTTCAGCGTCAATTGCAGGATCTGCACACTGACGACAAGCAAGGCGACCGCCATGATAATCTCGGGCAACACCAAAGGCGCCATGATCAGCCCCATGATGCCCGCCTTGAACGGAAAGCGGTACAGCGTCCCGGCCCGCGCTGCGGCCATGCCGAGCACGGTCGAGAAAATCGCCGACATCATGGCCACGAAAAGCGAGTTCTTCACCGCGACGTGCAGCACACGGTTGTCCCACAAGGCCTCGAACCAGCGGGTCGAGAAGCCTTGAAGCGGGAATGCGATGATCGTGCCGGAATTGAACGCAAACAACGGCAGCAGGGCAATCGGCGCGTACAGGAAGATCAAGTACAACACCGCATAGGTTTTCAGGCCCCAGGATTTCATTGTCGGCCCCCCATCCAGCGACTGCACAGCACCACGAAGATCAGGCTGACCACCGCAACCGACAGCATCGAGATCACCGCGAGCGCCGCCCCCAAGGTCGGCTTGTTGATACCGAGGAACATGCTTTGGATCATGTTGGCCATCAGCTTGCCGCCCGGCCCGCCCAGCAGTTCAGGCGTCACGAAATCACCCACCGTCGGGATAAAGACGATCAGCACCGCCGCGACGATCCCCGTCACAGACAGCGGCAGGGTCACACGCAGGAAGGTGGAAATCTTGTTCTCGCCCAAATCCTGCGAGGCCTCGAGCAGCGAGCGGTCGATTTTTTCCAGCGCAACGAAGATCGGCAAGATCGCAAAAGGCGCATAGGAATGCGCCAGCGTCACGATCACAGCGCCCATGTTATAGTTGATCGCTTGCAGCGGCTGGTCGATCACGCCCAGCCACAGCAGGGCCGAGTTGATGACGCCGTTATAGCCAAGGATCACTTTCCACAGCACAACGCGGATCAGATAGGACGTCCAGAACGGAATGGTGATCAGCAGCAGCCACAGCGACTTGCGGCTGGGATCGACCTTGAATGACACGAAATAAGCGATCGGATAGGCCAGCAGCACCGTGACCAACGTCACTGCCGCCGAAACCATCAGCGACCGCCCTAGCAGCAAGCGGTAAAGCGGGTGGCTCAGCGCCTCTTGGTAGTTGGCCAAGGTGGGCGTCATGTCGTAGCCCACCGTCTGTTTGCTCCAGAAGCTGAGCAGCACAACCGCGCCCAGCGGTATGGCCAGCATCACCAACGCGTAAAAGAACGGCGGGGACACCAGTAGCAGGCCCTTGCGGGCGCCGGGGTCACTTAGCATGCCTTTTGCCATTATCTCAGCACTTCTCCCGCAGAGTTCGTCCCATGGTTGGCCATTGCATGCCGCCTTGGCAACAGCTTTTCGGCCCCTTCCCCCTTTGGGGGCAAAAAATGCAAAAGGGCGCGCCAAACGGCACGCCCCCAAGCCACGGCATAAGCCGTAAAATTTAGCGCTTCGAGAACTGGAAGCTGCGGCGGGCCTTGGCCTTACCGTATTTCTTACGCTCGACAACGCGGCTGTCGCGGGTCAGGAAGCCAGCAGCTTTCAGCGCCGGGCGCAGGGCCGGGTCGAACAGTTGCAGGGCCTTCGAGATACCGTGCTTGACCGCGCCGGCTTGACCCGACAGGCCACCACCGGTGACGGTTGCGAAAACGTCGAACTGGTCGACAACGCCCGCAACTTGGAAGGGCTGACGCAGGATCATTTGCAGCACGGGGCGTGCAAAGTAGACCGGCATTTCCTTACCGTTGACGGTGACCTTGCCCGTGCCCGGCTTGATCCAGACGCGAGCGACAGCGTCTTTACGCTTGCCGGTTGCGTACGACCGGCCCAGCGAGTCGCGAACGGGTTCGCGCGGGGCAGCAACAGCGACGACGACAGCCGATTCACCAGCAGCAGCGGCCAGTTGATCGAGCGATTTGATCTGATCGGCCATGATTATGCAGTCCTCGTGTTCTTCTTGTTCCACGAAGCAACGTCCAGAACCTCGGGGTTTTGGGCTTCATGGGTGTGGGCCGAGCCAGCGAAGACGCGCAGGTGGGTCATTTGCTGACGGCTCAGACGGTTGCCGGGAAGCATGCGCTTGACGGCTTGCATGATCACACGCTCGGGGTATTTGCCCTCGAGGATCTCGCCCGTGGTGCGCGACTTGATGCCGCCCGGGTGACCGGTGTGCCAGTAGTTCGGCTTTTCGCGCTTGTCGCCAGTCACTTGCACTTTTTCAGCGTTGATGACGATGACGTTGTCGCCCATGTCCATGTGGGGGGTGAACGACGGCTTGTGCTTGCCGCGCAAGCGCATGGCGATGATCGAGGCGAGACGGCCCAGAACAACGCCTTCAGCGTCGATCACGACCCACTTCTTCTCGATATCCGCCGGAGTAGCGGTAAAGGTTTTCATTGTCTTTTCCAGTATACGCGGACACCCGTGGGTGCCCCTAATTGGGATGGGTGGCTTATAGGCGGTTAAACGCGCCAGTCAAGCCACCCACACCTGATAAAACCGTTTATAAACAGTGCGTTACAAAAACGGTATTATTTTACCCCATTAAAGTGCGTAAAGCGAACCGAATTTTTGCTGCAAATACGCAATCAGGGGGCCTTCGGTCGGTACGCCGCCACACGCACGGGCGATCAGGTCGGTCGGCGCGAACAGGCCGCCGTGCTGTTGCACATGGGTGCGCAGCCACGCCGTCGCGGGGCTGGGGTCGCCATTGGCCAGTGCATCGTCCAGATTGAGGATGTCGGCACGCAGGGCTGCGTGCAGGCAACCTGCGTAAACATTCCCCAAGGCGTAGGTCGGGAAATAGCCGAACAAGCCAGCGGGCCAGTGCACGTCTTGCAGCACACCTTGCGAGGGCCGCGTGACAGTCAGCCCGAAATCGGCCGCGAAACGGTCATTCCACGCCCCTTCCAGATCGGCGACAGCCAAGTCGCCTGCAATCAGCGCCCGCTCCAGATCAAACCGCATCATGATGTGCAGGTTGTAATGCACCTCGTCCGCCTCGGTTCGGATATAGCCCGGGGCGACACGGTTGACGGTGCGGACGAAATCGCCTTCGGAAACGCCGAAATCGCCAAAGGTGTCGCGCATGCGCCCGAACAGCCAGCTACAGAACGCGGGGCTGCGCGCCAGCTGGTTTTCGTAAATCCGGCTTTGGCTTTCATGCACCCCCATCGACACGCCATTACCCAGCGGCGTCAGCGCAAAATCGGGGCGGATGTTTTGTTCGTAGGTCGCGTGCCCGACCTCGTGAATGGTCGAGAACAGGCAGTTGAATGGATCAGCCGCGTCTGTGCGCGTGGTGATGCGGACATCGGCCCCCGACCCCGACGAAAACGGATGGACTGCTTTGTCGATCCGCCCGCGGTTCAAGTCGTAGCCGAAAGCCACGGCAAGTTCGGTCGACAGCGACATTTGCAACGCCGGATCGAAATCGCCCTGAACTTCGGCCACGGCGGGCTTTTCGGCAATCGCCGCGCGCAGCGCGACAAGGCTGGGGCGCATAGCATCGAAAATGCCCGCGATTTGCGCCGACGGCATATCAGGCTCGTAGCCATCCAGCAGCGCGTCATAGGCCGAACCGCCTTGTGCCAGCGCCTGCCCCTGTTCAGCTTGCAGCGCGATAACCTGCTGCAGCGTCGGCAGGAATCCGGCCAGATCCTCGGCCTTGCGGGCGGCGATCCAGCGGTGCTGCGAGATCGCGTTGACGCGTGCGATTTCTGCAGCCAGATCGGCGGGAATGCGTGTTGCGCGGTCATAGCTACGCTGTGCCTGCGCCACCATGGCGCGCTGCACATCGTCTTGCGGGACAGCGGCCGCCAGCAGCTCGGCGAAGGCAGGCGCGGTGCGGCGCGCGTGGATCACCTCTTCCAACGCGCCGATTTCCTCGGCGCGTTGTTCGGCGGCCCCTTCGGGCATGACCGTTTCCTGATCCCAGCCAAGGCGGCCAACAATCTGCGACAGCGCCTCGGTGCGGCGCAGATAGGCGTGCAATGCGTCATACCCCATGGCTTAGCCTCGCAGACTGTCGGCGACGGGATACCGCGCCAGATAGCGCAGGTTGATCGCGGCCATCCACAGGCCCACTGCGCCGAACTGGTGCAGAATCGCCAGTTCCAACGGCGAGGCGTGAACGACCGTGATGATGCCCAGCGCGACCTGCACCAACATCACCGCCAGCACGATATTCGCGGCAAAGCGGGTACGGCTGAAGGGCGAACGGCGGGTTTTCCACCAGACAAATAGCCCCACCACGAACAGCAGATACGCGACCGAGCGGTGGACGAACTGCACCGTCCCCTCGTTTTCAAAGAAATTCCGCCAGCCGGGGATCAGCGAGAACGGCTCGGGCGGGAAGAAGCTGTCACCCATCAGCGGCCAAGTCGGGAAAGACCGGCCCGCATCGATACCCGCTACCAGCGCGCCCAGCAGAATTTGCAGCAGCGTCAGCGCCACCAACACCGTCGCGATGGTAAACAGCGGGCGTTCCTGCGCGCGCCCCGCGACACGCAAATCCGACCCCGTGCGCGCCAGCAGCAGGAAGAACCACCACATTACGCCGAGCGTCAGGAAGGCCAGCCCCAAGTGCGTCGCCAGACGATAGCTGGCCACCGCGACCATGCCGTCTTGCAGGCCCGAATGAACCATCCACCAGCCGACAGCACCTTGAATACCAATCAAAACGCCAACGCTGAACAGACGCCCCGTCCAACCCGGCGGGATGCGTTTTGCGACCCAGAAACCAATAAAGCCCAGCGCCCACACCAGCCCCAAAGCGCGGCCCAGTTGGCGGTGGCTCCATTCCCACCAAAAGATAAATTTGAAGCTATCGACAGTCATATCCGCGTTCAGCAGGTGGAACTGCGGAATTTGCTGATACTTTGCAAACTCAGCCTCCCACGCGGCCTGTGTCATCGGGGGCAGCGCGCCAGAAAGGGGGCGCCATTCGGTGATCGACAGGCCCGAATCCGTCAGACGGGTCAGACCGCCGATGACGATCATGGCCATGACCATGAAGAACATAAGTGTCAGCCAAATGCGGATAGCCTGACGCGCGGGCTTGCGGCCGCCGTCAATACCGCCGGGTGCAGGGGCAGTCTTTGCCCCCTCGCCGACATCCTCAAAAAGCTTGCGGGGTTGCGTTGCCATCGTTTCCTCCAGCTTAGCCGCGCGGGCGCAATAATTGGCGTAGCATGCCATGCAACGTAGCCACATCGGCACGTGTGAAGGGCATACGACTCCAAAGGTTGCGCAGGTTCAGTTTCATGCTCGCCGCCTTGTGGTCGGGGAAGAAGAAACCAGCTTGATCCAGTTCTTGCTCGAAATGCGTAGCAAGGGCTTCGACATCGCCGGTGGTCGCCCATTCGGCGCCGGCCATCTCGATCCGCTCGGCCGCAACGGCCTCGGTCGCGCGGCGCCACTCATAGGCGCTCAGCAGCACGCATTGCGCCAGATTGAGCGAGGGAAAATCGGGGTTCACCGGCACCGTGATAATCACGTTCGCGCGGGCGATGTCGTCGTTTTCCATGCCGGCACGCTCGGGGCCGAACATGATGGCGACTTTCTCGCCCCGCGCGGTGCGGGCGGCGGCGTCGGCCAAGGCGGCCTCGGGCGACATGACGGGTTTCGTCAGGCCGCGCGGGCGCGCGGTGGTGGCGTACACAAATGTGCAGTCCGCCAGCGCATCGGCGGTCGTGTCGTACAGCTGCGCCTCGTCCAGCAGGCGCCCCGCGCCCGATGCCATGGCAACCGCCTTTTCATTCGGCCAGCCATCGCGCGGCGCGATGACACGCATCCGGTCGAGGCCGAAATTCCACATCGCCCGCGCGGCCGCGCCGATATTCTCGCCCATTTGCGGGCGGATCAAAACAAAGGCGGGTTGAGGCGTTCCAGTGGGCATGCGGGCGTCCAAGCGTTGTTTTGCGAAGCCCTTAGCCCCCCCGTCCCCACAAGACAAGCGCAACCACTGGCCGTGCGCCCCGTTCCGCGCTATAGCCTGCAGCAACTTAAGTTGATGAGACCCGCCATGACCGATACCGCTGATGATCTGCCGCAGATCTACCTGATCTCGCCGCCGGCCTTTGACCTTGATGTGTTCCCCGCCCTGCTGGCCGGTTGCCTTGATCGGGTCGAAACCGCCTGCGTGCGCCTTGCCCTTGCATCGCAAGACGAAGACACGATCCAACGCGCCGCCGACGCGCTGCGGCAAGTGACCCATGATCGCGACATCGCGCTGGTGATCGAAAACCACGCGCTACTGGTCGAACGGCTGGGGCTGGATGGCGTGCACCTGACGGATTCGGCGCGATCTGTTCACAAAATGCGGCGCGATTTGGGCGAAGACGCCATCGTTGGCGCGTTCTGCGGCGCATCGCGCCACGACGGGCTGACTGCAGGCGAGATGGGGGCCGACTATGTCAGCCTCGGGCCGGTGGGCAACAGCCTGCTGGGCACCGGCACCCACGCCACGCTAGAGCTGTTCCAGTGGTGGAGCGAAATGGTCGAGGTTCCGGTTGTCGCCGAAGGCGGCCTGACGCCCGAACTGGTGCGCCAACTGACCCCGCACACAGACTTTTTCGGCATCGGTGCCGAGATCTGGGAAGCCGAAGCCCCGGCAGAAGCCTTGGCCCTACTGGCCGCGGCCCGCAGCTAACGACGATCAGGCCGCGCCGTAAAGATCGGCGGCGCGGCGTTCGAATGCGGCAACGATCTGGCGCATCGCCTCGTGAAAAAACAGGCCAGCCGCGCCTTGCAACAGCTTGTTGCGAAAAGCAAAATCGACATCAAAGCTAACCTCGCATCCCGCATCGGTATCGCGGAACTGCCAGCGGCTTTCCATATGCTCGAACGGCCCGTCGATATAGCTGGTGTCAATGCGCAGATCATCGGGCCACAGCACGACGCGGCTGCCGAACTTTTCGCGGAACAGTTTGAACGAGACGATCAGATCGGCCAGCATCACCTGATGGTCGCCCATATCGTCCACCTTGCGCACGCGCGCGCCTGCGACCCACGGCAAGAACTGGCCATAGGCCGCCACATCGGCAACCAGATCGTAAACCTGACGCCCATTATAGGGCAGCTGGCGCGTTTCGTGGTGGCTGGTCATTTTCTGTCCGACTTACCAATACTTGGTGGATACGCGATCACATCGCAAACCGTCTGGGGCAAAGTGGCCGCAAGTTCAACCCGCAACTTGCCCGCTGACGCGCCCAAAGCCCTTGCCAAACCTGCACCCACGGCGCGATAAGCCCCCTGCCTTAGCCACATCCCCCAAAGGATCGCCCATATGACCGCGCTCAAACCCTATGTCATTGACCAGATGATCTCGGCCAAAGCGATTGCCGCCCGGATCGAGGAACTGGCGCGCACGATTGCAACCGAATTTGCCGACACTGACAAGCTGGTTGTGGTGGGGCTGCTGCGCGGATCGTTTGTTTTCATCGCCGACCTCGTCCGCGAGATTGAACTGCCGATCGAGGTCGATTTCATCGAGGCATCGTCCTATGGCGATGCGATGGAAAGCTCGCGCGAGGTACGTATTCTCAAGGACTTGCGCGGGAAGATTGAGGGCCGTGACGTGCTGCTGGTCGAAGATATTGTCGATACCGGTCACACGCTGCACTATGTCACGCGGATTTTGAACGAACGCGGCCCCCGCCGCCTGCGCACTATCGCGCTGCTCGACAAGCCCTCGCGCCGTGAGGCTGATTTTCACGCCGATTGGATCGGTTTTTCGATCCCCGACGAATTTGTTGTCGGCTACGGGATCGATTTTGCACAACGCAACCGTAATCTGCCCTATATTGGCAAGGTGCGTTTCCTCGAGGAGTGATCCATGGACATGCGATGGCTGATGCGTGCGAAACGCTGGGCGCAAAACCCGCCCAGCGCGAAGCAGGTGCGATTCGTTTTTATCGTAATCGCAATCTGCCTGGCCATCGCGCTGGTGGCGCATGTGTTGGGGGCTGACAGTAAACCCCAATCGATGCGACTACCCCCCATCCGGTAGTCAGCCGACTTTCGGGGCGAACGCCCCGAACGCGTCGCGATAATGCGCGGCCAGCCGCTCCAACGCGATTTTCAGCACGACTTTTCCTGACCGTGCAGCCCATCCGTTGCGGCGCTCGATCACCTCGATCCCTTCAAGATGGCAGCAACATTGCAGCGCCACATCGCCCAGGCCCGGCCCCAGCGCGCGCAGTGCGGCCGTCAAGCGGCGGCGTGCGTCGATGGCCGCAATAGGCCCGCCTGCGGCAAACACACGGCTGTCGGCGGGCCCTGTCAAGAAACGCGCCCAATCCTGCGCGCCGCCGGGGCCCATATTCGCCAGCTCAAAATCTTCACGCAATCTCTCACCTATGCTTATCAAATCTTTGGAAAGATATGGATTTCCGTCATAGTCTTTCCGACGTCCCAGTGCAGCCAGCGGGCTTGCCCCCATGACGCTGCGAAAGTGGCTCAGGCGCGGGGCACCGTCCTCCAGTTCGGGCAAAGGCGCGCGTCCCGCAGCCTTCAACTGCCGCAAATGCGCCTTCCCCGTGGTCGAAATACGATAGCGCGCGACGCGCGCGGCGGGGGCGTCACTGGTAATCCAGTTTTGCAGCACCAACCGTTCAGCCACCGCGCGCGGCACCACGGCAATGCGTGTGGGCGATTGGCCTGCCGCACTCTCGCGCACCAGAATGCCTTTCTCCATCTCGGCGGCCAGCGCCAGCGCCACGCCTGATTCCGCCATACGGTTCAAAATCCGCATGGTTTCAGCATCGTGAAAGCTGCCCTCGGCGGCCGCGGCGCGCGTTTTAGGGGGGGCCGCGCGCGTCTTACGCACCAACCCCGCCGCAACGGCTGCGGGGTCGCGCGCGAGGCTGCGCAGCGCTGTGTCGATCAGCGGGTCGTCGCGCTCCATCTCGACCTTGCGGATCTGACGCAGAATGGTCGAGGGGTGCACCTGCGCCTCGCGGGCGATTTCGCGGATGGGTTTGCCGTCCTCGGTATGTGCCAGATAATGCCGCGCCGCAGTGGGCAGCCACAGAGGCCAGACGGCCTCGTCCTCATGGCCATGCTCTGCGTGGCGTTGCATTTCGATACTGCCCATCGCGTTACCCTTCCGTCCGGCGTTGCGAAACCTGTTCACTGCAGGCCTTCACCACAACCAAGAGGAGAATTGGTTACCTATTGGTTAATAGAAGGCACTGGATCATATAATTATTTCCAAATTCTAAAGACTAGCTACACAATCGGACGTTGCATTGCGCCATCCCGCAACGGCAGCTGCATCATGGCATCTTGGGGGCAACTTGAAACCCGCTATCCCCAGGAATCCCCATGTTAGACACCACACCCGCCCCCCGCCACCCGCTGCTGACACGCGTCGCCGCGCTGCGCCGCCCCGCCCTTTTGGCCAGCGCCGCCCGCTTTGGCCGCGAGGATTACTGCCGCGCAACCCACCTGCCCCGCTTGCTGCACCGCATGACACCGCCACCCCCCGCCGTCGCACTCGCGGCGCTGATCGAGATGGAGGACGCCGCGAATACCGCTCGCCGGCAGGGCGATGCGACCTATGTGATTTCGGCCCATGTTGCCCTTTTGTCGGCGCTGGTGGCCGAGGCAGGTCAACTTACCGCAGATCTACACGCGGCAGCGGCCCAAACAGCCCTTGAAAGGCAACCGGATGCGGCCTAAAGCCAGCCCATGACACATCATGATCGCCTCCTCATCATCGACTTTGGCAGCCAGGTGACGCAGCTGATCGCGCGCCGCCTGCGCGAGTTGAATGTCTACTGCGAAATTCACCCCTACCAGAACGTCACCGACCAGTTCCTGCAGGACTTTGCACCCAAAGCGGTGATCCTGTCGGGCGGGCCCGACAGCGTGACGCGCGACGGTAGCCCCCGCGCGCCGGAAAGCCTCTGGGGCTTTGGCGTGCCTGTGCTGGGCATCTGCTATGGCCAGCAAACCATGATGACCCAGCTGGGCGGCAAGGTTGAACGTGGCCACGGCACCGCCGAATTCGGTCGTGCCTTTGTGACGCCCGCGGCCGACCAGTTGTCGATCCTTGACGGCTGGTTTGCCGACGGCAACGAACAAGTCTGGATGAGCCACGGCGACCACGTCAGCCAGATCGCCCCGGGCTTCAAGGTTTACGGCACATCGCCGAATGCACCCTTCGCCATTACCGGCGATGTCGCGCGCAACTTCTACGCCGTGCAGTTCCACCCCGAGGTGCACCACACCCCCAAGGGCGCAAAGCTGTACGAAAACTTCGTGCGCCTTGCAGGCTTTACCGGCGATTGGACGATGGCCGGCTACCGCGAGCAAGCGATCCAGCAGATCCGCGAACAGGTTGGCGACAAGCAGGTCATCTGCGCGCTTTCGGGCGGCGTCGACAGTTCGGTCACGGCTATTTTGATTAACGAGGCGATCGGCGACCAGCTGACCTGCGTCTTTGTCGACACCGGGCTGCTGCGCAAAAACGAGGCCGAGGAAGTCACGCGGATGTTCCGCGAAAGCTACAACCTCAACCTAATCGCGGCTGACGAAAGCGACCTGTTCCTCGGCGCGCTGGAAGGCGTGACCGACCCCGAGGTGAAGCGTAAAACGATCGGCCGCCTGTTTATCGAGGTCTTCGATAAATACGCCGCGCAAATCGACGGCGCCGAATTCCTCGCCCAAGGCACCCTCTACCCCGACGTGATCGAATCGGTCAGCTTCTCGGGCGGGCCGTCGGTGACGATCAAATCGCACCACAACGTGGGCGGTTTGCCGGAAAAGATGGGCCTGAAACTGGTCGAGCCCCTGCGCGAGCTGTTCAAGGACGAGGTCCGCGCGCTGGGACGCGAGTTGGGCCTGCCCGAGCAGTTCATCCGCCGCCATCCCTTCCCCGGCCCCGGCCTTGCGATTCGCTGCCCCGGCGAAGTGACCCGCGAAAAGCTGGAAATCCTGCGCAATGCCGATGCGGTCTATCTGGACCAAATCCGCAAGCACGGCCTGTACGACGAAATCTGGCAAGCATTCGTTGCGATCCTGCCGGTGCGTACGGTCGGGGTCATGGGCGATGGCCGCACATACGACTACGCCTGCGCGCTGCGCGCGGTGACATCTGTCGACGGCATGACCGCCGACTACTACCCCTACACGCACGAATTCTTGGGCGAGACGGCGACCCGCATCATCAACGAAGTGCAGGGCATCAACCGCGTCACATACGACATCACGTCGAAGCCCCCCGGCACGATCGAGTGGGAATAAACAAAAAGCCGCGCAGGGTCACTCTGCGCGGCTTTTTTTTTGTAATCTACTGCAAGCCTGCCTTCTTAGGGCTGCGGTGGGGTCGGCGTGATACTTTCGGCGGCCTCAACTGCGGGCGGGCGAGTCATCTGTGCAGGCATCACTACCGTGTAAAGCAGCGCAACAGCAACAGCGACCGCGATGGACAGCAGTGCAATCGCCCCCCATCCAGCAGTGCGCGGTGCCGGCGGGCTGTAGGTCGGTTCGGACATCGGCGTCCCCTCTTCCAAATCATGAGCCTTAGTGCCGATTGTCGCGGCCCCGCCCCACACTGTCAATCGACCGATTGTGAACCCCGACAGCGCGATCTGCCGCAACAACCCTTTCGCTAAGCCCCCCGGGCCGTTAGAGAGGGGCAAGCCCGGCATTTGGAGGCCAAGTCATGATGTTCTGGATCGTTGCACTGCTGATGGTGCTGATTGTCACCGCAGGAATGGTCGCGCCCCTGCTGCGCCGTGTCCCGGGCGCAGCCCACAGCGATGCGGAAGACATCACGATCTATCGCCAGCAACTGTCCGAAGTCGACCGCGATCTGGCCCGAGGCACGCTGCTTCCCGAAGAGGCTGAACGCACCCGGACCGAGATTTCTCGCCGTATTCTCGCCGCTGACGTCGCCCGCGCGCGCCCCATCGGCAGCGCCCCGCGCAGTGCAAACGCCATCGCGGCGGTGGCGACGCTTGCCGTGCTGCTGGGTGGCACCGCACTGGTCTATTTCGATATCGGCAGCCCCGACCGTGGCGATCAACCCTTCGCCACGCGCATCAACGCCGCCGAGGATCTGCGCGCGAACTTGCCCAGCCAAGCCACGCTAGAATCTGAGGCCCCCGCATTTGTGGCCCCCGCCGATGCGCCTGCAAACTATGAAACGCTGCAGGCCAACCTGCTGGCCGCCGCGCAAGACAACCCCGATGTTGTCGAAAACTGGCAAATCCTTGCGCTGTTCCAATATCGCTTGGGTGCCTTCGCGCAAGCCGCAGATGCGATGGAAAAAATCATCGAGGTCAAGGGCGGCGATGCGACGCTGGATGACCGTCTGGCGCTGCTGGAAACCATGATTTCTGCAGCCGGCGGCCACGCCTCGGCAGAGGTGCGCGATATGGTCACCAGCATGCTGGCCAGCAACCCTGACCAACCTGGCCCGATTTTCTATCAAGGTCTGGTCGATGTCGATGTTGGCCGCGCGGACCTGACGTTCGCGGCTTGGCGCGCCTATATTGAGGGCAACCCGCTGCCAAGCGCCTACACCGAACAAATGCGCAGCCAGTTGCCCATGGTCGCCGAACTGGCAGGCGTGCGCTACACCCCGCCCGAACTGGTCGCCCCCACAGCCGCCGACATTATGGCCATGTCGCCCGAACAGCAGCGCGTCGCCATTGAAAACATGGTGGATTCGCTGGGGCAGCGCCTTGCTAACGCGGGTGGCCCGCCTGACGAATGGGCACAGCTGGTGCGCGCCTTGCGCACGCTTGGCCGCACGCAGCAAGCAGCGAACATCGTGGCAGAAGCCCGCCGCACGTTCACCGACGACCCCGACGCTGTGGCCATCATTGAAGAGGCGGGCGAAGCTCCGGTTGGCCAGCTGCCGTGATCTGCGACACCGTTGAGGATTTTGCCGCGGCATTGCCCACCACGCGCGCGATCTGCGGGCTCGACTTGGGCACCGTCACGATTGGTGTCGCCGTGTCAGACGGGATGCGGCGCGTTGCCTCTCCGCTCGAGACGATCAAACGCAAGAAGTTTACACTGGATGTGGCGCGGCTGTTGGAAATCGTCGCCGCCCGTAATATCGCCGGAATCGTCTTGGGCTTGCCGCTGAATATGGACGGATCAGAGGGGCCGCGCGCGCAGTCGACCCGCGCCTTCGCCCGCAACCTGTCGCGGCTGACGGACCTGCCCATCACCTATTGGGACGAGCGCCTGTCGACCGTCGCCGCCGAGCGCGCGCTGCTAGAGGCCGACACATCGCGCAAGCGCCGCGACGAGGTGATCGACCACGTCGCCGCAGGGATTATCTTGCAAGGCGCGCTGGACCGGCTGGAATATCTAAGCCGCTAAGCTGATGACGGCGGCCAGCGCCCGTTCGACCGTGGCAACGCCCGCATCATCGCGCGTGCCTTCCTCGGACAGAATCCGCCGCCAGTGACGCGCGCCGGGGCGCCCTGCAAACGCCCCCAGCATATGCCGCGTAATCTGGTGAAGCCGCCCGCCCTGCTGAATGTGATCTTCGATGATGGGGAACATCGCAACGACGGCGTCTTCGGCGGTCGTCGTGGTGCCAGCCCCCCAAATCGTCGCATCGGCCGCACCCAAGATGTCGGCCGGTTCATGGTAAGCGGCGCGGCCGATCATGACACCGTCAAGCCCACGATCCAGTAATTCACGCGCTGCGGCCAGTGATTTAACCCCACCATTCAAGCTGATGTGCAACTGCGGAAACGCCGCTTTCATGGCGAAGACCAGATCATAATCCAACGGCGGCACATCGCGGTTTTCTTTGGGCGACAGCCCCTGCAGCCACGCCTTGCGCGCATGGATAGTGACTCGGCGCACACCGGCGGCAGCGATCTTTTCCAAAAACGCGGGCAAAACCTCCTGCGGATCCTGATCGTCCACCCCGATGCGGCATTTCACCGTTACCTCAACGGGGCTCGCCGCCATCATCTCGGACACGCAGGCCGCGACCAGATCAGGCTGGCGCATCAGCACAGCGCCGAAGCTACCCGACTGCACGCGGTCGGACGGGCAACCGCAGTTCAAATTAATCTCATCATACCCCCACGGGGCCGCGATGCGCACAGCCTCGCGCAGTTGCGCGGGGTCCGAGCCGCCAAGCTGCAGCGCGACAGGGTGTTCAGCCGCGCGAAAATCCAGCAGCCGCGTGCGCATTCCGTGAACAATCGCCGGCGCCGTCACCATCTCGGTATACAGCAACGTGTTTTTGCTGAACTGGCGGTGAAACACACGGCAGGCGCTATCCGTCCAGTCCAGCATCGGCGCGACGGAGAGGCGGCTTTTCTCGGTAACGGTCTGCGGGGCGGTCGGGGACATCGGGGGCTCATCTAACGGGGGTTGGCCGCGCTATAGCGCAAAGGATGCCAGATGACGAGACGCGAAAGGCCCCGCGATGTGCGGGGCCTTTGGGTTTAGTGGCCTGCCTCGGCCCCGTGGTCGGGGGCAGTCGGGAAGAACTTGCGTGCCCATTTACCAAATGTGTCGATAAACGTCAGCACCACGGGCACCACCACCAGCGTAAGAATGGTCGAGGAAATCAGTCCCCCGATCACGGCATGCGCCATGGGTGCGTTCTGCCCCGATCCGCCCTGAATGTTCAGCGCCATTGGCAGCATACCGAAGATCATCGCAAGCGTGGTCATGATGATCGGGCGGAACCGCGTAAAGCCCGCCTCGATCAGCGCATCATACAGGTTCATGCCGCCGCGCACGTGTTGGTTGGCGTTATCGACCAGCAAGATGGCGTTCTTCACCACCAGCCCCATCAACATGATGAACCCGATCGCCGAATAGATATTCAGCGTCGACCCGCCAATCAACAACCCCACAATCACCCCAATCAGCGACAAGGGCAGCGCCATCATGATCGCGAAGGGTTGCAGCAGGCTGCCGAATTGCGACGCCAACACCAGATAGATTGCGATCACGGCCAGCAGCAGCGCCTGCATCGCCGACGATCCGGCATCGCCCAAATCTTCAGCCTCGCCGCCCATCGACGCGCGGTAGCCCGTCGGCAGGTTCAGGCTGTCGATAGCGGCTTGGGTGGCCTGCATAGCGGTGCTGAACCCCTCGCCCGCAAGGTTGGCTTCGACCAGAACCGTGCGCATCTGGTTGTACCGGTTGATTTCCGATGCGCCGAGGGATTCGGTGATGTCGGCCACCTGATCCAGCCGGATCAGCGTGCCGTCGCTACCTGCCCCCACAGGCAGCTTGCCCAGTTCGGCGGGATTCGTCCGCACGGCACGCGGCAGTTGTACATAAACGGCGTAGCTGTTGTCGTCGCTATCGTTCCAGTCCCCGACATCGGCCCCGGCCATCATCGGCTGCAGCGCCGCGCCGATCGACGACATCGAAAGCCCCAAATCACTGGCCGCATCGCGGTTCACCCGCACGCCGATCACCGGCTGCGCAATCGACATGCTTGAGTTTACATCGGCCAGCCCCTCAATCTGCTGCAGCTTGCCTACAAGTTCGCTGCTGATCTGGCCCAGAACATCCAGCGACTCGCCCTGAATGCGCACCTGTATGGGGGCCTGGTTCATGCCCATGCCGCTGGCGGCCATGACTTTCACATCCACCCCCGGCAGCGCGCGCAATGCATCGCGGACGGGCAAGGTGATTTCGGTGGGCGTGATACTGCGTTGGTCTTTGTCGACCATACTGACATTGATCGTCGCTGTCGTGGTACCATCAACCGAACTGCCCGAGGCGACGGTCGCATACGTCCGCTCGATCTGCGGGAAGCTGTGCAGGATGTCGTTCGCCTGACGAATTTTCAGCGCGGTATAATCCAACGACGATCCGGCGGGCGTCTCCAACGTCACCGTGAATTCGCCGTTGTCGCCCGCAGGCGCAAATTCGGCACCCACGCGCGGCAGCAGCGCGAACGACCCAACGAGCGCCAGCAGCGCGAGCAGCAGCGTGGTATAGCGGTGGCGCAGCGCGCCGCGCAGCACGCTACGGTAGCCATGCGACAGCGCCTCGAAAAAGCGGTCAAAATGGTTGATTGTGCGCCAAACTGGGCCTTTTTTGGTGTTTTTATCGGCAGCCGGATCATACCAGATCGACGACAACATCGGGTCGAGTGTAAAGGCCACGAACATCGAAATCATAACCGAAATCGCGACGGTGACGCCGAACTGCAGGAAGAATCGCCCCATGATCCCTTCCATGAAGGCGACGGGCAGAAACACCGCGACGATCGACAGCGTGGTGGCCAGAACCGCCAAGCCGATTTCGTTCGTCCCGTCGAGGGCCGCCTGAATATGCGATTTGCCCATGTGCAGGTGGCGCATGATGTTTTCGCGCACCACGATAGCATCGTCGATCAACAACCCGACCGCCAACGACAGCGCCATCAGCGTCATCACGTTCAGCGTAAAGCCCAGCGCCAGCAGCGCCGTCATCGTCCCGATCAACGAGATCGGCAGCGTCAGCCCCGTAATAACCGTCGATCGCCACGAATTGAGGAATAGGAACACGATCAACGTCGCTAGAACCGCCCCTTCGATAATCATGTCGCGGACAGTGTGGTAGCTTTCTTCGACCGATGTCGAACCGTCGACCACCACCTCGACCCGCACATTGTCGGGCAGGTCACGTTCCATCAACTGGGCGACGGTGTGGCGGATATCCTCGGCGACGCCTACGGTATTGGCGCCCTGCTGCTTCACCACATCAATCGCAAGCGCCGTCTGCCCATCCAGCAGCGCCAACGACGACACCTCGGCCGTGCCCAGATCGACATGGGCCACCTCGCCCAGCCGCACGGGCTGGCCGCCGCGCCGCGCGACGATAATGTCCATAAAGTCCTGTGCGCGCGCGATCTTGCCTTCGATCTGAACCGATTGCACCTCGACGCCATCGTCGAACTCACCCGCCGAAATATCGACGTTCTCGGCGCGGACGGCCGACAGAACCTCGGTCGCGGTGACACCGAAAGCGTTCATCCGGTCGGGGTCGAGCGAGATGTTCACCTGCCGGTCCAGTCCGCCCACCACCGACGCACTACCCACGCCGTTGATCATCGACAAGCGCGGCACGATAGTATCTTCGGCGAGTTGGGTCAGGTCCTCGGGGGCCATGTCATCCGAGCTGATAGCAAGTGAAATCAGTGCCATAGCCGATGGATCGAACCGCAAAATCACCGGATCGTTTGCCGCATCGGGGAAGTTCGCCGAAATCTGGCTAAGCTTTTCGCGCACGTCTTGCACGGCGTCGCTGCTTTGCACATCCAGATTGAAGGTCATAATGACCATCGCGCGCGAGGTTTGCGCGATGGACTCAATCGTGTCGATCCCCGCGATGGTATTCACCGCATCCTCGATCGGCTTGATGAGGTCACTCTCGACCGCTTCGGGTGATGCGCCCTGATAGGTCACCACGGTCGCGACAACAGGGAAGTCGATGTCGGGGAATTGCTCGACCGCCAAGCGGTTGAACGAAAAAGCCCCGAGGACCATGATCCCGATCATCACCATCGCGGCGAAGACGGGCTGATTGACGCTGATGCGTGTCAGAAACATGCTTAATCCTCGACGAAGGTGACAAGGTCGCCCGCGGCCAAGCCCGACAGCGGCAGCGAAATCACACGGTCACCCGCCGCAAGGCCGGTCAACACTTGCACCTGTTCACGCGACCAGTCGGTGTTCAGCGTCACATCGCGACGTTCGACTTTGTCGTCAACGACCACCAGCACGTAGTTCGTGCCCCCCTCGGTCCGGATGGCGCCGACCGGCAGCACCAGCGCATCGGCTTCCTCTTGTGTGACAACCTGACCAATGGCGAACATGCCGCCGCGCAGGAAGCCGTCGGCGTTATCAATCATAATGCTGACCGGAATCGTGCGGCTGCCGGTAGTTGCAACAGGGCTGATACGTTCGACCACCCCTTCGAATGTGCGGCCCGCGATGCCGTCGACGGTGATGGTCGCCTTTTGGCCTACGGCCAGCTGCACGCTATCTGTGACGGCGGCGTTGGCCTGCATTTCCATGCGCGACATATCGACGATGGTCAGCAGCTGGCTGCCAATCGACACGAAGGCCCCAGGGTCTGTATTGCGTTCGGACACGACGCCATCGAACGGCGCGCGCAGGGTCGCTTTCGACAAGCTCAATTCGGCCGAGCGGATCTGGTCTTGCATCGCCGACAGGTTCGCGCGCTGCGCCTCGACGTTGGTGCGCGTCTCGTCCAGCGTGGAGTTGGTCGAAACCCCGCGCCCAACCAGTTCCTGCACGCGCGCCAGTTGCGCCTCGGCCAGTTCCAGTTGCACCCGCGTGGCATCCGCGTTCGAGCGCGCCAGATTAAGCTGCAGCGTCAGCGCCTCGACATTGACCTGCACCAGCACATCACCAGCCTTCACCTGATCGCCAACGCGCACGGAGACGCTTTCGACGACGCCGCTGGCCTCGCTGGAAAAGGCGACGCTATTGGCCGGCGCCACCGCACCCGTAACCTTGACCTGCCGCTGCAACAGCGTGGGTGCCATTACGACATTTTCGGCGGCATTCACCTGCAGGCGGGGGGCATCGGCTGGCACGGCTTGTGTAGCGGCGGCGGCTTGCTGCGCGTCCGCAGCGGCGGTGCGCTGTTGGTAGACAATCGCGCCGCCACCGGCCAACACCACAATGCCCAGAACAATCCATGGCCATTTGCGCCGCTTGGGCGGCAGCCCTTCGCGCGCGCGACGCGCGTTTTCGAATTCGCGCCGCGACATGGCCCATTCGGGCTTGGCCATATCGGCGGCGGGTGTCGGTGTTGTCGCAGGCTTGGCGGACGATTCGGTGCCTTGAGTGTTCGCCATACGTGACCTCTTGTAAAACGTGCGGCTGCGCGGGGCTCGCGCCATCGTGTCGTTTGCATGCATAATTACGGTAAGCGCGCGAAATATCCGAGAGTTATTACGAACACCCTAGTTAAGAGATGCAATAAATCAGGGCTTTGTTGCTGAAATTTCGCAAAAAGTTTTACCTTTTGAAAAAAACCGCCGTTTTTCGTGCAGAAGAGTTGAGAAAACGGCATGCAACGTGCAAGTTTGTCGCACCCAGCCAACCCGTACGTCATTTCCAGTAATTGTTTTACGACAGCCAACGTTTTGTAGTCCGGAGCGGGTAAGATACACACCAAGATCGGAGACGACCTATGTCAAAGACCTTTCTGCGCATCACGGCCGCACTGCTTGCCAGCACAATGCTGGTCACGGGTGCCTCGGCAGAAACCATCCGTTGGGCACGCTCCAGCGACGCTCTGACCCTCGACCCGCATTCGCAAAATCAGGGTGTCACCCACAATTTTGCGCACCACATCTACGAGACGCTTGTCGATCGCGGGATCGACGGCGCGCTGGTGCCCCGTCTCGCCACCGAATGGAATATCAAGGAAGACGACCCCAACGTTTGGGTCTTCAAGCTGCGCGAAGGCGTGGTTTTCCATGACGGCAACCCGTTCACCGCCGAAGACGTCGTCTTCTCGCTGGACCGTGCCCGTTCGGAAAAATCGAACATGCGCCAGCTGCACGTCGGCATCGCCGAGGTTGTCGCCGTTGACGACCACACGGTCGAAGTGCACATGACTGGCCCCTCGCCGCTTTATCCCAACAACCTGACCAACACGTTCATCATGGACAAAGACTGGTCCGAGGCGAACAACGTCGTCGAGGTGCAGGATTTTGCCGCCGGCGAAGAAAACTATGCCGTGCGCAACACCAACGGCACAGGCCCCTACACGCTGGTCGAGCGCGACCCCGATGTGCGCTCGCGCCTTGTCGCCTTCGATGGCCACTGGGCCGAGAAGCCGCAGATCGACGAAATCATCTACCTGCCCATCACCGAAAACGCGACGCGTATTGCCGCGCTGCTGTCGGGCGAGGTTGATTTCGTGCAGGACGTTCCGGTGCAAGACATCGAACGGTTGCAGTCCAGCGATGGCATCAACGTCACCACCGGCCCTGAAAACCGCAGCATCTATTTTGCCTATCGCATGGATGATGCGCCGCTGAAGTCGTCGAATGTGACCGATGCGAACCCGTTTGCAAACCCGCTGGTGCGCGAGGCGATCCACCTGGCGGTTGACCGCGACGCGATCCAACGCGTTGTCATGCGCGGCCAGTCGGTTCCGACCGGCATCGTCGTACCGCCGTTCGTGAACGGCTGGACCGAAGAACTGGACGCCTACCCCGCACCCGACGTCGCCCGCGCCCGCGAGCTGATGACCGAGGCGGGCTACCCAGACGGCTTCACCGTTACGCTGGACACGCCCAACAACCGCTATGTCAACGACGAAGCTATTTCGTTGGCCATGGTCAACTTCCTGGGGCAAATCGGCATCCAAGCGACGCTGGCATCGCGCCCCGTCGCGCAGCACTCGCCGCTGATCACCGCGAACGAGACCGACTTCTACCTGCTGGGCTGGGGTGTTCCGACCTTCGATTCGGAATACAACTTCAACGACCTGATCCACACGAAAGAAGGGTCGTACGGCGCCTATAACGGCGGCCTCTATTCGAACCCCGAAGTCGATGCCATGATCGAAACCCTTGGCACCGAAGTCGATCTGGACAAACGCAACGCGACCATCGCCGCCATCTGGGACATCGTGCAAGCAGAACGTATGCTGCTGCCGATCCACAATCAGGTGCTGGCCTATGCCTCGCGCGGCAACCTCGAGATCCCCGTCCACCCCGAAAACACCGTGCTGATGCACAGTGTGACGCTGTCGGAATAATCGGCTGATCCCGCCGGGCCTGCTGTAGTGATACGGCGGGCCTTTCTCGGCTTACCCCTTGCGCGGTAAGCCACCAGATCAAGAAAGTTTCACCACATGTTGGTTTTCGTTCTGCGCCGACTTGCGCAGTCTGTGGTGGTCATGCTGGCGGTCTCGCTGATCTCCTTCATGATCTTCCGCTATGTTGGCGATCCTGTGGCCTCGATGGTGGGCCAAGACACCCGGATCGAGGATATGGAGCGGCTTCGGCAATCCTTGGGCCTGAATGACCCGTTCTACGTCCAGTTCTGGACCTTCGTCACCAATGCGCTTCAGGGCAATTTCGGAATTTCCTACCGGCTGCAACTGCCGGTCACACAGCTGATCTTTGAAAGGCTGCCGGCAACGCTGGAACTTGCGTTCGTCTCGGTCGTGCTGGCACTTGTCATCGGGGTCGGCCTTGGCATTTTCACCGCGCTCAAGCGCCGCTCGTTCTGGGCGGGGTTAATCATGTCGCTGTCGCTGGTGGGGGTGTCGCTGCCGACGTTCCTGATCGGCACGGGGCTGATGAACCTTTTCGCAGTCGAATTGCAATGGCTCCCCTCGTTCGGACGGGGCGAGACGGTCGAGGTTACCCCGTGGTGGCGCACCGGGTTCTTGACGCAATCGGGCCTGCGGTCGCTGATTTTACCCGCGATCACGCTGTCGCTGTTCCAAATGACGCTGATCATGCGGCTTGTGCGATCCGAGATGCTGGAAGTGCTGCGCCAAGACTACATCCGTTTTGCACGCGCCCGCGGCTTGCCCGAACGCGTCATCAACTTCCGTCACGCGCTGAAAAACACGCTGGTGCCGGTGATCACCATCACGGGTCTGCAGCTGGGGTCTATCATCGCGTTTTCGGTGGTCACCGAGTCGGTCTTTCAATGGCCGGGGGTCGGATCGCTGTTCATCAATTCGGTTGCGACGGTCGATGTACCTGTGATGGCCGCCTACCTGATGTTCATCGCGTTGGTCTTCGTCGTGATCAATCTGGCCGTCGATATTCTGTATTATCTGGTTGATCCACGCCTACGGATCAGCGCACGTGCGGGGGCGTAAGATGAGCGAAACCCAAACCAACCCGACCCGCCTACAGCGGTTTTTCAACAGCGATATCTGGTGGTCGTTCCGCCGCTCGCCAGTGGTGATCGTCGCGGCGATTGTCGCCTTCGCGCTGATCGCAATGGCCGTATTCGCGCCGTGGATCGCCCCTTACACCCCCTTCAACCCGTCCTCGAACAACCTGATGGATGGCTTCACCCCGCCGGGCGGCCAAGGCTTTTCCGGCAACACCTATCTGCTTGGCACCGATAACCAAGGCCGCGATATCCTGTCGACGCTGTTTTACGGGTCGCGCGTGTCGCTGTTCGTCGGGTTCATGGCCACCGGCCTTGCAATGCTGATTGGCATCACACTGGGCCTGATCGCGGGCTATCGCGGCGGCGCAGTCGATGCCGTCATCATGCGTATCGCCGATGTGCAACTGTCGTTCCCTGCCATCCTGATCGCGCTGCTGATCTTTGGTGTCGCCCAAGGCATCCTGCCCGCCAGCCAACGCAATGCTATGGCCGTCTGGGTGCTGATTCTGGCCATCGGGTTATCGAACTGGGCACAATTCGCGCGTACGGTGCGCGGGTCGACCATGGTCGAAAGCCAAAAAGACTACGTCAACGCCGCGCGCCTGCTGGGGCGTAACCCGCTGGCCATTATCGTGCAGCATGTCCTGCCGAACGTGATGGGGCCGGTGCTGGTGATCGGCACCATCAGCCTTGCGCTGGCCATCATCGAGGAAGCTACCCTGTCATTCCTGGGCGTCGGAATTCCGGCAACACAACCCAGCCTTGGCACGCTGATCCGCATCGGCCGCGAATTCATGTTCTCGGGCGAGTGGTGGATCCTGGCCTTCCCCGCCCTCACGCTTGTCCTGCTTGCGCTTTCGGTCAACATTCTTGGCGACTGGCTGCGCGATGCCCTGAACCCGAGGTTGCGTAAATGACCCCTCCTGTTCTGAAAGTCGAAAATCTGGTGGTGGACTTTCCACTTCGGCGCGGCAACTTCCGCCCGCTGCGGGGCGTCAGCTTTGAAATCGCCGCGGGCGAAGTTCTGGGCGTTGTGGGCGAGTCTGGCGCGGGCAAGTCGATGACGGGCGCCGCTGTCATCCAACTGATCGAACCGCCCGGGCGCATCACCGGCGGCGCGGTGTATTTGTCGGGCACCCGTATCGACAACCTGCCCGAGGCCGAGATGGCCACGCTGCGCGGCAAGCGCATCGGCCTTGTCACCCAAGACCCGCTGACGTCGCTGAACCCGCTGTTCACCATAGGTGACCAGTTGGTCGAGACGATCCGCCAGCACATGGATCTGACCGCCGAAAAAGCGCGCGAGCGGGCCATTTCCCTGTTGACCGAGGCGGGGATTCCCGACGCCGCCGGCCGGATTGACGCCTATCCGCACCAGTTTTCGGGCGGCATGCGCCA